>CBERPN010000243.1:0-6940 GCA_965524675.1 uncultured bacterium
TCTTGCACTTGGCAGAAGTAGGGGCCGTAGAATAGTTCCTGGAAGCACATCACCTGGGTGCCCTGGGCGGCCGCGTCGCGCGCCGCCTGTTCGTGAGCATCGAGCATCGACTCTTTGTCGCCCGTCCACTTGAGTTGGACGATGGCAGACTTGACCACGTTGGCCATAGGTGACTCCTGAGATTTGTTGAAATGTGACGCGTGTCGCAGAGTCTATGATCCAGACAAAACCAGTACAAGCTAACTTTGTACTGGCACAATTGTTTTCCGCTACTTCTTTCACCTATTAACTCGCCCTCGCCGTTACCCCGAATTCGCCCTCGGCGGTCAGCGCTACGCCGTCCGCGGTGACCTGGTCGACCAGGCGGCAAACCAACCCTCGATGCCCACACGATGCAATAGTCCCACCAACTAACCGACAGAACCTCTGGGCACGATCCATTGCATCGGCTGGTTGGTTACGTCAGTGATGGTGTCGTAGTCGTGGTCGTAGTGAAGGACCGTGACTTTGTGGCGTTCTCCGACCGCAGCTACCAGCAGGTCGGGGAGCGGAACTGTTCGCATTCGTCCGGTTGCCCAGAGTTGCTTTTGGACTTCGAGGGCCCTTTCCCAGTCGGTGTCTTCGGTGGGGAGCCATTCGTAGCCGAGGGAGCGATTGGATTGGACGGCCTCGTACTCGCTTGGTGATCGGGTCGACCAAAGGACTTCGAACTCGACGACAGCACAAGTCGCCACCAGGCCCGTCTCAATCAGAGGTTTCAGGGCGGCAGCCACGTCGGGGAGGTGTAGGCGGGCTAGAGCACTCGTGTCAGCGAGATAGCGGGCTACCGCTGCCATGCGCGAGACATGATCTCGGGGTCGCGGAGGTCGGCGTGGGCATCTGCGATGAAGCGCTCTAGATCATGTTGACGTGCACTAAGCGCCGCGACGGCTACTAGAGCCCTGTTGACAGTTTCCTTCTTGGTTGTAGTCCCGAGTACTTGTCGGGCCTGTTCTAATGCGCTCTCGTCGATGTCGATGAGCGTTTTTGCCACGATGCCTCCAAGATACATCATTGGGGCCTTCTAGTATATACTAGTTCCTCCGGGATTGGAGAGCGAGTGGAATGTAGCGCACTTAGTGTCGTGCTCGAAGGGTTCGAAGGCCCGGCTGGCGCGCAATCGATTGCGGCGCATATCTCGCGACTAGTGGCTCGGGGTGTGCTTACGCCCGGTCAGCGACTGCCGACGGTGCGGCGAACGGCTAGTGCATTCTCGGTAAGTGCCACCACCATTGGCGAAGTGTGGCAAACGCTCGGCCGATCGGGCGTTATCGAAACCGGTGGCCGCCGTGGCACCTTTGTACGAGCCGCCGCCGTCGATCAGGCGCCCCGGTTCTGGCACCTCTACCCACCTGAAATCGGCGATCAGGGCATCGACCTAAGCGAGGGTGTGCCCGACCCTCGTCTGCTTCCTGACCTCACCCCCTTCTTGGCTTCACTGACTTCGCCCTCGACTTCGTCCTATCTTGACGCACCGGTGCTCCCCCACCTCGACACGATCCTGCGCGAACGCTGGCCGTTCGAACCAGAGGCCCTAACGGTTGTCGACGGCGCCCTCGATGCACTCGACCGACTCGTCTCCCAGCTCGTAAGACCGGGCATGCGGGTGCTGGTGGAAGAACCCGGCTTTCCGCCGCTCTACGACATTTTGGAACTCGCCGGAGCAGAGGTAGTGGGCCTACCGATTGACTCCGAAGGTGTCGTGCCCGAGCCTCTGGAGGCTGCTCTCAAACAGTTCGCGTCGGTGATCGTGCTACAGCCGGGCGAGCACAATCCAACCGGCTTTCGACTCAGCGAACGTCGATCTACCGAGCTGAGTCAGATTCTTGCCGGTTCGGGAACCATCATCATCGAAGACGACCACCGACCGTTTGACGACGGGGTCAGCCTGGGATTACGTCTGCCCGGCCAGACCGTGCACATCCGAAGCTTCTCAAAAACCCACGGACCAGAAATCCGCCTGGCGGCGGTGGGCGGAGCGGGTGCCCCGATTCGAGAGCTGGTTCGGCGACGACAACTCGGGCCTGGCTGGTCGAGCCGCCTGCTTCAAGAACTGTTGGCCAACCTTCTCGAAAGCGAAAGGGTCAAGGCCGATATTGCCAACGCTCAACGCACATATGCCGAACGTCGTGTGGCAATAACCCAGGTACTCGACCAGCGTGGTGTCAGCTACGCGCGAGGCGAAGGCATGAATCTATGGATCGAGGTGGCCGACGAGCGATCCGCGCTCGTTGCGCTCGCTTCTCAGGGAATCGTCGTCGCCCCAGGCGGCCCGTTCGTTCTGTCGAATCAGACCAACCATGTTCGGGTAACCGTCGGCACGGTCGACAAGGACCACACCGAGCTTGCGCATTCGCTAGCCGACGCCGCCCTCCGAAGAGGACGAGCCGACGTCTAACCCAATGAAGTGGATCAAGACTTCGATAGTTCGGGTTCGTTAAGAGACCGTGGCTAGGTCGGTTATTTCTGCCGGGTAGCCGCCCTCACAAATCGCTTCGAATTGTGGGGCGGTAAGAGCTACAACGGTAATGTGAGCTACATCATTCACAACATCGATGTGGTGATGAACCACGCCCAGATCGTTTAGATCATCAAAGATTCGACCCGGCTTAGGTTTCTTTGGCTTAGGCCCGATTGGGCACGTCAGAATGGTCGAGGTATCAGTACCGTCCGCTACCCAAATATCGTCGACCACCAATAGGTCGTCCTTTTCTACCGTGCCGGTAATTCGCACGTCATTCAACGTCAGAAACCCTTCACTGTCTTCGGTCTCGTCGTAGGTCGCCAAACCTGGAACTCCCTCTAAAAGAAATACCCGCCTGCAAGCGATTGGCTCGCTATCGCCATCACTCAAACACGCATGGATCGGGCCATCGAACTCCTGACGCAGGAACACCCCCGCCCAGTCGACTCTAGAGATCTGATTCGGCAGTCCGGCAGAATCGAACTCCGCCGCCGCGGGCTCAGTATCGACCGGAGGAGGAGTCGACTCTTCGTCAGCGCAGCTCACGACACCGAGCATGGCCAGAACGGCTGCCACTAGATAGAACAACCGACTCCGACCAGTATTGCTTCGACGAGATCCATCGACAGCGCGGGCGCTGTCGGCCTCGCCGAGGACATGGCTCACAGGATTCAAGCCCATTTGAGAACTCTCTCAAGGCTCAAGGTGTCTTCTTGATCTTGATCTTCTGGCCTGCATTCTTACGCCATTTGAAGATCTTGGAGACGAAAGTGAAGTGCGAGACTTCCGAAGCGGGAGCAGGACAGACGGTACTTGGGGTGGATGCGCTATGTATTCCGACGGCTTTGTTGGTGTACGTCCATGGACCGCCGCTATCGCCACCACATGCGGGGGCGTCTTCGACCTTGCCTTGGTGCTTCTTGCCGTTTTGAGTCGCACCCTTGCTGACTAGTAATCCGTCGGTGTCGGAGTACTTTCCGCCGCGCCGCATGGTCGAGTTCAACGGCATCTGTGACCGAACGATCTTGCCCTGAATCACGTAGTTCTCTGTTTGGTACGTCGCAACAGTGTTGCTTGGCGAATGAGTACCGTTCAACAGGACGAGAAGCGCATCAACCGACCCGCTGTTCTTTGATTGCCGGCGATTCCCAATCGTCACAACATTGCCACTGTCATCCAAGGTGCTGACGACCTCATTCCATGACCCGCTGCAGTGACCTGAGGTAAGCGTGAACTCGGTAGAGGGATTCGCAGCTAGGTACACGACGAATCCAGAGGAGCACCAAGCACTCGCTCCTGCCCGCCGTAACTGAACGCCGCCCCGCAGCGGTGTGTCACAACCACGACCAAGGCTGTGATGTGTACATGCGTCTCCCAGATTGCCAACTTTATGAGGCGGCTCCCCAGTGCGAACGACCTCAACGATTCCTCGGTCACGATCATGCCTCAGAGCAGCTGAGAGAATAAGCTCATCGGCTTCTAACGCGACCTCGATCACAATACGGTCGTTCATCGGATCGGTGTAGGTCGAGAACCAGTACTGACCCGACGCTACCCGTTCATCTGAACTGACAAGATCCAACGTGTCGTCGATTGCGGCCTGGGCACGCTCGAGCTCGCTTCCGCTATACTTGCTCTGCACCACTTTGATCTCAATCGGCAGGGACCACTCGGCCAAGGCGCCAGCCACGGCTGCTGGATCTGTCGCACCGACAAAGAGACGAAGATCCTGCGCGCTTCTCTCAAGCCACATATCGGTATAAGCAGGGTGAGAAATTACCTCGTCGGGTAACAGTTGCTCAACACTTCCGAGGGCTTCCTCTTGACCAATATGAAGAGCCGTTCTGCCAAACCTATCCCGGGTCACTTCCTTACCCTTACCGTCATCGGATCCATCCGAAGACGCCTGCTCTACCCCTGTAGAGATCTCTACCGGCTCAACCTCTCCAGACACTGGAGAAATCACAGTCAGCGACACAACCAAAAGCGCAGCCAACAACACCGCCAGCCGCGGCACTAGAAATGATAGAATCGAACGCTCCATCTCGGAGGATCCTCTCAGTAACGAGGATCCTCTCAGTAACGAGGATCCTCTCAGTAACGAGGATCCTCTTCAGGAACATAATCCTTTATCATCTCAACCGTATTGTCAACTACTTGCCCAGCTAATGTCAACTTAAGGCTTAAGCAGCGCTCAACCAAGATTCTCGATGATCCCACGCGCTACCTAAGCGAGGGGCGATGCTATGAACCTTTGGATTGAGGCGGCTGACGGTTAACCGGCGAAGTTTTGGGTTACGTAGACCCGGCCGTTGACGATGACGATCCCTATACCGATTTCGGTATAGCGGCTCGATATCATATTGGCGTAGTGCCCTGAGCTGTTCTCGAGCGCTGTTTGGGCGTTCAGCGCCGACGAGTGGTAGGCGATGTTCTCGGCGAAGGACCGGAACCCGCTCGGGTACTGCTGCACATAGTTCGGGTTGTGGAAGAATTCGCCGCTGTCGGCGAGGTACTGGCTCCATGCTCGAGCGACCGCGCTGATCTCAGGGTTGAGAACCAATGGACCTTGACCAGCCGCAGCTCGTACCACGTTGATACGGGCCACCATTACGTTGGCCGCTGAAAGCGTTATGGCATCTTCACAGCCCGAGGTTCGGGCAGCGCTGCGGCATTGATCTACTCCCGTACCTCCAGAAAGTCGATCGATTCCGGCGTTACCCGACAAGATGTCTTGGCCTGAGCCGCCAAATAACCGGTCGCGTCCCGCTCCGCCGCGGATGATGTCGTTGCCTGATCCTCCCTTAATGCGGTCGCGACCCTTGCCGCCGTACACCCTGTCTGCTCCAGGACCGGCGCAAATCACATCGTTTCCGCCAAGACCGTAAATAATGTCATTGCCGCGGCCGGCGCGGATTACGTCGTCTCCGGAGGTGCCTCGCAATACATCGTTGCCACCAGTTCCGGAAATAGTGACGGCTCTACCCATGCAAGTCAGCGAACCGGCAACAGCTGGCCCGGAGACGAACACACTCGCGGCGAGCAAGGTGAACACGAGCGCGAGGGAAGTGAAAACTGAACGACGGCGGCGATTCATTATGTGATTGTCGGCAACAACCCGGTTTTTCTTGAATTTGAAGACCTAGGGAATCCCGCCTGAAACCTAGGGTCCTTTAGCGATTACGTAACCGTACCGTAACGTTTATGTAACCGTAATGGCATACTCGGGACAATTATCGGCACAAAGCTGTGCCTTGTCCTCAAGCTCTGAAGGCACCTCGGCGGCGCCGTCGGAGGCCTCTAGTCGAAGCACTGCGTAGCCCTCATCGTCGGTATCAAATAGCTCGGGGGCCAGCATGTAGCAACGGTTGTGCCCTTGGCACATGCTCCGGTCGTACTTAAGTCTCATTTGCTCACTCCGTTGTTCAAGACTCGAATTGGAAGGTTGCGCGGCCCCCGCACTTGGCCGGTCGACCACAACACGCCGGCAGGGTCGGCCAGTTCGAAGTCTGGCACGCGCTTCATCCATTCTTCGAGTGCGACGCTTAACTCGAGACGAGCCAGGTTTGAACCAACGCAGCGGTGAATCCCCAAGCCGAAGGCCCCGTGACGGTTTCGGGCACGGTCGATAATGAACTCCCCCGCCTGCTCGAAAGCCTCAGGATCGCGGTTGCCTGCCGGGAAAGGCAGTAGCACCCACTCGTTGGGTAGCACCGGACAGCCGCTGATCTCGGTCGGTTTGGCTACGAGACGGGCCATGGTGACCGGCGCGTAGAAACGCAGAAATTCTTCGATGGCTGCTGGTTGGACCGCCGGGTCTTCGACCCAGCGGCGGCGGTCCTGCGGATTCTGCGCTAGGTGCCAAAGGCTTGCGCCAATCGCCGACCATGTAGTGTCGATTCCAGCGATGAGCAGCAGCGCGACGGTGCCACGAATGTGTTCGGGCAACAACGGGGAGCCCTCCACCTCGGCCTGGCACAGAAAGCTGATGAGATCCTCGCCGGGGTTGGCGTGGCGATCGGCGATTACGTCGTCGAGATACTTGTCGAGCGAGTCATCGTAGCCGACGTCGTCGTGCTGACCCGGTTCGGTGAGTACGCGATGAATAAAGAGTCGAAAGATGTCGCCATCCTCGGGTGGCAACCCAAGCATTTGGGCGATTACGCGAACCGGTATGTGCTGGGCGTACTGCTCGGCCGCGTCGACAACGTCGCCGCCGGCGAGCAACTCGTCGAGTAGCTGATTACACGACGCTCGAGCGCCGTCCTCCAGTCGGGAGATGGCCTTGGGCGAGAAGGCGGGAAGCAGAAGACCTCTTGCGATCGAGTGGAACGGTGGGTCGGAGGTGATCGGCGGGGCCGGGCCCATCGGAGGCGCAACATCTGGTCGGCCGTCGTTTACCACCACTCCGTTTGAGGTAAAGAACTCGGGATTCTT
>CBERPN010000244.1:0-6924 GCA_965524675.1 uncultured bacterium
TCGATGCGCGCTGCTGATGCTGGCGCCTGACCCGTCGCTCGTTACTCGCTCCTTGTTTCTGCGCAGGCGCAATCCGGGCGCTGGGCGCCCTCGATGCGCGCTGCTGATGCTGGCGCCTGACCCGTCGCTCGTCCCTCGCTTCTTGTTTTCTTGTTTTGCTTTGGCGCCTTGCTCTGTTGGCACTTTTGGCTTCTGGTTGGTTGGTTTCTACCCGGCGGGCGGTTGTATTGGTCTGTCGGTCTTTGATTCTCGCCATGATTCGTGCTGTTGAGTTTGTACGTTGCCGCGCCTCGGACTGTTTTGGTCGCTTCGGGTTTGTGGGCGGGGCCTGATCATTGGCTTCCAGCCGGGCCGTTGCCACGGAGGCGCCGCAGCGCCCGGTGAATCCCTAACTCTCATGACTGAGTTGGGGCGGCTGATTTGGGACGGGCGTTAACAGTGCTGTAGGGCGGAGGGCGCGCTAGCCCGTAGCCTGAGCCCCCCGGCCTGCGTGGCCGGGGAACGCCAGCAAGCGAGGCTGGATTGAGTAGCCCGTCGCGCTAGCGAGGGCGAGTTTGGGAGCCTGAGGGTGATAGCGAAGCGCCGGAGCCGGAGGCGGAGAAAGGCTGGATTGAGTAGCCCGTCGCGCTAGCGAGGGCGAGTTTGGGAGCCTGAGGGTGATAGCGAAGCGCCGGAGCCGGAGGCGGAGAAAAGTTATAGCGCGTCTTCTGGTTGGGGTTCTGGAGCTGGGGTGGCTGGTTGGGCTTGCAGCTCTTCCTCGTATGTTGCCTCGCGGCGACGGCTGAGGAACCTGAGTGCTAGCCAGAGCAGCACCGGGACCCAGATGAACGGTAGGAACAATCCGGCGAGGATCACAACGATCCCGATCATGCCGGCGAGTACGTTGAGGCCCTTTTCGAGCGAGTCTCCGAAACCCGGCAGAGCGTTGTTTTCGCGCACGTTGAGAAAGCCCGTACCGTTCGCCCCTACTCGCGAAACCCGCAAGTCTTCACCCTCAGAGTTGACGACCTTTGCCGTCACGCTGGTTTCTAGTCCGGTGCTGAAGGAGCTGGCTTCGGCGTCGAAGTGCGCCAGGATGCGCTCGCCTGGGGCGAGCAGACCATCGAGGTCGCCTTCGTCAACAACAATGTCGTTAGTCGAGATCCCAAACCCTTCATCAGTGATCACAAAGTCGCTCAGAGAGGTGTCGCCGAGGTTGGATACTTCGAGACATACAGTGAAGGCGTCGCCCTCGTCTAGCGAGATGTTTGAGTCGCCTTGGCACGAGATGCCGCCGTTGGTGCCGGTGTACGCCGTCTGCACAACGTGAAGGTCTGGGCCTGGAACTCGCTGGGTAAGCGTGACGGTAATGGTGGCCAGACTTACCTGATCCTGCACGGTGCGGAGTTGGCCCTTGAGTAGCTCGAGGTTGGTTTCGCGTTCGAGGAGCTGGGCTTCGAGTCGCGCCACGTCGTCGAGGCCAACCGCGCCTTCAAGAAATGTGCGTAGTCGTTCAACGCTGGCCTCGGCGGTGATGATGCGACTCTCAAGGTCGACCACTCGCTCGGTCACATCATCAGAAGAAATCGTCTGGTCGCGCAGCGTGCCTATTCCGCCTAGTCGGTTAACGGCTTCTTGGAAGTCGCTAGGGCGGACCCGAAACGTCAGCACGGTGCGGCTTACGCCTTCGGTGGTGGTCTGCTGGCCAAATAGCAGGCCGCCGATCTCGTTGATGGCTTGCTGTGCCTCGGCACCTGCCGTGCCTACGTCTTCGACCTCAACCGAGATTTGAGCGGTAAAGATGATGTCGCGCCCAATATCGATCGGCTGAAGTGCTCCGCCACTCGAAGCTGCGGCTCCGCCATCGCCAAGCGGTGAAGAGCGCTCGAACGATTCCTCCTGGTCGGCTGGGGCTTCAGTGTTATCAGGTGCGTCACCCGAGGTACTATCCACTTCGAGTGCCCTAGGCTCCGCCGAGTCGTCAGCGGCGCTATCGAACGAATCGCTGTCCCCAGTACTACTACTGGTGGCGAAATCGTCATCGCTGCCGCCACACGCTGCGAACAGCAGCGCCCCTGTTAACAGCAGCGCTATTAGCCGTATCATGCGGTTCATCGCTGCTGGTCTCGTCGATTTGGCCGTCATCGTTTGCTCCCGGTTTGTCGCATGGCTTGTCCAATTAGGACGCAGCGAGAAGCGCTCCGGTTCCCGGTTATTGCAACAAAGCAATGACAACTACGTGACGAACGCGTAACGGTGGCGGCGAAACTGCGCTCGATCTCGAAGGAAACGCCAAACATGACGTTCCTATCGGCCAACTGTTCAAATGATCAACCGATTGTGCAACTCGTGTCAGATTCGGCGGCTGGGGCAGCCAAAGCTGACACCGGTTCAGGGTTTGATGGCGGTGGTTACGAATAGTGGGATTTCGCGGTCGCCCGCGGCCACCTCGTACTCGGCGTAAGGAGGAAACGCAGCTACAGCCCGGTCCCACCAGGCTGTGCGTTCGTCGCCGCCGACCAATCTGGCCTTGGTTTGGAAGGGCTCGGCGCCGTCTTGCATCGTGACTTTATTGTCGGCGAGGAGGTTGTGGTACCAGCCAGGATGTGCGGGCGCGCCACCCTTTGAGGCCACCAACGCGTACTCGCCTTCATGCTCGACCCTCATCAGCGGCACTTTGCGAATTTTGCCGCTCTTCACGCCCACCGTGGTCATCACGATTATTGGTAGGCCGGTATCGCGCAGCGTGTTTGCACGGGTGCCGCCCGACCCCTCGTACTCGGCGACCTGTTCGGCCACCCAATCCCACGTGCTTGGTTCGTATTCGCCACTGCTGCTCATGGCTGTGACTCTATTGCACCCATCGACGAAGCGGTAGCGCCAAATGCGCGGGTGGCGCTACGCCGCTGAGCGATGCGGGTTGCGGATTCGTTGTAGCAGCTCGTCGGCAGTGGGTCGCGTGGCGAGTCGGCCAAGTTCTGAGTTGATGTACCACTCGAGTGATTGACCAGCGTCGTTGGCGCGATCGGCGAGTCTGGCTACGACGTGACTTGGAAGGTCGAGTCTCAGGTCGGTCGAACGCTGTCGCGCAACCCCTGCGGTAGTTGTAGTGGTGGGGGAGAGTAGCTCTGTTCTCATACCCCCATCATGCGCAGGGGGTATGACACACAACATCGGGGGTTTCAGCCTGCGACGTAGTTAATCCACCGTGCCGAGAGTTGATCGCGCAGTTCGGGGCTTGAGAGCGCGTCTGGACCCGACGTGGCGAGCGGCTCGCCGAAGGCAGTTTCGAGACGAGCCAGTACCTCGTCGATAGTCAGGCCATCAACCCCAGCCTCGACCGAGCGGCGCTCGGCGTCTGAGCCGTACACTTTGGCCTTCCACGAAAGCGACAGCCGAATGTATTCGTCGTCGTAACTGGCCAGAACCTTGCCAGCATCCTCGATCAACCAGGTCGAACCATCGAAACGAAGCTCGGAATCGATCGTCATCTCGGCTGGAGCCCGCAGATCTCGTGGGCCCACCCGTTCGACCTTGTGATGCATGAAATCGTTATCGCCAACCACTGCGGAGTTCCAAAGATCCTCGTGGCGCAGACTGTCGGCGTCACGGCCGTCGGGCCAATAGCGAAAGTAGCCGCGCTCGCCCTGAAAGAACCACGAAACTGCCGTGATGATGGTGATTCTCTCCGGCTCGAAGCAGCGCGAACCACCCATCACCAGAAGTAACCAACCCGGAGCGTTCTTGCGGCCGACGCCCCGAAACTCCGGCACGTCGGTATGGGAGAACGGTTGCCCACCGCAAGGCGTGGTGAGGTTGACGAATACTTGTTCGGGTACGACGAATTCGCTGTTGCAGATTGTCTTGGCGGCGTCGATGAACGCTGGCAGAGTCAGCAATTTCTGGGCGTCGCCAAGTATTGCTTCGCCGTCGACCGCCCAGTCGCCGCGAAACACCGGACCAACTAGTCCCTTGGGGATCTCGACCTGCTGCTTGGTCTCGCCCGCCGACGCGCTCTGAGCGGCTCCAGCATCGACCAGATACCGCCCGGGCTGAAAGTAAGGACCATTCGATCTAGCGAGGCGTCGAATCGATTCGGGGTCGTCGACAACGAAATCCAGGGCTACCGGTGCCAGACAACCGCCTGGCGGACGAACAGCTGAGATCGGCATCTAGTTCGTCTCTATCGAGCAGGAACTGCGGGTGAACGAAGCGTCGAGGTGCTTGATGCCGTGAATGAAGCTGGCCGACAACAGGTCGGGTGGACCGGTGGCGGCGATGTCGGGAATCCGTTCGAACAGCTCGCGAAACATCACCAGGATCTCGCGGCGAGCAAGGTGTGCTCCCATACAGAAGTGTGGTCCGGGCCCACCGAAACCGAGGTGCCGGTTAGGATCGCGTAGCACGTTGAATGCGTAGGGGTCGTCGAAGTGATCTTCGTCGCGGTTGGCTGCGAGGTAGAACATGCAGAGCTTGTCGCCGGCAGCAATCTTTGCTCCGCCCAGCTCGACATCTTGAGTTGCGGTACGGCGCATGTAGGTTACGGGTGAGGCGAGCCGCACGATCTCTTCGACCGCGCCGGGGCCGACCCGCTCGAAGTCATCGGTCCAGATCTTTCGCTGGTCGGGGTTGTCGGTTAGGTACTTGAGTCCCCAGCTGATGGCATTGCGGGTGGTTTCGTTTCCGGCCACCACCAACAAGATGAAGAAGCTTGCGATGTCTTGCTGGGAGAGCTTTTCGCCATCGACTTCGGCGTTGACGAGCATGGTGGTGAGGTCGTCGGAATCTGACCCGACCTTGCTGTCGGCTACCTCGTACATGAGTTGGGACAAACCGTCACCAGCATTGAGTAGTAAAGAGAGAGGATCGTCGTCGAGACCGCCGTACTCGGGATCGCTCACACCAAGGATCACGTTGGTCTGATCGAAGACGAAATCGATCTGTGAGTCGGGGACGCCCATGAGGTCACAAACGATCTTGAGAGGCAGCCGGGCAGCGACATCGACCACGAAATCGCAAGTGCCGCGCTCGCTGACATCATCGACAATCGTCGAGGCCTGTGCTTGCACTATGTCTTCGAGTTTGGCCAGCATCCGAGGCGTGAAACCAGCCGAGACCAGTTTGCGTAGGTGGGCGTGGCGCGGGTCGTCCATCGAGATCATCGAACTGAAGTACTCGTTGAATTCGGGCGGCGAGTCGATGACCGTTACGCCGTTGGCCGACGAATAGATTTCGGGAGTCTTCGACATTTCGAGGATCTGGTCGTAGCGGGTGACCACCCATGACCCGGGAGAGGGCAGCCCGAGTTCTGATCCGTCGGGTTCGGGAAGAAACTGCGGCGGTTGGGCACGAAGCTCCGCTAGGTCGGCATCGATTGATTGTTCGTCTCGAGTCCAGAACTCACGATAGATCGGATTGTGTAGATCGTGGTGGGTGTCGGTTTCAGTCGAGGTCACGTTGCTCGTCACTTCCTAGCTGAAGATATCGGTGGATGATAAACGCAGAGCATACGACGTAAGTCGTCGATTGGGGGAGTGGGCCAGAGCGCGTCCATGATGGTGCGATGGCGCGCCGGTTCTTTCTTCACGAGACCGTAGACATCATCGGCCAGGGTCAATACCAGTACATGGACTTAGTAGCTCGCGAACCAGTGCACGACATGGCTGGTTTGTTTCGCCTGTGGGGAACGTTCTTTGTCATCGGAGCATCGGGTGGTCGCTGGCCTCGGGTAATAAACCTGTACGACGGCGGTGCCAATGGTTGGGATGGATGGCTAGCCAACCTCGATCGCTTGAATCTGCGTCGTCGCGACGAGTTCTACCACGACTGGTGGGATGAAGCGGCCCAGTTCCGGTCCGGTGGATCCGATCGGGTGGCCGCAACAGCGCCCGGTCATCCCAGCAACGACGAGTTAGAGGAACGCGGAGTCTCGGGAACTGTGTTCGTGCACCAGCTACTAGAGGTATCGCCCGGTTCCCAGCTCGAGTACTTAGCCGCTGTCAGTGAGGTTCGGGGGCCGCAGCTGCGCGCCCGCGGAATCGAGTTGACCCACCTGCTCGAGGTGGTCAATAACCCGACCGAGGTGATCGTCGTGTGGGCCACCCATCTCGAAGATTGGGTAAGGCTGCGGCGAGATTTCGATACGACTAGAGGTCTCGACGACACTGGTTCGTCCGATCGTGGACTGCTCGAGTGGCGCGACGCTGAGCTCGAGTTTGTGGCGGGCGGGACCACCGAGTTGATGACCCCGCGGCCCGGTGACCGGTTCACCAAATCAGCTCGATAACCATCTTCGTAGGAAGGCAATACTGCACCCGGCGGCTTCTAGCGTTGTTTCGGGTCTCCGAGCTTGCACATGCACCTCAGGGTGCAGACCTTCGCGTTGTGCGTGGCCGCGCCGGGAACCGGCTTGGGTGGTGCTGGTTTTGTGGGCGGGGCCTAATTGCCGCACTCCCTGCAGGCCGTTCGGGGTCACGGAGGCCGCCGCAGCGCGCCGGAGCCAACCTTGAGCAGCAGGATTGACGTGGGGCGGAGGGGCGAGCCCGTTGAAGACCGACCGCGGGCGGTGTAGTAGCCCGCAGCGCTAGCAAGGGCGAGTTCACAACGCTGAGGGAGTTAGCGAAGCGCCGGAGCCGAAGGCGGAGAAAGGCAATAGGAACTACCGTATCGCTCATGGTGCAGATGCTTGAGACCATCAAGTCGGTTGTCCGGCTCAAACCGATCGAGACCGACCGTGTAATAAGGCGACTGGCCAAGGCCGCAAACGTCGACGATCTTCGGCGCCTCGCCAAGCGGCGCCTCCCCGGCGGTGTCTTCGATTACATCGATGGTGCAGCCGAAGACGAGTCGGCCAACCATCGCAATTGCGCAGCCTTCTCCAAGCTCGAGTTCAAGCCTCGTGTCTTGCGAGATGTCGGTATTGTCGACCCTTCGACGACCTTGCTC
>CBERPN010000245.1:0-6916 GCA_965524675.1 uncultured bacterium
ATGGACTACACCGCGCCGTTGTTTAACGAGCTGGCGTTCTCGTTAGCGGTCGAGAAGTTGCTCGGTATTGAGGTACCCGAACGGGCCACCTGGATTCGCATGTTGATGACCGAGCTAAATCGCATGGCATCGCACCTGCTGTTCATGGCCACCAACGGCATGGACCTCGGCGCCGTCTCGATGATGATTTACGGGTGGCGCGAACGCGAAGAAATCCTGCGCTTCTTCGAGATGGTCACCGGGCTACGAATGAACCACAACTACATCCGTCCAGGTGGTGTGGCGGCCGACTTGCCCGATGGCTGGCGCGACGAGGTCCTGCGCCTGCTAGAGCTGATTCCGCCGAGGCTTGAGGAGTACGACATCCTCATGACGGGTCAACCAATATGGCGCGAGCGCCTTCAAGGTGTCGGAATCCTCAACAGCGCTGAAGCTTTGGCTCTCGGGGCTACCGGGCCAATCCTGCGGTCCACCGGAAACCCCTGGGATTTGCGGCGCGACGAACCGTACTTGGCCTATGACCAGGTCGAGTTCGATGTCATCGTCGGGACCTACGGCGACTGCTTCGACCGCTACGCAATTCGGCTTAACGAAATTCGCGAATCGATGCGAATCGTGGGGCAATGCCTCGAACAGATGCCCACTGGCAATTACCGGGTTCAGGACAAGAAGGTCACACCGCCACCGCGTGCCCGAATCGACGAGTCGATGGAGGCCCTGATTCACCACTTCAAGATCTTCACCGAGGGGTTCAAGGTGCCGGCTGGAGAGGTATACGCAGCGGTTGAATCGCCACGCGGTGAGCTCGGCTGCTACATCGTTAGCGACGGTGGCCCAAACCCGTTTCGAATGCACATGCGTCCACCATCGTTCATCAACCTTCAGACCCTGCCGCACCTGATGAAAGATGGTCTGTTGGCCGACGGCGTCGCAGTCATCTCCTCGATCGATCCAATCATGGGGGAGGTCGATCGCTGATGCCGCGACTAAGCGCCGCCAACCTCGAAATAGCAAACACCATTATCGCCCGATATCCGCGTAAGAAATCGGCTTTGATTCCGCTGCTGCATCTGGCTCAAGAACAGGACGGCTACGTCACCAACGAAGCGATGGCCCACATCGGCGAGCTCACCGACATAACGTCAGCCGAAGTCATCGGCACTTGCACCTTCTATGAAATGTTCAAGATGCATCCGGTCGGCAAGTACGTTATTAACGTCTGCACCAACATCTCCTGTCAGCTAAATGGCGGGGAGGAGCTTCTCGAGCATCTCGAGGAGCGCCTCGGCATTGGTAGCGGAGGTACAACCACCGATGGAATGTTCACCATCGAAGACTACGAATGCATCGCGGCCTGTACCGAAGCCCCCTGCCTTCAGGTCAACTACCGCTACTTCACTAGGCTTTCCAACGACGAAGCCGACGAGCTAATAGCTGACCTTCGTTCCGGTGAACTCGACAGCACGGTGCCGCCCCACGGAACTCTGCAGAGGGTGCGCCAATCGATTCCTGCTGGCTCGCTTGCCGGGATTTATCCTCCCGAAACGATCGTCGCCGCTCCCGGTTGGCTAGCCAAGAACGATGAAGTCGCCAAAGACGACGAGGGGAAAAGCTGATGCCCGCCAGCAGCGCCGACGGTTATGTTCCGCACGCCCCGGGCTATGTACTTAACGATGGCCCAAAGATCGTAACCTCACGGTTCGCCGACCCTGCCAGCTTCGAACTGGACAGGTCGCTCGCTACCGGCGGCTACGACGGAATCAAGCTGGCCCTCGGGCAAGCACCTTCGCAAGTCCACGATACGGTTCGCGACGCTGTGCTGTTGGGACGTGGTGGAGCCGGTTTCCCAGCAGGCGTTAAGTGGGGGTTCTGTCCACCGCAGAAATGGCCGCGTTACTTAGTGGTCAATGGCGACGAGAGCGAGCCAGGAACCTACAAGGATCGCCTGCTCATGGAGCGCGATCCGCATCAGCTGATCGAAGGCTGCCTTATAGCCTGTTACGCGTTGGGACTCTCGACCTGCTTTTTGTATGTCAGGGGCGAGATGGCGCTTGGTCAAGAGCGCATAGCGGCAGCTCTAAACGACGCTTATGAAGCGAACTTGGTGGGCAAGAACATCTTAGGTTCAGACTTTTCGGTCGACATCGTGCTGCACTGGGGTGCGGGCGCTTACATCGTCGGCGAAGAGACCGCCCTAATCGAGAGCCTTGAGGGCAACCGCGGAATGCCACGCCTCAAGCCGCCATTCTTCCCAGCTGCGATTGGTCTGTATGGCCAACCCACCATCGTCAACAACGTCGAAACCCTGGCCAACCTGCCCTGGATCATGAACAACGGAGCCGAGGCATACAAAAGCTACGGAAGCGAAAGCTCCTCGGGAACACGGCTGTTCGCGGTGTCGGGTCACGTTAAGCGGCCCGGTGTCTACGAAGTCGAACACGGGGTCACGACATTTCGCGATCTGATCTACGGCGACAACTTCTGCCAAGGAATTCGCGACGATCGCGAACTCAAGATGTTTATCCCCGGTGGGGGATCGGCTCCGTGGTTCTTTCCCGAACAGCTCGACCTGCCCCTCGAGGCGCGCCCGGTGGGTGCCGCCGGTTCGATGCTCGGCTCTGGCGCGATCGTCGTGATGGACGAGACCACCGATGCGGTCAAGGCGTGTCTTCGAGTTGTGCGCTTCTTCGCCCGCGAATCTTGCGGTAAGTGCGTTCCGTGTCGCGAAGGCACTACCTGGGAAGAGACGGTATTGCGGCGAATTTACGACGGCCACGGTCGCCCTCAAGACATCGACATGTTGCTCGATATCGCCGACAACATCAGCCCCGGCCCTTACCCGGCGGCTGCCCACGAGGCGGCCGGACTCGAGGCCATTCCGTTTCCGCCTAAGCAGACCACGATCTGCCCGCTCGGCCCTTCATCGGTCGCCCCCATCACCTCGGCCATTCGTCGATTCCGCCACGAGTTCGAAGCCAAAATTCCTGTTCGAAAAACCATCCCTGTCAACGCCACCTCGTAGAATCTCCGCACAACAGCACAGCGAGCGGATCTCACGATCTGCTCCCCAAATAAACGATCGCAAGCAGCAAGTGACCGACACTCAACTCGAAGCAGAAACCGCCGTTTCCATCACCGTTGACGGTGTTGAAGTAACCGCGCGCCCAGGCGAGTTGTTAATCGACGCTTGCGAACGGTCAGGCACTTACATCCCGCGATTCTGCTACCACGAGCGCATGAAGCCGGTGGGCATGTGTCGGATGTGCTTGGTCGAAGTCGACTCGGGTCGCGGCCCCGCCCTAACGCCCTCTTGCATGGTTCCTGTTAGCGAAGGCATGGTCGTCGATACCGAAAGCGAGACCACCAAGAAAGCCCAAGACGGGGTTCTTGAGTTTCTGCTTATCAATCATCCGCTCGATTGCCCAGTCTGCGACAAGGGTGGAGAATGCCCGTTGCAAGACCAGACCATGTCGTTTGGCCCTGGCGAGAGCCGATTTGTCGAGGAGAAACGTCACTTCGAGAAACCAATCGCTATCAGCGACACCGTCTATCTCGACCGCGAGCGCTGCATTTTATGCGACCGCTGCACCCGTTTTGCCAAGGAGGTGGTCGGCGATCCACTAATCCACTTCCTAGGTCGTGGCAACCAGACCGAGGTCAATACCTTCCCCGACGAACCGTTTAGCTCGTACTTCAGCGGCAACACAGTTCAGATCTGTCCGGTGGGTGCGCTCACCGCCAAGCCCTACCGGTTCAAGGCGCGGCCGTGGGATCTCGACGAAGTTGAGTCGACTTCGATGTCTGACTCGATTGGTAGCCGCATCGCTGTTCAAGCGTCGCGAAACCAGGTCTTGCGATACCTGGGCGTCGACTCCGACCCGGTTAACTGGGGTTGGCTGTCCGATAAGGAACGTTTCAGCTTCGAAGCGTTTAGCCACGACGACCGGTTGACAGAGCCGTTCGTTCGTCGCGGAGGCGACCTCGAACCAATATCGTGGTCAGCAGCTCTGACAGCGGTCGGAACTGCGCTGGCCGATACCGACCCGAAACGGATTGGATTCATCGGCGGCTCACGCCTTACCAACGAGTCGCAGTATGCGTTTACCAAGTTGGCAAAGGGTGTGCTCGGAACCGACAACCTCGATTCTCAGCTCGGCGACGGGCTTGCACCCGGGGCCATCTTGGGATTTCCTCGAGCCACGATCGACTCGGCCTGCACCCCGGGCGGAACCATCGTACTTTTGGGTCCCGATCCAAAAGAAACCCTTGGAACGCTCTACATCCGGCTGCGCCACGCCGCGGTGGAAGACGGGGCCACAATCGTCGAGCTGACCCCGCATCGAACCGGGTTGGCGCCGTACGCGAAACACCATCTCTATCCCGCGGCAGGCTTCACTGCGGCGGTCGCTTCGGCGCTGGTATCAGGTGCTTCCCAAGGTGTTGCTGGAGTTGCCGGTGCCGATATCTCGGCAGCTTCTCAAGCAATCTCAAGCGGCGCTCCGGTCACCGTGATCGTCGGACGAGCGTCCGTCTCTGAAGACGAGTCGGCAATAGTCGACGCCGCCATCGCTCTTTCGACGCTTCCCAACGTTCGCTTTTTGTCAGCTCTGACCCGCGGCAACGTTCACGGTTCATTCGACATGGGTATGAGCCCAGGCTTACTGCCAGGCAGGGTTACCCTGGCCGACGCCGGGCAGGCCGCATCGGCTTGGGGATCGGTTCCGTCCGCGAAGGGACTGAGCACCGGCGAGATGCTCGAAGCCGCAGCTGACGGGTCCATCGATCTTCTGGTTTTGTTAGGAGCCGACCCAGCGGCTGACTTTCCCGACACCGAGCTTGCGCATAGAGCACTGTCCGCAGCCACGGTGGTTGCAGTCGACCTGTTCGAAACAGCATCGATTGGTTACGCAGAGGTTGTGTTGCCTGCCGCCGCGCCACACGAGGCCGAGGGTAGTTTCACCAACCTCGAGGGTCGCGTGTCGAAGGTGAACCAGAAGGTGACTCCGCCCGGCACTGCGCGTGCCGACTGGATGATCGCCGCCGAGCTAGCCCGCTACGCTGGCGGCGACCTCGGCTTCGAATCGCTGGCCGATCTTTGGTCCGAACTGGCTCAGGTCTCAGCGGTTCACTCCAGCATCGATTTGGAGACACTCGACGACAACCTGCGCGACGGAATTATTGTCGAGGGAGCACTCGACGCCCCCGAACCTAGTGGCCGCACACCTGTCGCTGGCGATGCCTATTCGCTTGGGTTGGTTGTGACACGCCGAATGTACGACGCCGGGACAATCCTGCAGCACAGCCCCTCAAGCGCTGATCTCAAAGCCGGCACGGTCCTATCGCTTCACCCGGCCGACTTTGAAGCACTTGGTATCGACACAGGATCTACGGTGAGACTGTCCTCGGCCAAGGGTTCGGTTCAGGTGCCGGTCGAGCCCAACACCGATGTGCCGCGCGGTAGCGCAGTGCTGCCAGCCAACCAGGGCGACATTTCGATCGGAACACTGATTTCGGTTAGTGACTTTGTGACCTATGTAAGGGTCGAACGCTTGGGTAGGAACGACTGATGCTGGCCGGTCTTGACCCACTGTTCCTCGACGGGGTTGGCCTATCTGAGGTAATCATCGTTTTGGTAAAGGCGGTGATAACCCTCGTTGCGCTGCTAGTTGCAGTCATGTTGATGGTCTGGTTCGAGCGCAAACTCGTCTCGTACATGCAGAACCGCATCGGCCCGAACCGTGCTGGTCCTTTTGGAATCCTGCAAACGCTCGCCGACGGAATCAAGCTCTTCTTCAAGGAGGATCTCAACCCCGAAAAAGCCGACCGGTTCGTTTTCAAGTTGGCTCCGTACCTGTCGCTGGTTCCGGCATTCTTGACCTTCGCCATCGTGCCTATTGGCGGCAACTTCGCCGATAAGGACGGCGTTGTCGAGATCTTTGGGCACCGCACCTTTTTACAACTCGCCGACCCGCCCATTGGCGTGTTGCTGTTCCTGGCGATGTCGTCAATGGCTATCTACGGAATCATGTTGGCCGGTTGGTCATCCGGGTCGAAGTATCCGTTGCTCGGTTCGGTTCGGGCCTCAGCGCAGATGATCTCCTACGAAGCAGCGTTGGGCCTGGCAATCGCCACGGTCTTCCTGCAGTCGCGTTCGCTCAGCACCCACGACATTGTCGCACAGCAGGCCGGTGCCGGATTCTGGGGAGTGGTTCCGAACTGGAACATTATCGTCACTGGTTTCGTGCCGTTCATCGTCTTCATGATCGCCGCCACCGCAGAACTCAATCGCCCTCCCTTTGACCTGGTCGAGGCCGAGCAAGAGCTGGTCGGTGGCTTTCATACCGAGTACAGCGGCATGCGGTTCGCGATGTTCTTCCTGGCCGAGTTCATGAACACCATCACGATGTCGGCCATCATCGTCACCCTGTTCTTCGGTGGACCGTCGGGTCCAATCCTGGTCGACGCCATCGATTGGTTCTGGCCGCCGCTGTGGTTCTTCCTCAAGGTCTTCGTGTTCTTGTTCACCTTCGTTTGGTTCAGAGCCACGCTGCCCCGTTTCCGGTACGACCAGTTGATGGACCTCGGCTGGAAAGTTCTCATTCCGATATCGCTGCTTTGGTTCTTGTTTCTTGCATCGCGCAACGTTGCCGCCGATCGCAACTGGAACTGGGGCTTGGTGGTCCTGGCCACAATCGCAATAGCAGTAATTGGTGGCGCACTCCTACTAGGAGCAATAAACAAAGCCAAGACAGACCGCGACCGGCAGGATGTGAATGCATAATGCTCAAACCCAGCGACCCAAGAAGCGCAAGGCGCCAAGTAAAGATAAAGCCAAGGAGCGAGGGACGAGCGACGGGTCAGGCGCCTGCGAAGGTCGAGGAGCGAGGGACGAGCGACGGGTCAGCGCTTGCGTTCA
>CBERPN010000246.1:0-6837 GCA_965524675.1 uncultured bacterium
CAGAAAGCAACCTTGGGCAGCCAAGGTCCATAGGCGGAGGGCGCTAGCCCGTAGCAAATTACTGTTGTAATGACCGCTGAGCGATCAGTGGTCCAGTAATTTCGAGCCCTTGATCGTATTTACTGTTGCAATGATCGGTGAGCGGACATTCTGGCAGTAATTTCAGTTGGCCCGAGCGCTGTAAGGCGGAGGGCGCTAGCCCGTAGCCTGAGCCCGGCGGCCTGCGTGGCCGGGGAACGCCAGCAAGCAACGCGGAGAAAAGTAATAGAGCTCCCCCTAATACCCGTTGCTGTCTTGTCGAAACTGCGTCCGTGGATGACATGGAAGGTATGGAGGAGATCATCGAGGAGTTCCTCGTTGAGAGCCGAGAGAACGTCGACGACCTCGATAGGGAACTTGTCGAGCTAGAGAAGGATCCGACTTCGGGTGACCTTCTGGCCAATATCTTTAGAAACCTTCACACCCTCAAAGGCACAGCCGGATTTCTAGCGCTAGCTCATCTCGAGTCGCTGGCCCACGCCGCGGAGAATCTTCTCAGCGAACTGCGTGAGGGTCGGCTAATGCTGCGAACCGAAATCATGGATGCGCTCCTGCGCGCCGTCGATGAGATTCGCATCATCCTCGACACGATCGAAGAGTCTGGCAGCGACGGTGAGAACGACCACGCCGACCTAGTAGCAACCCTGTTAACTCTCGCAAGCGGGGAGAGCGACGCTCAAACAGCAACCGATGCTGCTCAAGACACCAGTTCGATCGATGACGCCGAGGTGGCGATTCCAGAACCGACTAGCCCGGCCGATGCGGAGAAACCCGATGCTAAGGAGACCTCCAAAAAACCAATTGCAGGTCGGCCAGTACCCCAGAGTCAAACTCCGCAGATAGCTGCTCCGCACCATGCCGCCGAAACGAGCATAAGGGTTGACGTCGGGCTACTAGATCGTCTGATGAACCTGGTCGGCGAACTCGTGCTAGCCCGAAATCAGGTTCTCCAGTACCAGTCCACCGCAAACGATGAGACGTTCCATTCGACTTCGACTCAGCTCGACCTAATTACCACCGAGCTACAAGAGGGCGTAATGAAAACCCGGATGCAGCCGATCGGCGGCGTCTGGTCGAAGCTTCCCCGGGTTGTTCGGGATCTGTCCGCGGCCTGTGGCAAGAGTATCCAGTTGGAGATGGAGGGCGAGGAAACCGAGCTCGACAAGACCCTGATCGAAGCCATCAAAGACCCGCTCACCCACATCGTCCGCAACGCGGTCGATCATGGCATCGAATCTCCCGAGGTGCGCCTAGATAGGGGCAAGGACAAGACCGGTATCCTCAAACTTCGAGCCTTTCACGAAGGTGGCCAGGTAATAATCGAGATCTCCGACGACGGAGCTGGCCTCGATCTCGAGCGAATCCGTGACAAGGCCGTAGCGAATGGTCTGCTGAGCGCCGACCGGGCCGCTGCTATGGGCGAGCGAGATGCCGCCATGCTGATTTTCCAGCCGGGTTTCTCGACAGCGGAAAAGGTTACCAACGTGAGCGGCCGTGGAGTTGGTATGGACGTGGTTAAGACCAACGTCGAGAAGATCGGCGGCTCCCTCGATGTGGCGACCAAACCCGGCGAAGGGATGACCCTTACCCTCAAAATTCCGCTGACGCTGGCAATAATTCCAGCGCTAATAGTCAGCTGCGGTCACGATCGATTTCTGATTCCACAGATCAACCTTGTCGAAGTTCTTAGGGTCGATGGCAATTCATCCGACGCTCGAATCCAAGTCGCAGGCGATGCAGAAATTCTGCGACTTCGGGGCAAGCTTCTTCCGATAGTGCACCTTCGTGATGTTCTCGAAATGACCGCCGAGGCCGCAGTTCAACACGAGAAGAGCATCGACCTCGTCGATTCAGAGGTCGAACCAATCGCAGACGAGGCCGCTGAAAAGGACACCAGCTACAGCATTGTGGTGCTGCAGGCTGACACGTTTCAGTTCGGTCTAGTCGTCGAGGAGATAAACGACACCGAAGAAATCGTGGTCAAGCCACTAAGCCCCCATCTAAAACATCTCGGAGCCTACGCCGGCACCACAATTATGGGAGACGGAGCGGTATCGCTGATCCTAGACGTGATGGGAATCGCCCGGCTTGGGGGAAGTGTTCGCTCAACCGATGCAAACGACTTCAGCGACACTGCTGACCAAGACGAAGACGAGCAACGCGACTCGTCACAAATGGTCCTCGTCTGCATGGTGGGAACCCAACGAATCGGGATCCCGCTCGCCCTGGTGTCACGGTTAGAGGAGTTCGAGCCCGACACTATCGAGCTAGCTGGAGGCCAGGAGGTCATTCAGTACCGCGACAAACTGCTGCGACTGATCCGAGTGGGAGCGTCGCTAGCTGTCGAACCGTCCGAGTGTAGCGGCTCCAAGCTGTCCGTATTGGTTCACGAGACGGAGTCTGGACTCTTTGGATTCGTAGTCGACGAAATCATCGACGTGTTCGAAGCCGATCTGGACTCTGGTGAACCGAGCGAACACCACGGCCTCACGATGTCGGGAGTTATCGGGCGTCGGGTAACCGACCTGCTCGACATCGACGAGCTGGTGGCCGATCGGCTTTCTGCGGCACACGCGATCGAGCCTGTTCCGGCATGACCAAACGGCTCTATGCATCCTTCGCTCTCGACGGCATGTGGTTTGGTGTCGACGCCACCGACGTCCAAGAAGTACTTCGCGATCAGCAGCTTACAAGCGTGCCATTGGCTGCACCAGAGGTGAGCGGGCTGATGAACCTCCGCGGGCAAATCGTTGTGACCCTGGAGCTTCGCACGCGGCTAGGGCTTTCCATCCGAGGCCCTGACGAGTCGCCTGTAAACATCGTCTTGCGAACAGAACACGGCCTGCTCGCAGTTGTTGCCGACGAGGTCGGCGATGTGTTCGAGGCCGATGACTCCGAACTTGTGCCACCCCCAATAACTCTGTCCGGACCAGCCAAGGATCTTGTGAGCGCAGTCCACCAGCGCGACGACCAGCTTCTCCTCGTCCTAGATGTCCACAAAACAGCCGAGCCGTCGGCCGCCTGACGCCATTTCAAGACTCATCAATCCTCACTAATACGCAATCAATCGAACACATTCGTCTCAAGGAGCCAGCAATGTCGAGCACTACCACCAATGGCCAGCGCAGTAGGTCAACCAAAGCGTCAGCTAAGCAAACGGCGAGCCTTTCGGACCTCGCTTTCGCGATCGCGCCTGCGGCTCAACTGCTGGTCGATTCCGATGGTGTCATCGCTGCGTGTAGCGACGCTGCAGTCGCTGTGCTGAGCACTATCGGCAGCTATGTTCCAGTGGATGCCGATTCGCTGGTAGGCGAACCGATCGAAACTCTCAGCTTTATCAACTTGGCTGACGCGACTGCCACAACCCGTGAAGACTTTGGCGATATCGCATTCGAAATCGTTGTGACGACAATAGCTGACGGCGAAGGGCACCTGGTCTCGTTGAGTCAGGTCGCACAACAACAGAACTCGCTGCATCAGGCCATGATCGAGTGCGCCCCTATCAACATGATGTTTGCCGACAAAGATCTGGTTCTTCAGTACATGAACGACGCGTCGCGCGAGACCCTTCGTTCTATCGAGGCCGATCTGCCCGTAAAGGTTGACGACATCGAGGGAAGCCTCATCGACATTTTCCACGAGCATCCCGAGCATCAACGGGCGCTTCTGGCCGATCCAGCGAACCTCCCACACCGCGCCAACATCAAGGTGGGCGAAAACTTCCTAGAACTGCTCGTCACCGCACTTCACGACGAGCACGGCGAACACATTGGTGCGATGGCTACTTGGGAAGTCGTCACCGGGCGACTCTCCATCCTCGAGTCGATCGAGAGGATCGCCAACGGCGATCTTACGACGGAGATCGATTTCACCGGTGACGGCATCTTTGATCAGATGGCGACCGCTCTCGACAAGATGGTGACGAACTTTCGCGACAGCGTAACCAACATCGCCGCAACCTCGATGAGTCTCGAAGTGTCCGGCGATCAGATGAGCCAGGTCTCGATGACAATGGGCGCAAACGCCGAAGAGGTCTCGGCCCAGGCAGGAGTCGTCGCCGCTGCGGCCGAAGAAGTATCGGCCAACGTGTCGACAGTCGCCGCCGCCAGCGAGGAAATGTCGGCCTCCATCAAGGAAATCGCTTCGAGCTCGTCTTCAGCGGCATCGGTCGCAGGACAGGCGGTGGATGTGGCACGCGAAACGAGCCAAACGGCAACTCAGCTAGGCGAGTCTTCAACCGAAATCGGCCAGATCATCAAGGTGATCACCTCGATCGCCCAGCAAACAAACCTGCTAGCGCTCAACGCCAGCATCGAAGCGGCTCGGGCAGGCGAGGCTGGTAAAGGCTTCGCAGTGGTCGCCAACGAGGTGAAGGATCTCGCCAAGGAAACGGCGCGGGCGACCGAAGAGATTTCTCAGAAGATCGAAACGATTCAGGGCGACACCACGACCGTGGTCGAATCGATTGGCAAGATCTCCGAGATCATCGACCAGATCTCCGACATCCAAACGACCATCGCTGGAGCGGTCGAGGAACAGGCCGCCACAACCAGTGAGATTGGGCGCAACGTAACCGAAGCCGCCCGGGGAAGTTCCGAGATTGCCGAGAACATCACCAGCGTCGCCGAATCTGCTCAGTCGACCACGGCGGGCGCCGCAAAGACCTCTCAATCGGCAGACGCCCTGTCGTCGATGGCAGGAGAGCTCAAAGAGCTCGTCTCGGCGTTCACATTCTAAGTATCTGCCGGATTCAGCGACACCAGGCGAAAGGACAAGTTCTATGCGAGCAATGATTATCGACGACTCAAGAGCAGCACGATCCCTAATGCGGCGCATGCTACAGCGACTCGGATACGAAGTAACCGAGGCGGGCGATGGCCTGGAAGCACTCGAAGCCTTCAAGGCTGGAGTCTCGGTCGATATCGCGCTGGTCGACTGGAACATGCCGAACATGGACGGGCTCGAACTGGTCAAACGGGTTCGTAAAGAACTCCGCGACGCAGACACCACGATGATGATGGTTACGTCGGAATCAGATCCGAAGCGAGTAGCGCGAGCCCTCATGGCCGGCGCCGACGAGTACTTGGTTAAACCGATCGATGTGGCCATGTTGCGCGACAAGTTTGAGCTGCTCGGCCTCGCCTACGACGATTCTCAACTCGAGGTGGCGTAGTGACAATAAAAGTGCTCGTCGTAGACGACTCGGTGGTGATCCGCAAGATCCTGACTGACGTGATCAACCGAGACCCAGACCTAGAGGTGGTAGGTACAGCTTCTAACGGAGTCATCGCGCTGGAAAAACTGCCACTGCTCAAGCCCGACGTGTTGACGCTCGACATTGAGATGCCCGAGATGGACGGACTGGAGACCCTTCAGCAAATTCGCGAGGACGATGACCGTCTGCCGATAATCATGTTCTCGACTCTAAGCACCAAGGGCGGAGAGGCGACCCTCGATGCACTGTGTAGCGGCGCCACCGACTACGTAACCAAACCGGCCAATGTCGGAAAGGCCAAAGAGTCCTTCGATCAGGTAAGCAACGAGCTGCTACCGCTTTTGAAGTTTTTCGGTGTTCAGGGGCACGGCAAGCGACCGAGGAAATCGGCTCCGGTCAACACTCGAGTCGAAACCAGACACACGATCCGAGCGGTTGTCGTCGGATCATCGACGGGTGGGCCGTTAGCCCTCGAGACGCTGCTTTGCGCGCCGAGCAAGCCATTCTCGGTGCCGATGCTGATCGTGCAACACATGCCTCCCAAGTTCACACGCACCATGGCCGAACGCCTCGACAAGAAGTGCGCCTCGCAGGTGGTAGAAGCAGAACACGGTGTCGTGATCGAACCGGGAACTGTCTACATCGCCCCGGGCGGACGGCACATGGTCGTGCGCGAATGGGCAGGAAAAGAACGAATCGAATTGCACGATGGTCCACATGTGAACTCATGTCGACCCGCGGTAGACGTGCTATTTGAGTCGTCGACCAAGATCTATGGCGCCGACCAACTAGGTGTAATTCTGACCGGGATGGGCTATGACGGGCGCGCCGGATCAAGGATCCTCGCGCAAGCTGGCGGTGATGTTTTCGCTCAAGACGAAGCCACCAGCGTCGTGTGGGGAATGCCAGGCGCAGTGGTTGAAGACGAAACCGCATGTCGTGTTCTTCCGATCGAGCAGATGGCAGCGGCGATCGTTCAAAGACTCCCAGCAACTGCGGGTTCGGCATGAGCCTCACCGAGACACCGCGCGAGCTGTCGACAGTCGAATTCAACAAGATCACCCACATCCTCGACCGAGAATCGGCGATTCAGGTAACCGATGGACAGGAGTACCTCGTCGAAACCCGATTGAAGTCGGTTGTCCGCCAGTTTGAACTCGAATCACTCTCGGCGTTGGCAAAGCAGATCGACCGCGACAAGTTACTGCTCGCGGCCACTGTCGACGCGATGACCACCAACGAGACCCTGTTCTTTCGCGACCGGTTTCCGTTCGACGTAATTCGTGATCACCTTCTTCCCGAACTGGTCGCGAAGCCACGGACTGAACCGATAACCATTTGGTGCGCGGCCTGTTCGAGCGGGCAGGAGCCCTACAGCCTGGGAATGTTATTGCTAGAGCGTTTCCCCGACCTGGTGGTATCTCGCCGGGTGCGAATTGTTGCGACCGATCTGTCGCCGAGCATGATCGAGCGCTGCCAACAAGGCCGCTATACCCAGTTCGAGGTCAACCGTGGACTTCCAGCTCCGCTATTGCTCGAGCACTTCGAACAGGTTGGTCGAGACTGGGTCATCAGAGCCGATC
>CBERPN010000247.1:0-6829 GCA_965524675.1 uncultured bacterium
TCAGTTGGTTAGAGCGCACCCCTGATAAGGGTGAGGTCGGAGGTTCAACTCCTCCTGGGCCCACTAAGTATTTGACCTTCGGTCAAATACTTAGTGGGCCATGGGCCGCTGTATTCTTGCCTCCGGCGGCTCTTTCGCTTTTCTCCGCCTTCGGCTCCGGCGCTTCGCTAACTCCCTTCGGTTTCCAAACTCGCCCTTGCTAGCGCGACGGGCTACTTGAACGCTTTCGGTGCGCTGCGGCGGTCTCCGTGGCCTGAACGGCTTGCACGGAGTGCAGTTGGCGGTCTCCGTGGCCCGAACGGCTTGCACGGAGTGCAGTTGTGGCCAACTATCAGTCTGGTCAGGCTTTGCTTGGGGTGGCTGGCCCGGTAACAATGCTGGGATGGGAATGATCCGTCGAGCCTTGGCGGCCATTGGGCTTGGCGCAGCGGTGGCAGCGGCCCTTCGACTGCGTGGCTCGGGCGGTACCCCTCCTCAATCGGGCGGTTGGCGTAAGCTCTCGGGCCCCGATCAACGCTGAGATGCGGATCGGAGTCATCGGTGCCGGAGCCGTTGGTCTACGGGTAGCCCAACACTTTCTAGCGTCCGACGATGTCGAGCAGGTGGTCGTTCGAGACATCCGTCCATCACTCGAACAATCGGTGGTCGAGCAGCTTGGCACCAAAGCGACTCGAGACGTGCGCCGAAGTGTCCTGAGAGACGTCGACCTTGTCGTACTCGCTACGCCCCCGGGACCCCACGTTCGTTTGGCGACTGGTGCCTTAGAAAATGGGGTGAGTGTTGTTTCGGTGTCGGACTCAGTCAACGATGTGAAACGTCTGCTCGCTCTCGACAGCCTTGCGCTAAGCAATGACGCTTCACTAGTAGTCGGTGCCGGATTTAGTCCGGGTCTCACCGGCGTGCTCGCTCGCCACGGTGCTGGCAGGCTTGAACGGGTCGATGAAATTCACACAGCCAAGATGGGCACGGGCGGCCCGGCTTGCGCTCGACAACATCACCGCGCGTTAAAGAGCTCCGGATCAGACCGAAGAGATGGCCACTGGCTGCGACGCCAAGGCGGTTCGGGCAGGGAACTGGTGTGGTTTCCCGCCCCTGTAGATGCCCACGATTGCTATCGAGGAGCGCTACCCGACACAATGCTATTGGTACAAGCGTTCCCGAACGCTAAACGGGTCACAGCGAGAGTCTCGGCCACTAGACGCGATCGACTCACCATGCACCTACCGATGTTGCGACGACCCCACCCAGAGGGTTTGGTGGGCGCGGTCCGTGTCGAGGTTCGTGGAACACTCCCAGGAGGAGGCCTCGGTTCAGTGATAATGGGCGCGGCCGCTGCACCTGCGTTGGGGGCTGCCGCAGTCGCAGCGTGCAGCGGAACGTGGGTGCTCAAGGGTCGTATGCGATCCGGCGCCTTCGGCCTATCGACGGTTGAGAACACCAGCCAGTTTTTGCTCGACATGGCGGATAAGGGAGTACCTGCGGAGATATTTGAGGGCCTCAGGACTTTGGCGGCCGATGACCTAGACGAACTCGGAACGCTTGTCGGTGGCGTCACATAGACGAAAGTTTTATGTCAGAACACTGCTAGTTCCCGGGAATTCTTAGATAAATCGGAAATAAAATCAGTTGTCTTCACAAACTGTGGATGATTCTGTGGATAACTAGCTAGATGCCTTTAAGTACGTTGCGAAAATGGGTCCGATCGACCTATCAAGTTTGCCGTTGAAGCTGCCGATAGATAGGTCGAAGGCCTCAAATCCAAAACTTTTCCTAAAGCCATGGGTCGCGCGGGCCGAAACAAACAGTCGCTGGACCATCGCGAAGCAGCTACTTAAGTTGCTTCGCCAAAACTGAAGGGCGATTGCTATATGGGTAACCCCACCACCACTCCCGAACTCAACGCGATGATCGAGGAGAACTTGCCGCTAGTTAAGCACATTGTGTTTCAGGTAGCCGTTCATTTTCCTCGCCACGTTGACCGGGACGAGTTGGCGAGGGCGGGAGCGTTGGGCTTGGTAGAAGCCGCCCGACGTTATGACGAAGAGCGCGGAGTACCATTCGACCGATTTGCGGCACAGCGAATTCGAGGAGCGATTCTCGATGCGGTGCGAGCTGCCGACTGGGCTCCTCGGTCGGTCAGAACACTAGGCCGCAAGTTGGAGGCGGCCGAACAGCGATTGGCAACAAAACTTGGACGGTTGCCCAATCCGGACGAAATGTGCGAAGAACTCGGCATGTCCAAGGCTGAGCTTCAGCGACTACAGGACAGAATGTTCCGGTCGGTTGTCTTGGCACTTGAACATGAGGTCAACGACGATCACGATGAAGACTTGACCTTGGTCGATGTCCTTATCGACCGCAGTTCACCCGAGCCGCTCGAGGAACTTGAGCGACGCGAATTGCACGCGTTTTTACGCGATGCCATCCATCTACTTCCCGAACGTCAGCGCTTTGTCGTTGTGGGCTATTTCCTTGAGGGTAAAACCTCTCAGGATCTTGCACGCTTCTTAGGAGTTACCGAGAGCCGAGTCTCTCAGCTCCGGTCAGAAGCATTGTTGATGCTTAAGGAGGGCATCGAGGCTCAGTTCAGCAGCGATTCATCGCAGTCGTCTGACGAAGCAACGGGTCGAGTTGCCCGCCGCAAGGCCAGCTACGCAAATGCTCTCGGCAACCATAGTGATTGGGGCGATCGACTGGTCAACATCAACCTGGTCGAGTCGGGTGCTGGCCCAGTGCCGGTTGGCGGGCCGCTGTCTTAAGCGGAGGACTACTCACATTGCTGGGATTGAATCCGATTGATAGAGATCACGTCGCTGTGAGGACACAACGTGCGTGAACGAAGAACCCTTGCGTGCGGGCGCAGGGGTTCTTCGCAGTTTTAGGCCCTGCCAGCCTCGGGCAACAGTCTCATGAGGTCGTCGTGGATGACGCCGTTTGAGCCAACGCCACTTCCATCAGCGACAGAGCGCTGGCCGGCCAGGCTAGTGAACGCCCCTCCGGCTTCTTCGAGAATTACTTTCATCGGGGCGACGTCCCAGATATTCGCAAGCGGGTCGACCATCGCAGCTGCTCGCCCGGTGGCCACTAATGCGTAGCCGTACGCATCGCCCCAAGTTCTAACGCTAATGCCTTCGATAGTTAGGCGTTCGAGTGCGCCCTGAGGCCAGTAGCCGAGCTCGCTTGTCATGACGTATGCCTCGCTCAGGTCGGCAGTGCTACTCACCTGGCAAGGTTCGGAGTTCTGGAATGCGCCGCCCCCGGCGGTTGCCCAGACCATTTCGCCTAGGGCCGGGAGGTTGATCAAACCCAGGATGGGCTCGTCGTGCTCGACCACAGCGATCAAGTTGGCGTACAGCGGAACACCTGCGGTGAAGCTCTTGGTGCCATCGATGGGATCAATAATCCAGGATCGTCCAGTCATCCCAGCTACGTCGGCTTCTTCTTCGCCAACGATGCCATCGTCTGGAAAGCGGGCGTGAATTTGATCGCGCAGAAATCGTTCGGCCAACTTGTCGGCCGCTGTTACCGGGGTTCCGTCGGCTTTTTGCTCAACCTCGAGATCAGAATCCTGAAAGTACTCGAGCGTGATGTCGCCTGCACCGGTCGCGATATCGACAACGAAGTCGATTAGGTCGGTTGGTTCGGGAAGCGAATTCACTGGTGCTGGTCGATCCATTCGTCGAGTAAGGCCCATTGGTTATACAGCCAATCGACCCGGGCGCTGTGGTCGTCTGGGACGTCGCAGCGCGAGATTCGCCACAGTCGAAGCCCAATCTTACGTTGAAACGGTACCGCTCTGATGATGTCTTTGATGGTCGATAGATGCTCCAAGCCGACGTGACCAAGCACCACTACGTCTGAATCTGGGGAACTGTCGAGCAATGCGAACAGTCCCGCTGGGCGCGGCGGCAAGAGATGACGGAGGGCCCTTGCTCGGGCGAGTTCGCTGGGACGGTGTTGCTCAATTCGTGTGAGTGCTCGCTCACTTCTAGCAGGCGTGAAGAAGGTGCCCTCGGGAAAGACTGCCGCTACTAACCCTTTGTCGATTCGGGCTCCGAGCCTGCTGATTTGGCTGAGTTCGTCGGAGCGGTAGCCAGGAGCGCGGTTGACAAAGACATCGCCTTGCCGGTTCCCGACGATGTCAAGACATGGGCCCCACTGGAGGCCGCTTGCGAGTACGTACCGCACACCATGTCCGTATCGCCCGAACACCACTGCGGGTAGGGCGGCGTCGATGTGGCTCACGTGCCGTCCAATCACAACCGCATTGGCAGCTTCAGCAGCGACGATTCCCTCCACCTCAATATCGAGACTCAGTAGGGTCTGTGCTGCTCGTAGAATGGTCGAGTTGTACCAGTACTGCAGGCGATCGTGAAGTCGAACCGATCTACTCGATCGGATGCGTGCGCCTAGACCAGTCGAAAGCCAAATTGTTGCACTGGCCAAGATTCCTGCGGTCTCGATTGCGATTACGGCGCCACTGAATAGAGTCAATCTCACAAAGCGCCATCGTCTGATGCCGCTAATGAGGTCGGCGGCTATCGCCGCCAACAAGATCAGCGGAGCTAACCAGATGCCAAACACCAAAGAGGTGAGAACCGTTGCGATACTCACGAAGCGCCTCGGCACGGCGCTTGGCATTGTAACTAAGCGACCGGTTGGCATCGGTTACGAACCTACACAGCTCAGCTGCTGTGCCTGATGTTCCGGTAATTGTTCAGTGGTAGATCTCCCGGATATGACTCAAGTAGCGGCGCGACACCGCGAAGGTTTCCGTCGCTTCTTGGCTGATATTGCCAAGCCCGATCGACCTGTCGTTGGCGATGTTGTCGCCGGAGTCAGCGTGGCCATGGTGCTGATTCCACAATCGATGGCATACGCGGATTTGGCAGGGCTTCCACCGTTCGTTGGGCTATTCGCAGCGGCGTTTCCGTTGCTCATGTTCGCGCTCTTTGCCTCTTCTCCCTACCTCCAGACGGGCCCTGTGGCTTTGACGAGTCTTTTAACATTCGGCGCTCTGGCCGTTACGGGTTCCGAACCCGGGTCGGTCTCCTATGTGCAGCAGGCTGCGCTGCTGGCGGTAATCGTCGGCGCCGTACGTCTCTTGCTCGGAGTGCTCCGACTGGGGTTGGTGGCGTACCTGATGGCCGAACCAGTGATGATCGGGTTTACTTCGGCGGCCGGCCTCGTCATCTTGTCCTCACAGCTCCCCAAAGCTCTCGGGGTGGCCGAGGTCGTTCCGGACAGTGAGAACCCCATCGTCGAGGCGCTGTGGGCATTAGGGCATCCTGGCCAATGGCGTGGTGTGGCTGTCGGTCTGGCGGTGGTCACGTTGATTCTGATGCTCGGAGGTCGTTCGATCCACAGACTCTTTCCGGGAGTCTTGGTAGCGGTGATCCTCGGCGTCGTTTTCTCGAATGCCTCGGACTACGACGGCGCGGTTGTAGGCGGTATACCTGAAGGATTGCCATCGTTCACACTCGACCTGCCGTGGTCCGACCTACCGAGCCTGATACTCGGTGGGGTTGTGATCGCTCTCGTAGGCTTTGCCGAGCCAGCATCAATAGCTCGAACTTTCGCCGGAGAAGACGGTGAGCCCTGGAGCGCTAGCCAAGAGTTTTTCAGCTCGGGCTGGGCCAATTTGGCCGCAGGTGTCACCGGCGCCTTTCCGGTGGGTGGGTCGTTCTCTCGTAGTTCCGTCAACCGCTTCGCGGGCGCTAGGTCGAAGTGGAGCGGCGGAATTACCGGTCTCGTCGTGTTGGCCTTCTTGCCCTTTGCCGGAGTCCTCGAGGCTCTGCCGACGGCGGTGCTCGGAGCAATCGTCGTAGGTGCGGTTACAAGCCTGGTAAAGCCGAAGCGGTTGTTGAGCCTGTGGCGGCGATCAAAGTCACAGGCCCTGCTCACCTATGTGACGTTCTTCGCCACGCTAATAACGCCTCCTGAGGTCTTCTGGGCGGTAATTCTTGGGGTACTGCTCACAGTGGTGCATCACTTCGCCTTCAAACTGAAACTGACTGTCGATGCCAGCGATCCGGCGATGTTGCGTATTCGACCGGATGGTTTGCTGTGGATTGGCTCGAACGGAGTGCTTGCTGAGCGACTCAAGGCGGCGATTGCTAACCATGGGTCCTCACCTGCTATCGAGGTTGATCTTGGCGGTGTACCTTCGGTTGATTCAGGCATTGCCGATGCACTTGGAATTGCGGTAGAGGCTGCCGGAGGTCGATCGGTGATCGTCATCAATCCTCCCGAGGGTGCGAAGGCGCTTCTGCAGGGTGCTGGTTGTCAACTCCGGGAGAGCGAAATTAGCCAGCACGAGTTGAGTGAATCGTGAGTATCCTCATGAGCGGAGAGATGGCAGAGCGGACGATTGCGATGGTCTTGAAAACCATTGAGGCTTCACGGTCTCCGGGGGTTCGAATCCCCCTCTCTCCGCGCCGTTCGCTTCGCTCTCTTACCGAGTTTTCGCCGTCGCTTCGCTTCCGGTCGTAAACCTCGCCGAGTGTGAACATTAGCCTGACAGGTCCGCGCCGTTCGCTTCGCTCTCTTACCGAGTTTGCGCCGTCGCTTCGCTTCCGGTCGTAAACCTCGCCATACGCCGACTGATTCCTTGGAGTGTCTGCTAATGGTACGTCAGGGCTTGATGGCGCTGAGCAGTACGTACTTGCCGGTACTGGCCACTGTTGTACTGTTGCCGAAGAGTTTCTTTAGTTTGGCGTGGTAGCCGAGGTGTCGGTTGCCTACCACCCTTAGCTCGCCACCGCTGCGCAACACTCTTCTCGAATCGCTGAACATCTGCCAGGCCGTCGCATCGCTTAGTGCATGATCG
>CBERPN010000248.1:0-6811 GCA_965524675.1 uncultured bacterium
GACCGCTCGGTTGAGTTACGGCGATGTGCGTCAGGTTTTGTTGTGGCAACTCGACTATTTCGACCGGGCCGGAATGGCCAGTGAGCATGGTGAAGAGCTTGGTGTCTATGGCGAGGGTGAAGAACCGGTAATAGCTGTCGAAGACGAATCGGTGGATTACGTGGTGCAACGCTCGCTAGCCGCCGATGCCGGAATAGATCCGCTAGATGTCGTGCTGGTGCTCGACAAGCAAATGGATTATCTCAAACAGATTGGCGCCATCGGAGCTGAAGCTGGCGACTAGCTGTCCCAGTGCGACGTGGGCCAGGACTGATCTTCGCGCTCGCTTATTCGTGCAAGGCTCGGAGTGTTTCTCTGTTGACGGCTGACATAAGCCATGCCTAGTCCGGCTGCGATCATCGCGATGGCCAGCGCGGTAAACGGCACCGTGAACGGGCCCGTATGGGGTAGCTCGTCGGGTTGGCCCTCAGCGTCGTCGGAGTCGGCAGCATCGGCAGGATCGTCGGGAGTGGCTACGGCGCCATCAACGGGTGTTCCTGGCAGTTCGATGATTCCACCGACTTCGACGCCGGGCTGGATTCGGATGCTGACAGGGGAGTAGTTGACTAGGGCAACATCGCCAGCGAAACAGATGGCCGAAGCGATTACCGGCGCGTCGAGCGCAGGAATTGCCACAGTTACCTGCCAGATGCCGCCATCGATCGGGGCGACGTTCTCGGTGAGGAGCACTTCGCCGTCCATTGATTCCACGGTCAGCTCGACGTTGTCGCCGTCGCAACCTTCGCCTCCGATAGTGGCGGTGCCATCGTCGCCCTGTGCTCCAGCAGCGCTAGCCAGTGGTGAGACGGGAGCAAGCAGTACGGCGAATGCCAAACAAATTGCCGTCAGGGCAAGCAAAACTCGGCGGATGGGGGGAGAAAACGCAGTGAAAGTCACACCCCGTGTTTAGCACGTGGCGGAGAATGATTGAAAGGCGTCGACGTGAAGAAGGGCAATAATACCTACGTAGCGCCCGCCGATGTGCTTAACTCAAAGTACCGAAAAAAGGAGGTGGTCCATATTACTGGTAGTAGATCTGGGACTTCGGAGGTGGCTGGCCGCTAGGCACGCCTGCTGGAGCCGCTGGTGAATTTCCACCAGTCACCCTGCACAAACGTTTGCGAGCAAGTCCCGCTTGCCTTGAAAAGGACGTTGTGTAGATTCCAGCCAAGAATTCATCAAATTCATTGAATTCATGAGTGCGGGGGTCCTTTGGTCCTCCGCACTCAACGTTTTGTTACTCGGTTGCAAGAACCTTGCCACCGAGCGGATCGGTGGCGCCCGCTCGACCCTCGCCAGAGTCGTCCTGGCACCAAAAGACCCAGACCTCGCCGGGGTCGAGCACGCCGTTTGGGCCGTCGCCCTCAACGTCGCTGTCGCCATCGCCGTTGGTGTATGTGGGCTCGCAACCCTCAGAGGTGAGCTCGAGATCGGTCAATGCTGTGTCGCCGGTGTTCGCGACATCGAAGCGAGCCGCATCGCCCTCGATGCTGCGTCCGATGCTTATCGAAGGACTGATCAGGTCTAGCGAGAACGGCCGCGCGGTCCGCGCTAGCGAGCGGTCGCCCGTTCGGCCTTGCACCGATACCTCTCCGGTTGCCGCTGGTAGTTGAGCCGAACAACCGAACTGCCACACCTCACCGCTGTCGAATACCTGATCGTTGTCTTGGTCGCCTGCCTCGTATTCCAGTTCGGGTTCACAGCCAGCGAGGCGCACCGCCGCGATTGTTGCTCCAGCGCTGGTCGAATGTACGAGCACCTTGACCTCGACGTTGTCGCTCAGGTAGCCGGCGGCGGGGTTGGTCAAGACGGTAACTGCGAACTCGTTAGCAGGCTTTAGATCCGCTGCCTCGGAGTCGCTGACGTCAATGCGGTCAAAGGCACCCAACCAACTCAATTCACCGCGACTGCACAGATCGCTGCCAGTTGTCGAGCAATCGCCAGCAGTCTTGTTGAGCACAGCCGACGCGTCGACCGCCACCAAGCCGGTAGCGGCGATCGAAACCTGCTCGCCTGGATCGACCCACCCGAGATCACAAGCGAAACCAAGGTCGGTGACTTCACACCCGGTCGGAAAGCCTTCATGGTCATCGATCGTCACTTCGAGCATCGTTATGTCGCCGTCGAAGGAGCTGACGAGTTCAACGATGTCGAAGACTCTTTGTTGAGTGCTGTTCTCGACGGTCCAGGTAGCGACGAACCGGTCGCCCGGCAGCACTTCGTCAGAAGTGTCGGAGATTTCGACCGTTAGTTCGCCGCCCGCAGGCTCCACAGTTTGGCGAAACGAGACCTCGACCGATTCTTCGACGCTGTTGGAATCGGTATCGGCGCCTGGGCTCACCGCAGCGCGAAGCGTTGGTTGTTGACCGGCCGCCGGATCGATAAGAGTCCAGAACTGGACGACGGTCGCCTGACCCGACTCGATCCCGCTTAGTAGTAACTGTGCAGTTGTTGATTCGTCGTCGGATCGCCGCTGATTCCATCGCAACGTCGGCGAAGCGTCGCCGTCCGAAATAAACATGCAGAAGACGCCGACCGACTCGTCGAATGAGTCTCCTAGTTCGATTGCCAAGCGAGCGTCGTGTGGTTCGCCCGGCTGACCGTCACTGCCTATCGCCAAATTCCACACGACTATCTGCGATGAGGTGAAGACTCGATCCCCCTCCAGAGCGGTCAGGTCGTCGGACCGCGACGATTCTGCAATAGGGCTTTGGGCCACCGCGCCCACAGGACAAGAAGCGGTTTCGACCGTCTCCCGAGAAACCGAAGTTGGTTGTACTACCGATAAGTCGATGATTACGGAGTTGTCTAGCGCATTGCCAATCACGATGAACAGCACCACGGCCAAGGCCACGACTACGACTACAGCGACGACCGCGGCCTTCAGCACCAGTTTGTGGATTATTGACGCCTGTTCGTCGGGCGTCGGCGTTCTCGATGAGGCCACTAGTATCACTAGCTTCGTGAGTGTTGATTTTGGGTCGGCGATGGTTCTGTTGTTAATCCTGATTGCCATCGGCAATCGAACGGCAAAGTTGAGCCAGGGGGTTATTCTTGGTAACGAACGGCTCGAGAGGACTAAATGGATCGCCCCAAGAACTATTCCGAGAACCAATGGCTTGGCGACAAGCGTAGTCAGGTCGTGTACGACCTGGACGCGGTGGTCGATGAAGCAGTTATCGACGAGTTACTGGCGTCTGAAGCCACCATTTGCTTTGGCCCAGACACCCTCGCAGAGGCCCGCAACCGGGGCTACCGCCACGGTGTTGTTTAGAGCCGTCACCGCAGCAGGGCAAGGGCAGGGTAAAGCTTAGTGCTCGAGGCTGCCGGGTTCGATTTGGCATTCGAACTCTTTGAACCAGAACATGACGAGCTTGCACCCGCCGTTGTAATTGTCCACGGGTTTCCCTCTGGTCCAGCAGGGAATTCCTATACGGGAATGCCATCGCTGGCACAGCGGGTAGCCAAATCGCTTGGTTGGGTAGCCATGTCGTTTAGCTTTCGTGGAGTCGGTGATTCTGTCGGAGATTTCTCGCTACGCGGCTGGTTCGACGATCTTGGCATGGCCGCAGAGGCGATTGCTTCACACGAACGCTCCACCGGTGTCTGGCTTGTAGGATTCGGAACTGGTGGAGCGCTTAGCGTTTGCGTAGCGGCTGCCAACCCCGAGGTTTCTGGGGTGGCCACCATCGGCGCACCAGCTGATTTCGATGACTGGGCAAGAAGCCCCCGTGACCTGCTTGACTGGGCCCGTGATCGCGGGGCTGTGACGAACCCTGAGTTTCCCGAGAACTTTGAATCTTGGTCAGATGAACTCACTCAGTACCGAGCAGCCGAGGCCGCCGAAGACTTAGGAGACCGTCCGTTACTTGTAATGCACGGCAGCGCGGATGACGTTGTGCCCGCTCTTGACGCCCGCGCCCTCGCCGATTCACACGGGTCGGCGAGTCTTCGCATACTCGAAGGCTCTGGTCACAATCTTCGCCACGATCCGCGTGCCATCGCGGTGCTGCTCAGCTGGCTCGATAGCCAAGGTACCGCGAAAGGCTGAGGTGGGCTTTCAAGGGTGACACCCCTTTGGACCATCGGCGGGTAGTCTCAAACATCGTGAATTGGCCAAATGGTGACACCGCGTCGCATCCTCGAGTTCTGTCGGTTTGTACAGCGAACATCTGCCGTTCGCCGGTCGCCGAAAAGATGATCATGAACAAGCTCGACCGGATGGGCGTTGCGTCGTCGGTCGCTTCGGCAGGTTTTCTAACCGAGGGAAGCGGCCCCGACATGACGATGGGCGATATGGTGCGCCCGCTGGGAATCGATGTTACTGGCCACCGCAGTCAAGTTGTCACCGCTGAGTTGGTGGCTTCGGCCGATTTGATAATAACTATGGAACGTCGCCATGCTCGCGAGCTGATAGTGATGTCGTCCGACAGCGCGCATCGCGTCCACACCCTCAAGGGTTTGGTGTCGACGCTGCGATCTGGTCCGCCCCTACCAGGCACGCTAGAAGAACAGTTGGTCGCGCTTGGCGCCCAGCGTTCGTTCAGCGACCTGATGGGCGACAACACCCAAGACGAAGTTCCCGATCCGCACAAGCGCTCGAAACGTCGCTACCGCTCGGCGATCGAAGTTCTCGACGGGCTCACAACCGACTTGACCAACTGGTTGGGCACTATCTACAAACCGAGTTGAATACGAAGTCCAGAGTTGGGCCAGACTGCTCATTGTCGGTTCGCCGCTAGCACGCCTACTCTGATTGAAATAGCACGAAGAGCATTCGAGCTAACCCGAATAGATGCTAAAACAATGAACCGTGACCCCAACATGACTCAGCCAGCGCAGCAGTTCCTTTCGAAGCCATCGATGATCGAACATGACTCATCATTGGTTTACATCGAGGCATCGCATCGAGTCCTCGGCCACTATGCCCGCTGGGGCAAGCGAGTTTTCGACGTCGTGGCCTCGGTTTTCTTGCTGATCTTGTTGGCACCGCTATTGCTGCTCGTTGGGCTGATGATTCGTGTCTCGCCCATTGGTGGGCCATCGATCTTTAGACAGAAGCGAGTTGGCCGCTGGGGCCGTCCCTTTACGATGGTCAAGTACCGCACGATGAAGACCGATCGTCGCGAGCAATACCTCGAGGCTGAAGGCTACGCCGGTCATGAACGTCGCCAGACCCACAAGACCGACGACGATCCTCGCCATACCTCGGTCGGCCGGCTGCTTCGCAAAACAAGCATCGACGAATTGCCCCAACTCTGGAACGTGCTAAAAGGCGAAATGAGCATCGTGGGCCCCCGTCCAGAGATCCTCGAGGTTGCCAGGAGGCATGGGATTGTCGATCACCCCCGACACCTGGTTCGCCCTGGTATTACCGGCCTGTGGCAAATAAGCGAGCTGCGCTCTCAGTTGCTTCACGAGAACGTGCACATCGACCTCGACTACGTCGCGCGGGTCACGTTGCTTGGCGATGTACGCATCATCCTTAAGACCTTTACATCCGTGTTCTCGAATGCAGGCGCCTAAATTCACCGAGAGTGAACGTGTCACTCTTCGTGGATAGATCCACCGAGATAGTAACGCAGAGTGCTAACATGGCAAGGTGTTGTGTCGGGAATTGATCTAGCAACACCAAAAGTACTTGAAGTCACCTGGCGGAGATGATTTACGATGGAACAAGACGATATGGATCGCAAGCGATCAATTTTTGAGCCGATACCACAGCGGCTGTATAGGCGTAAGGCATGGGCCCTCGGAGTAGCCGATATCGCGATGTGGTCCGTTGGGCTGCTGGTAGGGACCTTTCTGCGGCTTGGCCTTGAGCTAAATGGTGTGGGCGGTATTTACCCGGTTCTTGCTGCAACATTGCTCGTTCAGATCATCGCCGGATGGCTGCTGGGCAACTACCGGGGCCGTTACCAAGTTGGCTCCTTCGACGAAGTAAGCAGCATCGTGGGGACGTGGGCAGTCGCTGGTTCGGTGGCAGCCAGTGCCAACTACGCCGTGTTCGGACGCCCTGTACCAACAACCGGCCTGATTTCTGGAGCATTCTTGGCGTTGGCCGGAATGGGAGCTGCTCGACTGCTCTGGCGGGTTTACCTCAACCGCATGTCGCGAGTCGACCCTTCTGGGCGTAAGCGAATCCTCGTGTTCGGCGCAGGCGAGGGTGGCCGCCAAATCCTGCGAGCGATGCAGAGTGACCCCAAGTCCGAGTACCTGGCGGTTGGAATTCTCGACGACGAGCCAGCAAAGGCACATCGGGTTATTGAGGGTGTTCCCGTGGTCGGGACACGACACGACATCCTTGCAAAGGCCGACTCGCTCAAGGCGGGATTGTTGCTAATAGCCATCCCAAGCGCTGATGGCGAGGTCGTTTCCGAGCTGGCAAACATAGGCCGCTCTAGTGGTCTCGAAGTCATGGTTCTGCCCGACACTTCTTCGTTGATGGGTTCGTTCGCTATGGAGGATGACATCCAACCGATCGAAGAAGTCGATCTGTTGGGTCGTGCTGAGGTTGAGGTGGACTTGCTTGCGATCAGCGACTACATCGCCGGCAAGCGGGTCTTGGTCACCGGGGCTGGCGGATCGATCGGGTCTGAGCTTTGTCGCCAGCTCGGGCAGTTCGAGCCTGCACGCCTAATGATGCTCGATCGCGACGAATCGGCGCTTCACGGTGTGCAACTCTCTATCGAAGGCCACGGCCTGCTCGACTCCGACGACTTAATCGTCGCCGATATTCGCGACCGCGAGCGTCTCTTTGACCTGTTCGCTG
>CBERPN010000249.1:0-6768 GCA_965524675.1 uncultured bacterium
GTCTTCGAACTCCTCATCGTTCAGCGATTCTCTGATGTCGATGAGCTCGGGGTTGAAGTCATTCGGGTCAATGTCGCCCGCTTCGATCGCCGACGTGAGGCTGGTCACGCAGCTGTCGATATCGCGCTGCGCCTGTGCTTGGGCGTCAGCCTGCCCAGAACTCTCGTCAGAACTACTTTGGGAAAACAGGATCACCGTCGCGAGCAGCATCAGTAGCGAGGTCACAATAATTATGCCCCAAGTGATGCGCCGTCCCCAGAAGCGGCGTACCTCGGTTAGAAAGAGGTTCACCGGAGGTCGCCACCCTCGCTGCCGGTGAGCTCGAGGAAGGTCGATTCCAACGAGGCTCCTTGGGGCTCGAGCGATCGCAGATAGCGACCGGAGGCTGCGAGGTGATGGGTCACCGATGCTCCATGTTCGGGCCCGACCTCGATCGTGATGGTGTCGGGTACGGGTCCGAGCCTTGCCGAGAAGCCAGCGTGAAGTAGGACCGCTAACGCGTTTGCTGCATCATCGATCGTGCAGAGCAAGGTGCGGGTCCCGAGGCTGACCAGTTCGTCCACCGGACCTGTGCGTATCAATCTCCCGTTAGCGATGATTGTCACCACGTCGCAGGTTTGCTGCACTTCGCCGAGCTGGTGGCTCGACACAAAGATGGTCTTGCCATCGTCGGCTAGTTGGCGAATTAGTTGGCGAATCTCGACGATGCCGGCGGGGTCAAGTCCATTTGCTGGTTCGTCTAGCACGATTAGATCTGGATCTTTCAACAGGGTTGCGGCAACGGCAAGGCGCTGCTTCATCCCGAGCGAGTACGTCGAGAAGTTATCGCTGCTTCGATCTCGCAACCCGACGGTATCGAGCGATTGCTCGACGGTCGATTGGTCGAGGCCCGCAACCTTGGCCAGCATTGCTAGATTCTTTCGCCCGGAGAAGGTGGGAAAGAACTTCGGAGTCTCGACCAGCGCACCAATGCGTCCGATGACCCGCTGAAGATCCGAAACGTCCTCGCCGAGGATCTTTACCGATCCTGCGGTTGGTCGAATGAGTCCGAGCAGGCAGCGGATGGTGGTGGTCTTGCCCGACCCATTCGGCCCAAGAAAGCCATAAACCCCGGCGCCGGGAACGGCCAGGTCAAGCCCATCGACGGCAACGATCGGCTGGCCTCTGAGTCGTGAGTACTCCTTGCGAAGCCCCACGGTCTCAATTATCGACATCGAGCGACCGATCAGCATTGTTCATGTGGCCATCTTGCTCGCATCGCTAAGCTGATGCTGTGATCCTCTTTGTCGATAACGAGCATTCCTCTGGGTATGACGCTTCTTACGGCGAGATGATTCTGGCCGCCCGAAGCCGGATTACTTATCGACTGCAAGACATGACCGGCGAGATTTGTCTGCTTCAGCGCTATCACGATGTGTCGCCCAAGCTGATACAGCGATTCGATATCAAAGCGATGTTTATCAGCGGTAACGGTAGCGATGCCGAGGTTTACGATCCGCAGCTCCAAGAAGGACTCCGGTCGGTCATCCGAGCTGGGTCGGTGCCTATCTTTGGGTTCTGCGGTGGGCATCAGTTGATCGCCGAGACCTTTGGCGTGCCAATCGAAAGAATCGGCAAGATCCCAGAAGGCGAAGAGGACCCAAATCCCGAGTACGCGCCGGGTTGGGTGACCGAATCGGGCTATCGACCGGTCAGTCTGGATCGCCGCGCCGCCATCGATCATCCTTTGTTGGCTGGCCTTGCTGAAGAACCGGTGGTTCGCCATGCGCACGCATGGGAGATCAAGTCTCTTCCACGAGGCTTCGTCAACCTCGGCGGGACCGATATGACGCCCATTCAGATCATGGCTGACGTCGAGCGAATGATAGTTGGTACTCAATTTCATCCCGAGTACTGGACCGACGAGAATCCCGCTGGTGAGCAACTCATCAGAAACTTCTGTTCGATGGCGGGCCTGCTGGGCGAGTAGCGGGAATGTTGGGTTCGTCCGGATGGTTGAGAGACGAGATTCCCCTGAGGCGTTAAGAATTATGCGCCACTGTTAACCCGCGACGCTGGAGCTATCTCGATGACCGACCCTCAGATTGATGTACACCTCGAGGCCGATGCCTGGGCACCGCAACTTCGAGCCGACGTGTTAGCCGGTTTGACGGCTTCACCAAAGACGCTTCCGCCGAAGTGGTTTTACGACGACGCTGGCAGTGATCTTTTCGATCAGATAACCCGACTTCCCGAGTACTACCCGACCGAGGCCGAACGAGAAATTCTTGTATCGAGGGCAGGCGAAATCGCCCGGCTCTCAGGTGCAGACACTGTGATCGAACTGGGTTCGGGTACCTCCGACAAGACGCGAGCTCTACTCGACGCGTTTACCAGTACCGGCCAGCTACAACGGTTCGTCCCGTTCGACGTCTCAGAACAAACACTTATCGATGCGGCGAAGTTTATTGGTGAGGACTACCCGGGTCTTGTTATCCACGCGGTAGTTGGTGATTTCGAAAGGCATCTGAACTACTTGCCAACCGGCGGGAAACGCATGATTGTGTTTCTTGGCGGCACCATTGGCAACTTCACACCGAGCGAGCGGCTGGAGTTCCTGCGCTCATTGGTCGCGACGATGGCGCCCGGTGACAGCTTCTTGTTGGGTACCGACTTGGTGAAAGACCACGATCGTCTGGTGACGGCGTACGACGATTCCGAAGGTGTCACGGCCGAGTTCAACAAGAACGTGCTCAAAGTGATCAACCGCAATCTCGATGCCGACTTTGACCTCAGCACATTCGATCACGTCGCCCTTTTCAATACCGAGCAGGAATGGATCGAAATGCGCTTGCGCAGCCGGATCGATCAGCTGGTCCACATCGGCGCCCTCGACCTAGAAGTCCCCTTTGTTGCTGGCGAAGAGATTCGTACCGAGATCAGTGCCAAATTTACGGCTGATCGAGTGAGAAACGAGCTCGGCATGGTTGGGCTTGAGTTGACCAATTGGTGGACCGACAGCGATGGTGATTTCGGGGTAAGCCTGTCCAGACCGACGGCTGCGCTTGTGCAATAACTGAAAATATTTCAACTAGTCCACAAGAAGCATGGGTTATCCACAGGGTTTTCAACAGGGTTGGGACTAATCCTGCTCGTTTGACGAACAAAGCAGTCTTCACGGGAATGCAATCACTGACGCGAAAGTTGATATAGCTACTATCAAGTTTGCTAAGGATTACTATTCTTAGCGACAAGGAAGGCGACTATGGCACTCGACCCAAACCGGTGGACCCTCAAGACCCAAGAAGCATTCACCGCTGCTACCTCGTTAGCCCAACAGCACAATAATCCTGAGATAACCCCCGACCATTTGTTAGCTGCTCTGCTCGGCCAGTCCGAGGGAGTCGTGTTGCCGATTCTTCAGCATCTCGGACAAGCGCCCCTCTCGGTTCGAAACAAAGTCGACGACGCAATTGCTGCCTTGCCGAGTGCCTATGGTTCCCAAGATGCTCGGATCAGTCGCGACTTGACCAGCACGCTCGAGACCGCGGACGAGGCACGTTCTGACCTCGCTGACGAATACCTCTCGACCGAGCACCTGTTGTTGGCCCTCGCCGATCGCCTCGATGTCGATCGCGAGCAGCTTCTAGATGCTTTGAGAGAGGTCCGAGGTAGCCATCGAGTAACCACTCAGAACCCCGAAGATCAGTACCAGGCACTCGAAAAGTACGGTCTGAACCTCACCGACGAAGCCCGTGCGGGAAGGCTCGATCCCGTAATTGGTCGCGACGATGAAATCAGGCGAGTAATTCAGGTGCTCTCGCGGCGCACCAAGAATAACCCAGTGCTAATCGGTGAGCCAGGAGTCGGAAAGACAGCAATAGTTGAAGGCTTGGCGACGCGCATCGTCGAGGGCGATGTGCCAACCTCGCTGAAGAACAAACGGGTCATCTCACTAGACCTACCCGCCATGGTCGCGGGAGCAAAGTTTCGCGGTGACTTCGAGGAACGGTTGAAGGCGGTTCTAAAGGAGATCACCGACGCCGAAGGAGAGGTCATTACCTTCATCGACGAGATGCACACCGTGGTCGGGGCTGGAGCTGGCGGTGAAGGCGCCATGGATGCGGGCAACATGCTCAAGCCGCTGCTGGCGCGAGGCCAGTTGCGAATGGTGGGTGCCACGACACTCGACGAGTATCGCAAATACATCGAAAAGGACGCCGCGTTAGAACGTCGCTTCCAGCAGGTGCTCGTCGAACCGCCCTCGGTGGAGGATTCGATTGCGATTCTTCGCGGCCTAAAGGAGCGCTATGAGGTTCACCACGGAGTGCGCATTCAAGACGCAGCGCTTGTGGCCGCCGCGGTTCTATCCGATCGTTACCTCACCGGACGGTTCTTGCCCGACAAGGCGATCGACCTAATCGATGAATCGGCCAGCAAGCTGCGAATTGAGATCGATTCGGTTCCTACCGAGATCGACGTTGTTGACCGTCGCATTCGCCAGCTAGAAATCGAACGACTCGCGCTCGAGAACGAGACCGATTCGGCGAGCGAAGAGCGGCGCAGAGACCTCGAGAGCGACATCGCCGATATGTCCGAGAACCTCACCGGGCTTCGAGCTCACTGGGAATCCGAGAAGAAGGCGATCGCCGAAATTCGCGAACAGAAAGAGTTGCTCGAGGCCCTCAATACTCTTATCGATCGCGAGACCGACCTCGAAAAGGCCGCGAAGATCCGTTACGGCGAGATCCCCGAGCTCGAACGGCGGATTGACGAGGCTACCGACTCGCTAAACGAGCTACAGAAGTCCCAGAAGATGCTCAAGGAAGAGGTCGACGAGCAGGATGTCGCCGAGGTGGTGGCCAAATGGACCGGGGTGCCGATGGCTCGCCTTTTGGAGGGCGAGATTGAAAAGCTGATCCGCCTAGAGGAGGTCTTGCACGAGCGGGTAATCGGTCAAGATGAGGCGGTAACGGTAGTAGCGAACGCAATTCGTCGCAGCCGCGCCGGTCTAGCCGACCCGAATCGGCCAATCGGCAGCTTCCTCTTTCTCGGACCCACCGGAGTCGGCAAAACCGAGCTAGCTCGATCGTTAGCCGACTTCTTGTTTGACGACGAGCGAGCAATGGTCCGAATCGATATGAGCGAGTACATGGAGAAGCACTCGGTTAGTCGCCTTATCGGAGCGCCGCCCGGATATGTCGGCTACGACGAGGGTGGACAACTGACCGAGGCTGTTCGACGTCGCCCGTATTCGGTCGTACTTCTCGACGAGGTCGAGAAAGCTCACGCCGACGTGTTCGGGGTGTTGCTACAACTGCTCGATGATGGCCGACTTACCGATGGTCAGGGGCGCACCGTCGATTTTTCAAATGCCATTCTGATCATGACGTCGAATCTGCCCGGTGACCCGCTCGACTTCTTCCGACCCGAGTTCATCAACCGAGTCGACGACATCGTGCGGTTCGGTGTTCTAGATCGTGATGATCTTGCTCAGATTGTAGATATCCAGTTGCGGGGCCTCGAGAATCGCTTGGCAGACCGGCGCCTGACGCTCGAAGTCACGACTGCAGCCAAGCAGTATCTTGCCGACGAGGGCTTCGACCCAGACTTCGGTGCCCGACCGCTCAAGCGGGTCATTCAACGCACCCTCGGCGACCGTCTGGCCTTGGCGATCCTTGAGGGTACCTATGTCGAAGGCGACAAGATCACAGTCGATCTCTCGGGCGGCGATCTGGAGTTTCGTTAAAACTTCAAGGACCTGACTCGGTTCTCCGTCCGCCCCACATATCGGGCGGAAAACCTGTCAGGTCCTCGGTTGCCGACAGCCGGTAAGTTGCCCCAAACCGGCGTCGGCGTTGCGGTGCCGTTGATCGGCGTCTTTGCCCCAAGACGGCTTCGATCTAGCACAACATTCTGTGTATCTGTTCGGCGATTGCTGTTGTCCTCGTTGTTGTGTGTTGTTGTGGAACTGTTGGTTCCAGGCTCTTAGCCAGTGAACGCTGGGTCAGCGGCTACTGGCTCGGCGGGTTGCGCATCGGCGGGTTGACGAACCGGTTGCGGGGTTGTTGGCGGGCTCGGAGCGACGATGGTTGTGGGTGGAGGTGGCGGTTCTGGAACGACCGGGCCGCCGCCTTCTTCGATTGTGCAGGTCACCGAGATCACGATGTCGAGCCCGCCCGCTGGGATAACGATCGAGATGGCGTTGCCCGCTCCGCCCGCGACGGGAATTATTGACTCAGGGGTCACGGTGAAGCCGATATTTGCGGCGCCGATATCGGCGATGCTCACGGTGCAGGTAGCACCGACCGGCAGGTCGCCGACGCTCACCGTTGGATTCGAGTCATTTCCGAGTGCTGAACCGAACTCGCCGCAATCGAGCGACACGGTGACTTTGCCCGACCCGTCTCCTTCGACGGTCTTAACAACGGTGACCGTGCTGTTGTCATCGCTGGGTTCGACGGGAGGGATGCTGCTTTCTGGAGGGGTGCTGTCATCGGGCGGGGTCGGGTCGACCGAGACGGCGCTAGCTCCGATGCACACTGGGCGAACCGAGTTGATTGCGGCAGACCCGATGGCGGCGTGCACCGCACGCACCTGTGTAACCGTTGCGCCAATCGTTACTTGACCGACATTGCCCGACCAGGTTGCCTCGGCGACGCCGTCGGCAAGATCTCCGGTTGAACTGCTGGTGGCGAGCACGTTGCCCGAGGCGTCGAGCAGTTCGGCGAACCATTGCTCGTTGAATTGGCCAGGATCGTTCTCTCGGCCGGTGTAGCCGTCGTAGCC
>CBERPN010000250.1:0-6766 GCA_965524675.1 uncultured bacterium
GTTCTGATTCGACGTCGGTGGTGCTGAAGTAGGTGATGCCATCGATCGCTCCGACCGCGAAATCGGCGGGCACCTCCTGGGGAACAAGCGTCGTTGTGGTAGTGGTAGTGCTCGCATTGAACGCTTCTTGCTCGATGGCTGGTGCTCTAAGGAGCGATGCCTCGGCCGCTAGCTCCTCGTTGTTGGTCCGGCCTTCTTCGCGACAAAACCCGACACGGTCGACTTCGGGCTGGCCAACCACCCGATAGGTAAATTGACCCAAGAGAGAGGTGACGAAAATCTCGTCGCCGGGGGCGAGGTTGTCGATGTTGTGAAACGGTGCGCCATAGGTCGTGCGGTGCCCGGCGATGGCGCTGTTTCCGGCTTCGCCCGGCCTGGAGGTGCGTCGATACAATCCCGGCCCCTTTCGCAGGTCATCGACGTTTACGCCTTCGACCACGATCTTGTCGACATCGATCGACGGTATTTCGATTCGGGCAACCTCCTCACCGCCCTCGGGATAGAGCAGCGGCAGGATCGACGGGTGCAGCGTAGTGGTGGTCGATACCGCCGATCGGGTGGGCTCGGCGTTGAGATCGGCATTGACATCGGAATTGACAACGGAATTGACAACGGTGGTCGAGGGAGCTTCGTCCAGAGCAGCGGTCGCAGTTGTCGGCACGGGAGTGGTTGGGTTGACGAGGGCGTTTGCCTCGGTTACCTCAGCTACCTGTGCAAGCCGTTCCGCGAAATCGTCGCGTAGTCCGGCCTGGGCCTGTGCTTCTTGAAACCCGGTGCCCCAAAGTTGGAAAGCCACGAACAGTAGCGTCACCACACCCGAGATGGTGAAGAAACGACCGATACGACCGAGCACACTCGCCAGGCGTGTCGTGCGCACCTCTCTTCGCTCGACGTCAAGATCGTCCACAGAGAGGGCGGCAACCTCTTGGGGTTCGCGATGGCTCATTAGATTGCAATCTAGTTGCGATCGCGGCAACTACTTAGATCAGCCCTGGGCCAGAGGCCGGATTGTCATACCCGTCTTAGCCGACGCTTATGCCAGGTTTATAGGAGGCCCCTCTGCGGCTGGGTTGCGAACGATTCGGTCACTCGTCACAGTTGCGGCAAACCTTGGCCCAAATTCTGGGGTGCCGGTAGCGTTTGGGTGTGTCCACTGTTCACCTGCGCGACGTGGTTGCACTGCTCGGGCGGTTTCCGGCCTTGGCGGGTGTGAACCTCGCTATCGACCCAGGAGAGGTCGTACTGTTACAAGGCCCCAACGGAGCGGGCAAAACCACTCTGCTTCGGGTCTGTGCAGGGCTGATCCGGCCAACCTCGGGAACCGCCGAGATATTGGGCTACAACGCTGCCAACCAAGGGAAGCAGATTCGACGACGAGTTGGGCTAATCGCACACTCCACCGGGCTTTATGGCGACCTATCGGTAGTAGAAAATGTGGAGTTCTGGGCGCGCGCGTCAGCGGTTGCCGAGCCGCTAGCGACAGCGCTTGAGGCAATCGAGCGCCTGGGGATTGCCGAGCGGCTCCACGACCTAGCGGTCGATCGACTTAGCGCTGGGCAGCGACGACGGACCTCGATCGCTGCGATGGTGGTCAGACGCCCAGAGATATGGCTTCTGGATGAACCTCACGCCGGGCTCGACCAGTCGGGTCGTGACATCGTCGATGCGCTCATCCTCGACGCCGCGGCGGCGGGTGCCACAGTAATTGTGGCCTCACACGAACTCGAGAGGGTGGGCCGCTTAAAGCCGCGAGCGGTAACCATCGCCGGCGGAGCCGTGCTGTCGGCTGCCGAGAGCCAAGACGATGTAGCCGAGGACGATGTAGCCGAGGACGATGTAGTCGAAGACGATGTGGAGGTGTCGCGTGGTTCGTGAAGCTCTGCTAATCGCCGGGAAGGATCTTAGAATCGAGGGCCGGTCGCGGGTTGTGGCGAGCCAGGTATTGCCGTTTGCCCTGCTGTCGTTGGTGCTCTTCGCCTTTGCGCTCAACGCGAACCGTCAAGCACTGCGCGACTTCACCCCTGGCCTATTCTGGGTAGCCGTCCTGTTCTCGTCATTGCTTGCAATCCAACGTGCGTTCGCTATCGAAGCGGCCGACAAGACATCGGATTCGTTACGGCTTTCCGGAATCGAACCGGCCGCGATATTCGCGGGCAAGACAATCGCTGTTGTCGTACAACTGCTGGCGCTCGAAGCGTTGTTGCTCGTCGGTGTGTTGATATTTTACGAAGCGTCCATCGACTCGTACCCGCTGTTGGGGGTAACAGCGCTGGTGGCCGCGATTGGTGTTGCAGCTGCGGGAACAATGTACGGGGCGCTCATAGCGGGGATTCGCGGTAGTGAGACGCTGCTGCCAATACTATTGCTACCGGTGTTGGCCCCGGTTTTGATTGGGGCAACCCGTGCCTTCGATGATGCATTCGGGTCGGCGGCGGTCAATGGTTGGGCCTGGCTTGTACTGCTAGCGCTTTTCGCTGTGGTTTACCTACTTTTCGGTCTGCTGTCCTATGGAGTTCTCTTGGAGGAGTCGTGACAACCAATCCAACCGCCTCTCGCCACACGCGGGTGTTCGGGCTCATCAGCCTCTTTGGCTTCGCTCTCGTTGCGCTGCTCGGTCTGTTTCTTACCGAACCTGACGATGTGCAGGGCGATTTGGTGCGCATTATCTACGTACACGTTCCATTGCCAATCATGGCCTATGTCGGCTTTGTTGTGGGCGCGGTCGCGAGTGGACTCTTCTTGAAGAACCGCAACCCGTTCGCCGACCTGGTGGCTTGCTCGGCGATTGAGGTTGGAGTGATATTTGGTGTGCTTACGCTTATCACCGGCGCCGTTTGGGGCTCGCCGTCTTGGGGCACCTACTGGGAGTGGGGCGACGTTCGGCTGGTTTCGATGCTGGTGCTGGTGTTGTTGTACGTGGGCTATTTGGCGCTCCGTCAGATCCCGGGCGACGCCGACGCAACCGCGACCAGGTCAGCAATGATGGCGTTGATGTCGGTGGTCATGATCCCCATCGTGCGCTACTCGGTTGACTGGTGGAAGAACGACACCTTGCACCAGCAGGCGTCGCTAACCGACGGCAAGCTCGAAGATCTCACCCTCTTTACCCTCTTGCTCAGCATCTTGGTGTTCGGTTTCTTCTTCGTTTGGCTTACTACGCACCGCTTTCGGGTCGCCTGGCTCGAGCATCAGATAGCTGAAGTCGGCTTGGTCGATGCCATCGCCGAACGTCGCGCCGAGGCCGCCGACGGGGTGCAAGCAGCCATAGCGAACCCGGGGGGTGAGTCGTGACCAATACCGGATCGATTATTGTTGCCTGGGGAGTAGTGGCTGTGGTGCTCGCAACATACGTGCTCTGGGTTTTGGCGCGTGGGCGTACGTTGGCCAAACAAGTGCCCGCCCACCGGCAACGTTGGATGACAACTCCTAGCGCCGAATCCGAAAGGTTGGACTGACGATGCCCGACATGATCGATCCCGATGGTCTTGAAGCGGGCGCCGACGACTACACCCCGCTTGGCGACCTAACCCCGCGACCGCCGTCGACGAAGCGCGACCGTAAGTTGTTGCCCGCGGCGATCTTGGTGTTGGTTGTGGTCGCGCTCGGGGCGATCGTCACACAGGGTTTGTTGAATGGCACCTTGTTCTTTCACGAGGTCGACGACGCTGTGGCCGAGCGATCCGAACTCGGAACCGAACGCTTCCGGATGCTGGGGGTTCCCGTCGAAGGGTCGATCACCGAAACCAAACTTGGCGAGAACACAGCGGTTGCGTTCACGGTCGTTTTTGATGATGTCGTAGCCGACGTAGTGCATGTCGGCGACCCGCCACAGCTCTTTCAGCCAGAGGTGCCAGTGACCCTCGAGGGGCATTGGGTACATGGTGACGCCCCGGTCGGCTCTTTTGTGCACGGAGCTAACGACGGCTGGTGGTTCCAAAGCGACCGGATGCTTGTGAAGCACGACAACGATTATCGCAACGACAACGAAGACCGAATATCTGAGGCGAACGAGCGCGGATGAACGCGATCATCGGGTCGTTCGTACTTACGGTTGGGTTCGTCAGTTCGCTTTTTGCGATTGTGACCACGGCGGTCGGGCTGCGAACCGGCAACTCGGCACGACTCAAACAGGCGCGCATTTACAGTTGGGTGCTGCTCGGCGCGGCATTGCTGGCCTTCATCATTATGGAGCGGGCGCTGATCACCCGTGACTTTGAGGTGGCCTATGTAGCGCAGGTCGGAAGCTCGCAGACCCCTGCCATTTTTAACTTTGCGTCGCTGTGGTCAAGCCTCGAAGGCTCGATCCTGCTGTGGACGCTGGTGCTCACAGGGTACTTGGCGATCGTTGCAGGTAAGTTCCGCGACCGACTCGACGATCCGTTGGTGGGTTGGGCGATGCTCACAATGTTTGTGGTCACCGCCTTCTTCTTCTTTCTCACCATTGGCCCAGCTCAGGTATTTGAGCGGCTTGCGAATCCTCCTCTCGATGGTCCCGGGCCCAACCCGCTACTTCAGAACCATGTGCTGATGGCGTTTCATCCGCCGATGTTGTACCTCGGCTATGTGGGTTTCACCGTGCCGTTCGCGTTCGCAATTGCCGCACTCGCCACCGGGCGGCTCGGCGAGGGTTGGCTAATCGAGACTCGCCGTTGGACTCTTTTCGCCTGGGGCTTTCTTACCTTTGGAATTATTCTCGGCGCGTGGTGGAGCTATGAGGTTCTAGGTTGGGGCGGCTACTGGGCATGGGATCCGGTAGAGAACGCCTCGTTGCTACCGTGGCTAACGGGAACCGCCTACCTACACTCGGTGATGGTGCAAGAACGCCGCGGCATGCTTCGGGTCTGGAACCTTTCGCTGGTATGCGCCACCTTCGCACTCACCATTCTCGGCACATTTCTGACCCGCTCAGGTGTCATCGCATCGGTACATGCCTTCTCCGACTCACAGATCGGGCCGGTGCTGCTCGGGGCGTTCGCGGTCATCACCGTGGTCAGCGTTGGTCTTATTGGCCTGCGGGGCGAGCAGCTTCGATCGCCTGGCATTATCGACTCACCGCTGTCGCGCGAGGGTGCATTTTTGGCCAACAACCTGGTGTTCGCCGCCTTCGCGTTTGTGGTGCTGTTAGGAACCGTCTTCCCACTTATTGTCGAGGCGTTTAGCGACGAACAGATATCGGTGGGAACCCCCTATTTCGATCGCATGACTCAGCCGATCGGGTTTGTGCTGCTGTTCTTGATGGCGGTGGCCCCCGTGCTGCCGTGGCGCAAGGCATCCACCGAACTGTTGAGTAAGCGACTGTATTGGCCTGCTTGGATTGGGGTCGGGACCATCGTGGTCGCGGTGCTGCTGGGGGCACGCGGTTGGGCACCGTTGTTAGCATTCTTGCTAGCTGGATTCGCCGCCGGAGCAGCGCTTCGCCAAATCGTCCTAGCATCGCGACGCCAAGGTTGGCGGGGCTTGGTCGGTCGAGCAAACGGCGGCATGATCGTGCATCTCGGAGTCATCATTATTGCAGTCGCCTTCGCTGCCAGTAACTCCTATCTTCGCCAAGCCGAGTTCGACCTGCTCAAGGGCGAAACCGCCTCGCTATCTGGGCACGAGATTCAGTACCTGGGGTTGGTGGAGGAGACGTTGCCCGAAAAGGGAACAGTCCGCGCCCAAGTTCTGGTAGATGGAAAGCAGATCTACGAGCCAGGGTTCGACGAGTTTCCCAACACGGGGCAGCGAGTTGCCGTGCCGTCGGTTCGAAATGGCCTGCGCGAAGATGTCTACCTGACGTTGCTCGACGTTCCCGAGCCGGGCGAAGCGGCTGTCATCCGGATCACGTTGCAGCCATTGGTCGTGTGGCTTTGGATTGGTGGAATGGTTATGGCGGTAGGTACCGCATTGGCTGCTTTCCCGGGGAAACGTCGGGTACCGACCGCGCCAGTATCTGAAACGGTATCGGTTTAGCGAGGCGTCATGACCAACACCGACGAAACGATCGAAACTGAACTTGCCGAGCGTTCTGGCGATTCTGAACGGCTTGCCGAAATCAACGATGGTCGCCCGCTCGTACCAATCATTGCCGCAATTGCTGCGCTCATCTTGGTTCCGCTGCTATGGGTCTTGGCGACATCGGACACCGACGGAGGTGTCAGTTCTGCGGCGAGCCCACTGATTGGTTTCGAGCGACCAGCGGTAGCCGGGCTCGACCAGGACGGCGAGCAGTTCGATCTATCGAGCTTCGACGGAGACTGGGTTGTCGTGAACTTCTTCGCGACCTGGTGCGCTCCCTGTGTCGCAGAACACCCAGAGTTGGTCGAGTTTGAACAGCGTCACGCAGCCGCTGGCGATGCGCACATCGTGAGTGTGGTATTCGAAGATACCGGATCGAATGTGTCGGAGTTCTTTGCCGAGCATGGCGGCGGCTGGCCGGTAATCGTCGACCGCGAGACCACAGGTTCTATCGCGCTCAACTATGCCGTGGCTCAGATCCCCGAGTCGTTCGTGGTTGCACCCAATGGTGTGGTGGTCACCCGCTACATCGGCGGATTCCTTGCCGATCAGGTCGACGGCCTGATCGAGCAGTACGACACCGGCAACGAGTGATGGCTAGGAGTTTGCTGGGCTGGCTAGCCCTATTAGGAGTAGGCGTTGCCGCCTTTTTGTATGGCGTAACCGCTGAAGGTCCGGCGCTCACCAACTCCGACCGTGCTCAGCGTCTTGGCGAGACCTACGCGTGCGAGGTGTGCAACGGTCAATCGGTAGCAGAGTCGAACGCACC
>CBERPN010000251.1:0-6764 GCA_965524675.1 uncultured bacterium
TCGCACTGCGAGTCTCCAGCTAGAAGTCGCGACAGGAAGGCCCCACCGACGGCCTCGGCTGCACTGGAACCGAAGCCTTTACCTACCGGGATGTCGGTCTGGGCGAACAATTCGACATCGTCTCCGGCTTGACGGGCCGCAATCCGAGCCAAGCCCTCGAATGGCACGGCAGCGGCCGAATCAATAGGTTCGGTCGAGAGCTGATGGTATCGGTCGAGCGCGATTCCAACCACATCAAAACCGGATCCAAGATTCGCGGTCGAGCCCGGAATTCGAGCCCGCATTAGTGTCGCATCTTCTCTGACCGCCCGGCGAGCACGAATTGTTCGACGGTATCGAGATTGTTGGGAAGGCAGTCGAAGTTCTCGGAACGGTCGAGTAGATCAGCGAGATGGGCGGGAAGCTCGGGACGGACCCCCGTGGCGGTCTCGACGGCATCCGGAAACTTCGCTGGATGAGCGGTGGCGAGCGAGACCATGGGCACCGATGTATCGATCCGCAGCCGCTCGGAGGCCACCAAGCCCACCGCCGTGTGCGGATCGACGGTGTGCCCCGCGGAGGCGTATCGAGAAATGGCGTTTAGGGTCGCAGCGTCGTCGACGCTAGTGCCCGACCATATCTCGGCGAGGCTGGAACGCTGATCGTCCGAGAGCGAGGCATTGCCCTCGCCGCGGAACTGTTGCATGAACTCGGCGACGGCTACTCCGTCACGGCCGTGCAGCTCAAAGAGTAGTCGTTCCAGGTTCGACGATATTTGGATATCCATGCTCGGCGATAGCGTCGGGTTCACGTCGCCGATGGTCATGGTCCCGGTTTGAAAGAACTGCGTGAGAATGTCGTTGCTGTTGCTTCCCACCACGAACTGAGCGATGGGGGCGCCCATGCGGCGAGCGCTCTCGCCTGCGAAGACATTGCCGAAGTTGCCGGTGGGAACGCTGAAAGAGACGGGGCCACCCTTACCAATGGTGCGGCACGCCCAGACGTAGTAGACGGTCTGAGCCATCACTCGAGCCCAGTTGATGGAGTTAACAGCGCCAAGGTTTACCTCGTCGCGAAAGCTTCGATGGCCGAACATGGCCTTAACTAGGTCTTGGCAATCGTCGAAACTTCCGTCGACCTCGACAGCGTGCACGTTTGATGAATCGATGGTTGTCATCTGTCGACGCTGCACTTCTGAGACGCGACCCTTGGGAAACAGGATGTAGATATCGAGGCAGTCGCGATCGCGACAGGCCTCGATGGCGGCCGAACCGGTATCGCCAGACGTGGCCCCAACAATCGTCATCCGTTCGCCTCTTCGGTTGAGTTCATGCTCAAAGAGTCGCCCGACCAGCTGTAGCGCAATGTCTTTAAATGCGAGGGTCGGACCCCAGTACAGCTCCATCAGGTATGAGTTGTGGCCGAGATCGGTGATCGGAACGACCTCGGGGTGGTGAAAGGTGGAGTACGAGTCAGCGACGATTTCACCCAATTCGTCGGCGCTAAGGCTCCGAGCGACGAACGGCGCCATCACCTCTATGGCGGTTTCAACATAGCTGCTCGAGGTATGGCTGGCTGCAAGCCTCGGCCAATGGGTCGGCAGGTACAGGCCTCCATCGTCGGCCAGGTCGGTGAGCAAGACATCGCCGAAGTCGAGTTCGGGGGCCGAGCCGCGGGTGCTGATATAGCGAACTGGGTCAGCCGACATTGCCGACCACCCGTAAAACCGCTCCGATACTGCGAACGGCATCGAGCTTCGCAAACTCCGCGAGGGTCGCGCGCATATCGCTTTCGGCCGCTACGTGGGTGATGAATATCAGGCGAGCGGCCGAGTCGAGGCCCTCTTGTTCCATCGAGCGAATCGACACGTCGTGGCGCCCAAAGGTGTCGGCCACCAATGCTAAAACACCGGGCTGATCGACCACATTGAGCGTGAGGTAGTAAGCCGAACGAAGTTCATCGATCGGACGGATCTGGGCTGGCGGCAGCGGCCCGAAGCGGGCGAAGCTCTGCGACCGCAAGTTCGATGCCGCGTCGATCACGTCGCCGAGTACGGCGCTGGCCGTTGGTTCGCCCCCGGCGCCGCGGCCGTACAACATCAGATCGCCAACAGCACCCCCTTCGATGAACACCGCGTTGAAACTGTCGCGAACCGCAGCCAAAGGATGTGATTTCGGAATCAGAGCCGGGTGCACTCGGACTGCGACCGTGGCAGGGGTGCCCGGCTCACCCTGGTGTTGCTCGGCGACCGCGATGAGCTTGATCACGTGACCCGCCCGCTCGGCAAATTCGATGTCGGTGCCAGTAATTGCGGTGATGCCTTCGTGATACACATCATTCGCCACCACGCTGACTCCAAAAGCGATGGTGGCGATGATCGCTATCTTGGCGCCAGCGTCAAAACCTTCTACGTCGGCCGTAGGGTCGGCCTCGGCATATCCGAGTTCCTGAGCTTCGGCGAGAGCAGCTTGATACGAGGCGCCGGCTTCGGTCATGCGGGTGAGGATGTAATTGGTGGTGCCGTTGACTATGCCCAGCACTTGTTTGATCGGCTCGCCTATCAGTGACTCGCGAAGCGGTCGAACGAGCGGGATACCACCTGCCACCGCAGCCTCAAACAGCAGATCGACGCCGGCCGATTCTGCAATTCGGAATAGCTCCGCTCCGTCGGCCGCGATGAGTTCTTTGTTGCCACTAACCACCGGTTTGCCACTCTTGAGTGCCATCTCTATGAGTTGGCGAGCGGGATCGGTCCCGCCGATTAGTTCAATGATGATGTCGATCTCGTCGGATTGCACCAACGAATTTGGGTCGTCGGTGAACAGATCAGGTGACAGTCCTAAGCCTCGATCGATCGAGAGATCGCGGACGGCTACCCCTCCGACCACCAGATCGAGCCCGGTCCGGCTGAGGATTTCGTCGTGCTGAGACTCGAGCAGACGGACCAGCGATGCGCCCACCGTGCCGCAGCCAAGTAAGCCGACTCGTTGGGTGGTGAAATTGGGACTCATCGGGGTTCCGGACGTAGAAGGATTCTGCGATTCTGTGCGCTGCTCACAGTAGTCGCCAAGCTCTCGTCGGCTGCGGAGATTCTCAAGTTGCAGCGCCGTCGATTTCCCATATTACTTTTCATGTAGTTTCATTAACTTTCATATGGGATTACGAGGCTTGGCCGGGCAGGGCGAGAATGCAAGGGTATGGCACCTAGGGCGCGATGAGGTCGTTCGAATCTGCGACACCGCTAACCTCGAACTAGCAAGGCTCCCATCACATCAGAACTTGCTCGAAACTGGTCGACCCGTGGCCAACGGTGAGGGTCTAGCCCAAGTACTACCCTTGTGTGCTGGCGGATCGATCGCTGAGGCCGTCGCCGTTCGGGGCCAACTAGCTTGCGACGAGACCCTGGTAATCGTCGATGTTATCGCCGCTGCACTTACCGAGTTGCATGAGGTGGGACTGGTTCACCTCGACGTTAAGCCAGCCAACATCCTGCTCACAGCCGATGGCCAACCTGTCCTCGGCGATACCTACCAGGTGACGTCAGCCGACGGAAGAGCGATAATTCGCGGCACTCCGCCGTTCACGATCCCGGGGATGATGGCCGCACCCGCGACCGACTGGATTGCCCTCGGTCGGACCGCAGCCGCGATCGCTACCACCAGTGCTTCGACCCCTGTGGAACTGCTCCCCGCGAACCTGCGCGAGATCGTGAAACTCTTGCTGGACGGACGGAATCCGCGGCCGCGTCTCAACGAACTCCGGATCGCTTCGACAATCGCCGTACCGGCAGACCGGGCGCCGGTTCCGAAACCGAATAGACCCACTATCGAGTTCGGCCCGCAGCCGCTGGGGTCGAAGGAACACGCTCCGAGAAGGGGGGCAGTGTTACCCCTAGCGGTGGTGCTCATCTTTGTGCTGCTGGTGTTGCTCAGCGGTGGTGGCGGAAATAGCTCGACTACGGGTCCGCCAGCGGAGGTGTCGTGGTCGAAAGCCCGCGGCAAGCTCACGGTCGCGACCGCGGACGGGCCGGTCCAATTCGCACTCGGTCAACCCGGCGACGACATTGCTTTCGGCGACTGGAACTGCGACGGAACTGCGACTCCGGCGGTGATCCGCGGCGAACAAGCCTTCGTATTTATGTCGTGGCCCGGTCGCGGCCCAGTGCAATCGCTGCCCATCCGAACCAGTTCACTGACCTACAACTGCGACTAAGGGATTAATCGGGAGCGGTTCGTATTAGGTTTGGGGGTCGTGAGCGACTACCGGTTGAGCGATCGTTATCTCGGGACTGAAGGCACCGTGTTGCTCACGGGCGTACAGGCGTTGGCTCGACTGCCGATCGAACAACTACGACGCGACCAAGGCGCCTCTTTGCGCACCGCGGCATTCTTGTCGGGATATCCGGGTTCACCTCTCGGTGGACTCGACATCGAAATCGAGCGAGCCCGCAAGCTGGTTCCCGATTTGGCTATCGTGCATCAACCAGCGGTCAACGAAGAGTTGGCTGCCACATCGGTAATGGGTTCACAGTTAGCCGCCGGCCGCCCCGACGCAAACTATGAAGGTGTCGTCGGTTTCTGGTACGGCAAGGCCCCGGGACTAGATCGTGCGGGCGACGCGCTCCGCCATGGCGTCTTCGCTGGGGCCAGTTCAACTGGTGGTGCGGTGGTGTTGGTGGGCGACGACCCAGCATCAAAGTCCTCGACGATGCCCTCTTCATCGGACGCCACACTGGTCGATCTACACATGCCGATTCTGTATCCAGGAACTGTGGCCGAGTGCCTCGAACTTGGCCTTCACGCGGTTGCGATGTCACGCGCTTCAGGATTGTGGTCGGCGATGAAGATAGTCACACCCATCGCTGACGGCTCGGCGACGGTGGCGCTTCCGGCGCTAGGTTCCGATCCGGTCATTCCGACGGTAGAGGTCGACGGGACTCGCTGGCAGTGTTCGCCCTCCGCCCAATTTTTGGGTCCACGAATGCTCGCCGTCGAACAGGAGTTTCGCGAGATCCGCCTGCCGATAGCGCATCGCTATGGCGTCGAGAACCGATTGAACCGCGTAACTGTCAATCCTGATGACGCCTGGATTGGACTCGTAGCCACCGGCTTCACCTACTACGAGATGCTCGACGCCCTGCGCAGGCTGGGCCTCGACGGCGAGCGGGCGATCTCCAACGCAGGGATTCGACTGCTTCAGTTACGAATGCCAGTGCCCTTCGATGCCGATCTGGTGCGAGATTTTGCTAGCGGCCTCGACGAGATCATCGTGATCGAAGAGAAAAACGCGACCCTCGAATCGCTAATCAAAGATGCGCTCTACCGGTCTGGCGACCAGCCATTGGTTGTGGGAAAGACCCACGAGGATGGCCGAACCTTGATGCGGTCGTGGGGTCGCCTCGACGCCGACGCGATGCTCGACGGCTTGCGCCAGCGCTTAGCCGTCCGCTTGGAATCACAGCTCGCTGTGCTGGCCCCGAAACCGGCCGAGCGCGAGCTCATTGCACTAACTGTAAACCGCACTCCCTATTTCTGCTCCGGCTGCCCCCACAACTGGGGAACAAAGGTTCCCGATGATGCTCTCGTTGGTGCTGGCACGGGCTGTCACGGCATGACCTTGCTGATGGACCCCGAACGGGTGGGCGACGGAATCGGAATTACTGCGATGGGCAACGAGGGCGCCCAATGGATCGGCATGGAACCCTTCGTCGCCGCCGAGCATCTATTCCAGAACTACGGCGACGGAACCTTCTTTCATTCCGCTCAACTCGCCTTGCAATACTGCATAGGAGCGGGCAAGAACATCACCTTTAAGATCCTCTACAACGGCACCGTCGCTATGACGGGGGGTCAGGATGCAACCTTTTCGGTAGCCGTTCCAGAGTTGGTCACGATTCTTCTCGCCCAAGGCGTGGCGAAGGTTGCCATCACCACCGAAGACGTCGACCGCTACAAACGGGTTGACCTACCGAATGAGGTCGAGGTTCACGACCGAACCGAAATCGTGGCGGTTCAGGAGGACTTAGGGAACATTCCGGGCGTAACCGTCTTAATCCACGATCAGTTCTGTGCGGCCGAACTACGGCGGGCTCGACGACGATCGAAGCTGAAAATGCCCACACGGCGAGTGGTCATCAATCATCGGATCTGTGAAGGTTGCGGCGATTGCGGCGACGTCAGCAACTGCCTTTCGGTTCAGCCTGTTGCGACGCTCCTCGGCCGCAAGACCACCATCGATCAGGCATCGTGCAACTTTGACTACAGCTGCATCGAGGGCGACTGCCCGGCATTCATGACTGTCGAATCGCCGAATCCTCGCACTCGGCGGCCCGAAGATGGTACTTCTGTCGGAGAGGCGGTTCCCGAGCCGAGCAGCAACGAGAGACTCGAGGCTCGGTCTGGGCGCTATGTCAAGATCCGAATGGCCGGAATCGGCGGCACGGGGGTAGTCACCGTCGCTCAAATCCTCGCTACCGCAGCCATGCTCGACGGCTGGGACGTAACCGGTCTCGATCAAACCGGACTGAGCCAAAAAGCTGGCCCGGTAATAAGCGATATCACTTTGGTCGAGAAGGGGCGAAACTCTTCCAACCTTGTCGGCTCGGCACAGGCCGACCTATTACTCGGCTTCGATGCGCTCGTTGCGGCAGCACCCAACGCCATCGGCGCCGTCCGGGCCGACACGGTCGTCATCGCGTCGTCTCATCGCACGCCCACTGGCCAGATGATCACCCAGCCCGACCTCGATTACCCATTCGAATCGATCGAGGCCCGCCTTAACGCTGC
>CBERPN010000252.1:0-6663 GCA_965524675.1 uncultured bacterium
ACAACTTCATCTTCGGCACCTTGCAACACGATCATCGGGGCATCGAAACCGGCGAGATGGTTTATCGGTGAACGGGCATCGTAAACCGCCTTGTCCTGGGGGTACGGACCGACCAAACCGTCGAGATAGCGGCTTTCAAACTTGTGGGTGTCGGTGGCGAGTGCCGCAAGATCGGCGACCCCGTACATGTTTGCACCTGCGGTAAAAGTGTCGTGAAAAGCCAAGGCGCTGAGCACGGTAAACCCACCAGCACTGCCACCTCGGATAATCAAACGTTCAGCGTCGACATCGCCACGGTCGACCAAGAAGTTCGCCGCCGCTACGCAATCTTGCACGTCGGCGATCCCCCACTCGCCTTCGAGCTTCTTGCGGTACGCCCGACCGAACCCACTACTACCCCGGTAGTTCACGTCGACGACGCCAAACCCGCGACTCGTCCAGAAACGACGAGCCAAACTGAGCTGTGACCGGGCGGCCGAGGTTGGGCCGCCGTGAGCTAGCACGATCAGTGGTGGTTTATCGTCGGTCGGCCCCACATAGCTCGGATTCGCTGGAGCGAAATACAACCCAAAGGCAGTGTCGGTCGCCGAGTTTGGATCGCTCGGGTCGCTGAATCCGGTTGGAAACTCAAGTATCTCCGCCGGTGCAACCAGCGCCGGATCGAGCTGAAGATCGCGCGGCTCCCTAACCACTTCACCGTCGTACACGACCGCCGATTCCGATGACCATGAGGCGGCGGCGAACGCGAGTTTGTCGCCGTGGGTACGAACCGAGTTGAACGCCGTATAGTCGCCATAGCCAGCCAACTGCTCAAGACCTCCCGCAAAGATCGCGGCCACAGGAGCAGCTTGGCTATCGAAACAATAGCGAGATAGGCCGAACACCCAAGGCGGGTAGCCGATCTCGCCATCAACGCTCAGCACGGGCTGAACCTCGCCCTCGACGTAAAGCTGCCAAAGATCGCTTCGGTCCGACAAGAAGTGCAGCCGGCCATCGGGCGACCATTCGGGCTGAACTATCGCTTCACCTACTCCCCCAGCGACTAGACGCGGGTTGGTGACCAGTACCGATTCGCCCGACGAGGCCAGATCGCCAACCCAGAGCTCGGTATCGTCCCAGGCCATGTTGGGGTGCTCCCACTGCACCCAGGCGAGCTTCGAGCCATCGGGCGACACCCGTGGCGACCCATAGAAGTCGGCACCCGTTACCAATACTGTGGTGTTCAGAGAGCCATCGGTGGCGACCCCAACCAATTCGTTGCGGGGTTCAGCGAGATCGGGCGAGTGAGTCTCGCCCACCGCTACCAACCATGAACCCTCAGCGCTAAGGCGTAGGTCTGCGTAGCGCAACGCTCCCGCTGAAGGCGGCGCTGGCGACAACAGACGCGGCTCGCCGCCTGGAGCGATACTTCGGACCCTCTGATCGCTGAAGTCGACGTAATAAGCGACGCCAGAGTCGACCCACCAAGCACCGCCGCCGTACTCGTGAACTCTGGTGCGAACGTTTGCTTCGGGTGGAGTTACCTCGGTTGTCTCGCCTGCCGACCACCGCATTAAGGCGGTTCGTCCAGCTTCATCGGGACGAGACTCCGCCCACCAGACGGCGTCGTGTTCGGGCACGACCTCGGAGATTCCGACTGCGCCCGACACCAAGGCCTCGGGTGTAATCGAAGACTTCCAGGTTCCGTACGGGGCAACCGTCGTGTGCGAAGCCATCCTGGTTCAGCCCAACAGCTCAGCGATGCGGGTGAGGCCCTCGCCGAGATCATCGTCGCCGAGCGCGAACGATAACCGCGCGTAGCCAGGCGATCCGAACGCCTCACCGGGCACGATGGCCACCTTGGCTTGGTCGAGAATCACTGCTGCCAACTCGACAGTGGTGGCGGGAGCTGTACCGCCGATGTCGCGACCGAGCACGCCCTCGAACGACGGGAACGCGTAGAAGGCGCCTTCTGGCTCGAGCACCTCTACCCCATCGATACCCGACAACAAGCGAAACATTGTTTCGCGGCGACGATTGAAATGGCCACGCATCTCCACCACTGCATCGAGGGGCCCTTCGACCGCCGCCAACGCGGCACGTTGCGCGACATTGCACACGTTCGAGGTCGCATGCGACTGGAAATTGGTTGCCGACTTAATGAGATCGGGAGGGCCGATCATCCAACCGACGCGCCAACCGGTCATCGCATAAGTCTTGGCGACGCCGTTGAGAATTACGCAACGGTCCATCAGTTCAGGAACGAGCTTGAGGATCGAATGGTGCTCGTTACCGCCATAGACGAGGTGTTCGTATATCTCGTCGGTGATAACCCAAATGCCTTTGTCGACCGCCCACCGACCTATCGCTTCGATCTCATCCCTCGGGTAAACGGCGCCCGATGGGTTCGATGGTGAGACGAAGAGCAGCGCCTTCGTATTGGCCGTGTACGCCGCTTCGAGTTGATCGACGGTGACACGAAATCGCGCCTCGATGTTGGTCTCGACCGTCACCATCGACGCTCCGGTGAGTGCGATCGGCTCGGGGTAGGTGGTCCAATACGGGGTCGGGACCAAAACCTCATCGCCAGGGTTCAACAAGGCTTCGAAGGTGTTGTACACCGCGTGCTTGCCTCCGTTGGTGATGAGCACCTGCGCAGGATCAACGGTTACGCCCGAATCTCTCAATGTCTTTGCTGCGACCGCGGCCTTGAGATCTGGAAGTCCGCTGGCCGGGGTGTACTTGTGATTCGCCGGGTCTTTGCAGGCCGCTACCGCGGCTTCGACGATGTGACCCGGCGTTGCGAAATCGGGTTCACCGGCGCCAAACCCAATCACTGGTTCGCCAGCGGCGCGCAACGCCTTGGCCTTTGCCGTTATGGCGAGTGTCGCAGACTCGGTGATTGCACCGAGTCGAATCGAGAGTCGTTCAGAAGTCATAGGAAGTTGTCGGCCTTCAGCTTGGTGGATGACTGGCAGGTGTGACGAAAAGCCAAGCTGCATGTTGTCACGCCCAGCGGTCGAATGCGCCATAGTTAAGGCGTGACAAACACTCCTGAAATAGTGCTCCCCGACGAGATCCGCCCTAAAGATGGCCGGTTTGGTTCGGGACCATCTCGCGTTCGACCCGAAGGAATCGCTGCCCTGGCCGCAGAGGCTCCAAACCTGATGGGTACCAGCCATCGCCAAGCACCGGTGCGGTTCCTGGTTTCGAGACTCAGAAATGGTCTCGCCGAAATGTTCTCGTTGCCCGACGGCCACGAAGTGATTCTTGGAAACGGCGGAACCACGATCTTTTGGGATGCGGCTCTTTTCGGCCTGATCGACAGCCGTTCTCAACACCTCGATTTCGGTGAGTTTTCAGGCAAGTTCGCCAAAGCGGTTGCAACCGCCCCGCACCTGGCCGGTCCCGACATCATCACCGTCGACCCCGGTACTCGGCCCTCGCCGGTTGCCGTCGCCGGAATCGATGCTTATGCACTAACTCACAACGAGACCACCACCGGCGTGTTCATGCCCATCGAACGCCCACAGGGCGCAGATGACGGCGCTCTCGTGTTGGTCGACGCAACCTCGGCCGCTGGCGGAATCCGTTTCGATCCCAGCGAGTCTGACTGCTACTACTTCGCCCCGCAGAAGGTACTCGGGTCTGACGGTGGACTATGGATCGCGGCTGTTTCGCCAGCGGCCATCGAGCGAATCGAGAGTATCGCCGCCTCCGATCGCTGGATCCCGCAGTCACTAAACCTCAAGACCGCACTCGACAACAGCCGCAAGGACCAGACCAACAACACACCAGCGCTGGCAACAATTTTCTTGGCGGTAGAGCTAGTCGAATGGATCAACGAAAACGGCGGTATGGAGTTCGCCGCAGGTCGCTGTGATTCCTCGGCTGCGACGCTGTACGGCTGGGCCGAGGCCAGCGATTTCGCAACCCCGTTCGTTGAGATACCCGAGCACCGCAGCACCACGGTGGCCACAATCGACCTCGACGATCGTCTCGCTGCCGACACGGTTAATGCGGTACTTCGAGCTAACGGAATCGTCGATACCAGCGGCTACCGCAAGTTGGGGCGCAATCAGTTACGCATCGCTATGTTTCCGGCGATCGACCCTTCGGACATAGAGGCTTTTACAATGTGTCTCGACTACATAGCCGAGCGAATCTAAGTCTGTTGAGACACGCCCCGCCCACAGCCGATCCTCTAAGCCGAATCGACCCGCATTGCTGGGCCAGATCGAACCGGGGAAGCGATTAGGGCCAGATGGTGCTGGTCGTTCTTGGTTCGGCGACGGCTTGACGACGCGACATCGACAGCCTGAGACTCCCGAGCAGCACGTTGCGGACCTCTGCTGGTTCGATCAGTTCGTCGAAGCCCATCTTGGCGGCTAGCCGGTAGGCGGATTGCTCTTCGGCATTAGCAATCTTCGCTGCCTGTTCATCGTCAGCGCCGACCGCCCGACTCGTACCGGCTGCCCCCATTGCCCCCAACGTCACCCCCGGCAGCGCGACCGAAATCGTTTGGCCACTGAAGCTGGTCATCGCCATCACCATCGAGCCAAATCCATAGGCCTTGCGCAGAGTCACTTGCAGTTTGGGAACTCGAGCCAGATTCTGCGCCGCGTACATCCGAGCTCCGCTCCGCAGAATCGCACGCTGCTCAGACTCGGTGCCGGCCAGTACCCCAGGGTTGTCTGTGAGGAATATGAGCGGCAGATGAAAGGCATCGGCGACCGCCATGAAATGGGCCGCTTTGTCGGCGGCGTCAGCGTCGATCGCTCCGGCAAGAACTGCGGGCTGGTTTGCCACCACGGCAACCGACTCTCCACCCAAACGAGCCAGCGCGCAGACAATCGAATCCCCAAAGTCAGGAGCGATCTGAAAGAACGAACCGCCATCGACCACCCGACTGATCACCTGGCGAACATCGTACGGCTGCGCATGATCGCGGGGAATCACGTCGACAAGGTCTTCGAGCCTGCGCGGTCCTGAGTCTTGGCGGTCGACAAGAGAGTCGGGGTAACTCCATGCGCTGGAACCAAAGTACGAAAGGTAGGACCGCACGTCGACCAGAACCGATGCATCATCAGGTCCAACGTTGTTGATCAAACCGCTCGTAACAGCCACCTGTGGGCCACCGAGTTCAGCCTTTGTTACCGCTTCGCCAAGCGACTCCTTCACCACCGGTGGGCCAGCAGCAAAGATCGCTGCTCCAGCGCTCATGATCGAGAAATCAGACATTGGGGCAATGAGTGCTCCGTGACCGGCCGAAGACCCGAGAACGGCAGTAACGATCGGCACGAGGCCCGACAACCTTGCTTGTTCTTGGAGATCGATCGGCGCTCTGCCATGTGGTTCGCCTATCGAGGCTGGCCGATGTCCGGCCCCCTCGAGCACCATCACCAGCGGAACCCGCTCGCGACCCGCCAGCTCAGCAATACGGAACCGCTTTGCCGCACTACCTGGCCCAATCGATCCGCCAAGCACGGTGAAGTCCTCGACACCGACCATCACGGGACGCCCGTTGATCAGGCCATGCCCGGTGACCACCCCATCGGCGGGAACAGTCCCGACCAGGGTTCCGATTTCGACGAACGTGCCCGGATCGAGCAACACCGAGAGCCGTTGGCGAGCGTCTAGTTTCGATTGAGCGTGGTGACGCTCGATCTTGTCGGCCCCACCCATCGCTCGGGCCGCGGCGGTTCGCTTCTCTAGTTCGCTAACCGCGTCGCTCCAGCTCATTGCCCCAACATAGAAGACATGACAACGAGCACGGTAATGCTGCACCCAAGGCGAATTCGTCCGACCTATCCGACCGCCCCCACAGCGGTCGAATAGGCCAGAACTTTGCCCCTGCTAAAGGAGCTTGACCAGCATTGCGGTCAGAGCGCAGTGATTATGAGGCTGTAGTTCCAAGCAACAACCCACGAATACCATGCGATACAAACCAGCAACGCTCGCTCGACGAGTAGGGATCGTTCGCGAACCAGATAGAACAGACCGCCCACTGTCGCCAGCGCCCCAAACTTGACGAGAGCGGCTAACCACCAGTGTTCGACGATCGACTTCATGAACGGGTTATTCTCGGCGAGAACACCTAGCGAAAGCCCGGTCTCGGTCAAGACCAAGTCCATCACGTTGAGCGAAGCCAAGATCGTGAACAGAATCCATTTACGCGATACGTTCGTGTCGCGCCAATCGGCCTTTGATTCTCTAGTTGAAGGAGCCGAATGTGCTGCGGCGAGCCCCGAGGTCATTGCTGAACGATATACCATTATGGGCTGAAATAACAGGAAAGACCCCGGAATAATCCGATTGTCCTACCCTTGCGGCGTTGGCGAGCCCAGCACCGCGAGCAGAACCTGCTGCGCCATCGCCGCCGATAGCTGCTGTGGTGAGACTCCAGCGTTAACCATCCCCCGTTGGTGCGACGCGACGTTCGCCAACATCGCGACCAACACAAAGGCCAGCGCTCGCGCGTCACCGACTGTCCGCGGTAACGAGCCGCGTTCTTTCCACGCGGCGTCAATTACCGTTTCAAGAGCTGAACTGGTACCGCTGAGCAGTTGTGAACGGGCCCCCATTAGCGGACCCTCGCCCTCAGCATCTCGCAAGTCAACGACGTTGATAACGGCCCGATGGTCCGCCCAGAATGTGAGAAACGCTTCCGCCAGTCGCTTGGCA
>CBERPN010000253.1:0-6648 GCA_965524675.1 uncultured bacterium
TCGTCACCATCAGATCCAGCGCCGCCACCAGCGCTGCGGCCGTCGTTGTTGGCAGCGTTGTTGGCGTCGCCAGCAGTAGAACCCGACCCGCCGACGGTGGGCCCGTCACCGCTCATATCCTCGAAACGTAAATCCTCGAACAACGCCATAACCACACCATAGACAGAGGGTGTGACATAGACAATCGAACGAGCAACGAACACACCGTTAATCAGAGAGGTGGTGCATGTTCTTAACGCTTCTATGCATTGGCTTGCACTCAATCGATCAACTCTCGACGCGCAGCAGTCTCGGTAGTTGGGGGAGTGTTGCTGATGGTAATCCAGCAGCCGTCGGGGGAACTGGTGTGTATATTTCGATCGAATTTCGTACACTCTGCGGGCTACCAGCCCCTATTCGGCCGCACTGCAGGGGTATTAGTCGGAAAAACTTTCACTTCTCGGGCTTAAGGGCCGTTAGCGTACACCTATGGCAAGTCCCACCCGCCCCAAGTGGCCGACCGGGCCACGGTCAGTATTCTTCGACGACGTGGCCGGAAGCACGACCCTGTCCAAGGCCGTGGCCCAGGGCCGGATCCGCCGCTTGGCTCCACGCATCTACACAGCGGATCTGGCGAGCGACCCGTCCGAAATCGTGCGCGCTAACCCGTGGCGGATCCTAGCGAGGCTGCTGCCTGGGGCAGTGATCGTCGATCGCTCCGCTGCCGAAGGTGGCCGTATCTCCAATGGCGTGCTGTTCGTCGCGGCCGACACGAAGCGTAAGTCAGTGTCTCTGCCAGGTCTCGAGATCCGGATCCGTCCCGGCCAGGCCCTCGACGGCCCAATCCCGGACTCGCTGTGGCCCGAAGGGCTGCAGATGTCGAGCGCGGCGAGAACATTGCTCGACAACCTGGCGACCTCGCGGGGTCGGCGCGGCCACGTGCCCCGTACTCTCTCACGCTCCGAACTCGAGAACTGGCTGGCCGCAAAGGCGATTGCCTGGGGCTCTGAACGCATCACAGGACTGCGGGCAGACTGTCACGAGCTCGCCGAAACGCTGCCCGTCGATCACGATCTTGTCGAAGTGTTGTTCGATCAACTGCAAGGAGTCGAACCGCCCCGGCGCGACGCTGGTGAGATGTTCAAGGCCTTTACGTCGGGGGAGGCATGGGATGAGCGCAGGATCGAGCTGTTCGAGACTGCGATTAGGTCACTGACGGATCTACCAAGCAACATCCCACATCATCTACCAGCATCAGAAGCCCTGGGTGAGCTGCCGTTTTATGAGAGCTACTTCTCCAACTACATCGAGGGTACTGAGTTCACACTGGAGGAAGCGCGGGCAATTATCGACACTCAGATACCTCCAGCCGATCGGCCCGAAGACGGCCACGATGTTCTCGGGACTTATCACTGCGTCGTCGACCCAGTTGGGCGAGCCGCGACATCGTCCGAAACCGATGAACTAATCGGGTTTTTGCGGGCACGCCATCAAACGATCCTTGCTGGTAGGCCAGACAAGAACCCGGGCGAGTGGAAGACGAAACCGAACCAAGTCGGTGTGTATCAGTTTGTAGCCCCAGAACTCGTTGAAGGAACGCTACGAAAGGGCCTCTCCGGGCTCGACCGCCTCGCCCCCGGAATCGCTAGAGCGCTCTACGTCATGTTGGTGGTGTCGGAGGTTCACCCCTTCGCCGACGGCAACGGCAGAGTTGCAAGGGTCATGATGAATGCAGAGTTGTCTGCGGCGAGCGCCGCACGGATCGTCATCCCTAGCGTCTACCGAAACGAATATATCGCAGCGCTCCGTCGCGTCTCGACATCTGACGGAGACATCGGCGGCCTTCTAACGGTCATGGCGCACGCATGGCGGTGGACCGCTGCGATGCCATGGACCGATCGCGCCGCGACGGAAGGGCAACTCGATGCCACCAATGCACTGCTCGACTCGACCGATGCACAGAACACGAACAGACGCCTGACGTTGCCGTAAGTAGCGCCTGGCCGCTGTCTGGCGGCGCTGAGCGTTGTTTCGGGTCTGCGAGCATTGACGTGCCCGTCAGGGTGCTGGCTTTGGTGTTGTACGTTGCCGCGCCGCGAACTCTCTTGGTCGAACCAGCGATGTGGGCGGGGCATCGATTACTGCACTCCGTGCAGGCCGTTAGGGCCACGGAGGCCGCCGCAGCGCACCGGAAACCTGCAGACTGCCGGAAGCTTCCGAGTAGCCCGTCGCGCTAGCGAGGGCGAGTTTGCAAAGCTGAGGGAGTTAGCGAAGCGCCGCAGCCGAAGGCGGAGAAAAGCAACAAGGCTCCCGAGTAGCCCGTCGCGCTAGCGAGGGCGAGTTTGCAAAGCTGAGGGAGTTAGCGAAGCGCCGCAGCCGAAGGCGGAGAAAGGCAATACAGCGCCAGCTAGTTCTTGTTGAAAGTCTCGGCGAGGTTCCCGAGATCTGCTGCGATCATGGGTAGTCGAAACGGGGTAATCGAAACCGAACCTCCAAACACGAGGTCGACATCGGTGCCAGCGAATGCGCCAGCCTCGCCGCGGCTGGTGATCTCGGCATTCCAGTCGTGTCGATAGACCCCGGGTCGATGTTCGTCAAAGAGCTGGCCGTAGTTGGTGTAGGCCATTGGTGCTACCCGATGTGCGGTTGTGGCATCGGCTCCTTCGGGAAGGTTGACGTTAAGAACGTCGACCGCCTCGGGAAACCCGTTGCTGCGGACTTTGGCGACGACTTCAGCGGCGACTGCCGCTAGTCCTTCCCAGGTTGAAACCGACTCTGCGGTGCGCATGAATGCGTTCCATTCGGCCCAGTTGTCCTCGCCGGAGCTGGCAGAGATCGCAATCCCGGGAACCCCGGTTAGTGCAGCTTCGATCGCGGCACCGATGGTGCCACTTCCAAAGGAGTATGCCGACCCGTGATTGGCGCCGATATTTATTCCCGATACCACTAAATCGGGCGGTGAGTCGAGCAGATTGAACATGCCGATCTGCACGCAGTCGGCGGGATAACCGGTGGTGGTATTGACGGTAACTCCGTCGATGGTAAGCGAACCGGCTTCGATCTCGTCGCGCCTGGTCACAGCCTTACCGATCCAGCTCCGCTCAATATGTGGCACGATGATTGTGACCTCATCGAACAGCGGCGCCAATGCTCGGTAGGTGGGCAAGAGTGCTGGCGATCTCGCGCCGTCATCGTTGGTGAGTAGAAGGGTCTTCACCAGATGAGCATAGAAGACTAGTCGGCGAGCAGGTTCTCTAGCTGCACTTGGATTCGTCGGTTGGCTTGACGTCCTTCGACTGTGGTGTTGTCGGCGATTGGCCGGAGTTCGCCTCGGCCGACAGCAGTGAAGCGCGATGGGTCGATTCCGAGTGCGGAGATGTAGTCGACAACGGCACGTGCACGCTCCTTCGACAGTTTCTTATTGAGCTTCGTCGGTCCAATGTCGTCGGTGTGGCCTATGACTTTCATCGTCACACTCGGCCGGATGGTCATCAGGGCGACCGCTTGGTTCAACAGTGGTTCGAACTCTTCAGCGATAACCGCGCTGCCGGATTCGAAAAGCACCGAGTCGGCTACACGGATGTTGCCAAGGTTCGGGTCTCCGGCGTCAGGGTCGATGACATAGTTGTTGACTACGTTGTCCTCGCCGAGGATCGCCGCGGCTAGGGCGACGATCTCGTCTGCGGCTTCTTGTGAGGGAACAGCGCCCTCTAGGAAAATCTGGCCGTTGAGTACGACGGCTTTCGATTCGGCCGGCTTCTTCTTTGGGATCGTCGTCTCTGGAGGAGTTGTCGATTCGGGCTGATCGGAGGCGTCGTCGACAGGAGTGGCTTCACCGGATTCGGTCGAAGTATCGACCTGGTCGATCGTGGTCGTCGCAGGACTAACCAGATCTGGGTTGCCGTCGACAGTAGCGACAGGCGTTGTAATCGGCGCCGCGGTGTCGATCTCTTCGGAGGCTGAGGAGAGGCTTGGTGGTTCGCTATCGCTGCGCCCAAGCCAGTATCCAATCGCCAACGCGAGTAATGCCAGTAATACTGCGCCGCCGATCAGAACCGGCTCGAACCAGCGAACTTCGATTAGCGCTCCGGCCCCGGTTCGTTGGCCTTGCGGGCGTGGGGGATTGGGAAGCGGTCGCGCCGCCGAGCCTTCGCCATCGTCATGCTCGGGGTCGGGCGGTGTTTGGGTCTTGGGACCATCCATGGACACCAAGTGTATGGCGCCCACTCCCAGTGGGATATAGGCCACATGGAGTAGTGTAGGTTGGTAGTGTTGTCGTGACTACAGCTTGCTACTGGACTGGTCTTGTTCAGTGTATCCACTGCCCGCAATCCACTGGGTTGGTTCGCCACCGTCCGGCTTGGGTGCGGTGTCGACATAGCCAACGCCAGCAACCCACTTGCGTTCCACCTCTGGCTCTTCGGGCTTGGCGGGCCGCATCTCTGGAGCGGCGACCGTCGCTTCGGGGGGAGCCCAAATAGCCGGCTCGCCCGCGGTCTGTTGAACGGGAGGTGCCTGGTACAGCGGCTCGGGCTTCGGGCCATCGTTCACACGCTGGCGACGCATTGGTTCGTCGTAGTTGCCGCGGGCAAGAACAATCTCTTCGACCGCTGGCCACATGATCGACACGCCGATGGTGGCGATACCCACGCATGCGAGCACGATCGACGGCGTTCGCATCTCGCCGAACATCGCGTCGACCAAGACTGCCGCGACGGTCGACCTTCCCGAAAACCACTGTGCCGCAAGCCAGGGAACTCCGATGTTTAGCGCTAGCCAAGTTAGCGACGCTCCGATCGCCCAGAACCCGGCGCGTCGAAGGATCGACGGACGATGGTTGCTGGTTAAGAGGGCGATCGCGATTCCCACCACCGAGATGAGGCCGAGCAGCGGGGTGGCCCTACTCAGCCAGCGTCGAAAGCCGCCGAGGTTAGGGATGCGATCGGTCGGGAGATCGATGATTAGGTCGGGGCTCTCGGGTAGCAGGGCCGCGGCTCCGGGCACTGCGTCGAGCGTGCTGTTGCGTACATCGTCGCCCACCGATCCGATGTTGATCGAGGTAGGTGGTTCGGCTTCACCAAGAAATGCTTGGTGGGCTTGAACGAATGCGTCTCGGATCAGTTCAGAAACAGCGGGATTGGCCAAGGCAATCCCGGCTCCAGACTCGAGTTGGGAATCGCTGATAGGAACCTCATCGGGTAGCTGCGCGCCGACCGCACCAGCAATGCTCTTTTGAAGCTGGCGTTGCACCGCTGGGTTGTCGAACAAGGCGTCAGCCACCCGCTCTGACCGGTCGGGGTCGAGCATTGTGTTCTGCAGGCCAAAGGCGCTCCATGCCAACGAGGCAATCAGAAGAGACGGCCCCAGTATCGCTGCTGCAAACGCTCGACGCATCGCCCCATCTGAACCCAGAATTCTTGGCTGAGCAAACCGCACCGCCATTTCGTAAATGGAGGCCCGGAACTACTGGTCCTGCGGGGTCATCTTCATGTCTAGATGGAGTTCGCGGCCGGTGTAGGGGTTGGCGCGAGCAACGTCTTCATCCAACTCAACTCCAATACCGGGTGCTGTGGGAACGATCACATAGCCGTCTTCCCAGCGGATTGGTGATTTGAGTATTTCGGCGTGAAAGCCATCCCATCGTTCGATCCCTTCGAGTAGCAAGAAGTTGGGAATGCAAGCGCTGAGTTGGATATTTGCAGCGCCTTCGATCGGACCGCAATAGAGGTGCGGTGCGATCTGGGCGTAATACGGTTCGGCCATCGCGGCGATCTTCTTGGCTTCGAGGATGCCGCCAACCCGACCTATCGCTAGCTGAAGGATCGACGCTGCTCCGGTTTGAAGGACCCTCGAGAACTCATATTTGGTGGTGAGGCGCTCGCCAGTCGCCACCGGAATCGAGGTGGAGCGTGCAACCACCGCCATTGACTCGGCCATATCGGGTGGTGTTGGTTCCTCGAACCAGAGCGGGTCGTACGGCTCTAGCCGCTTGGCGAGTCTGATGGCTCCGGCGCTGGTGAACTGGCCGTGGGTTCCGAACAGCAGATCGCAAGTAGACCCAACAGCCTCGCGGATCTCACGTACGAAGGCCTCCGACCGGTCCAGTGCCTCTAGCGACGGCATCCGCGGATCGAATGCCGTGTATGGGCCAGCAGGATCAAACTTGATAGCGGTGAACCCTTGCTCGGAGTATTCGACAGCTCGCTCGGCCGCACGGTGAGGGTCGGAGTAGACGGGATCGGTTTCGCCCAGCGATGGGTACAGATAGGTGTAGCTGCGCAGCCGTTCTCGCACCTGGCCGCCCAACAGGTTGTGCACCGGCTGGCCTAGCTCTTTACCAACGATGTCCCAGCATGCTGTCTCGATTCCGCTCAGTATTCCCATTACGGTTACGTCGGGCCGCTGGGTGAAGCCGCTCGAGTAAACGCGGCGCCAAAGTTTCTCGATCTCGAACGGACTCGAGCCGCGCACGAGACGGTCGAATAGGTCGTCGATCATGACCGTGACGGTGTCGGGGTGAAATGGTACCGAGTACACCTCGCCGTACCCGACGACCCCCGAATCCGATGTCAACTTCACAAAGATGAAGTAGCGGCCACCAAAACTAGGCGGCGGATTCGCGACGACGAAGGTTTCGAGATCGATCAGTTTCATCGACCGCTATTCTTT
>CBERPN010000254.1:0-6629 GCA_965524675.1 uncultured bacterium
ATGGAAGGTCCGACCCCGGTCAGCGCGCTCATTCACGCCGCGACGATGGTGACCTCTGGTATCTATCTGCTAACTCGGGTCAACGGCGTAATCGCCGAAGCTGCCTCCTGGGCGCCGAACATCATTGCCTGGGTCGGCGTGGGCACAGCGTTGTTCGCTGCAACCATCGCAGTTGCTCAGAACGACATCAAGAAAGTGCTCGCCTACTCGACCGTCAGCCAACTCGGCTACATGTTCCTCGCTGTGGGTACAGGCGCCTACGTGGCGGCGATCTTTCACATGGTCACCCACGCTTTCTTTAAGGCGTTGCTGTTCCTTGGTTCGGGGTCGGTCATCCACGGCATGCATCACGATCAGGACATGCGTCACTACGGAGCTTTGCGCAAACTGCTGCCAATCACCGCAGCAACCTTCATAATTGGCTGGCTGGCTATCGCTGGCGTTCCCCCATTCGCTGGCTTTTGGTCCAAAGACGAAATCCTGCTGAGCGCTTGGGACAAGGGCGGTCTTAACGGCAAAGCACTCTGGGCAGTGGGCCTACTCACAGCCCTGCTAACCGCCTTCTACATGACCCGCCAAGTAATCATGACCTTCTTTGGTCGCTACCGCTACGACGACCCAACCCCTGAAGAGATATCCGAAGCTTGGGACGGCCGTCTGGCAGCGTCGCAAGCCGATGTCGAGTTGGCGATGGCAGCCGAAACCACCGCCATTGAGAACGTCGCGAAGGCCAAGGCCGGCATCGCTACCGCCGAGACAAACCTCGAAATGATGAAGGCTAATGTCCCGATCGCGGCGGCGAACCTCGAGAACAGCCAGGCGGCGCTGACCCAAGCGACCGACGACACCCGCGAACAATTAGCGGCGCAAGTAACAGCAGCCGAGAACGCGGTCACCGCTGGCGAGAACAACGTCGTCGCCGCTACAACCGGCATCGAGACCGCTCGCAGCAAGGTCCCCGAGGCCGAGCAGGCACTCCTAGAGACTCAGAGTTCTCAGAGTCAAACCGCCGACGCGCATCATGAGGTCGAGCGCAAACGCGAGTATGCGCCAGTACCTGACCCTGTGGCCCTCTTCGATGCTCCCGCTGTGTCCGCCGTCGAGGAGTTCCTACCGAGCGACATAGCTCAACGTCGTGAGTTTCACCCCCACGAGTCGCCGTGGACCATGACCATCCCTCTGGTAGTTCTAGCGGTCTTGGCGATATTCGGTGGTCTACTCAATCTTCCTTTCTCGTGGAACAACAACTGGCTGCACCACCTAGAGCATTGGCTAGAGCCAACCCTCGCCCACGAGCACGTGATCCACGCTTCGGCTGCCACGAAAGTGCTGCTCGCGGCCGTTGCGGTCGCCGCGGGAGCCATCGGAATATTCGCCGCCTACGCGGTCTACGCGAAGGGCCGCAATGTCGATCCGGCTACGATCGAAAAGCCGGTATTGGCCAACGGCTGGTTCTACGATCGGCTAGTAAGCGACTTCATGGGAGGTCCTGGGCGCAAGCTCTTTGACTTGGTCGCATGGTTCGACACCACAGTCGTCGACGGCATTGTCAATGGGGCCGGAGCGGCGGTTAGAGGTGTTGGCGGCACGGTTCGCCGTACCCAAACCGGTTTGGTCCGAAGCTATGCGGCCGTGATGGCCTTGGGCGCGGTCGCGCTAATCGCATGGTTCTTCGTGAGGGCTTCGCTGTAATGAATACGCTCACACTCGCCGCCGCCGACGCTTCGTTCCCGGTACTCACCAGCCTCATCGTGGTGCCGATTATCGGCGCGATCATCATCGCTCTCAGCCCGAGCACCCGAGCCGAAGTACCCAAACTCATTGCCACCATCGTCTCGGTAATCGCGGGTGGAATGAGCCTGTGGGTTCTCGCTGACTTCGACATCGCTGATGCTGGTTACCAACTGAACGAATCGGTTACCTGGGTCGAGGGCATGGGAATCAGTTGGTCGCTAGGCATCGATGGAATCTCGCTGTTTCTCGTGGTCCTGACAGGATTCATCTTTCCGTTGGCGATCCTCGCGGTCGATCCACACCACGACGCCAAGCCGTACTATGCCTGGCTGCTGGCACTCGAAGCCGGGGTCATGGGCGTATTCCTTACAAAGGATCTCTTCTTCTTCTTCGTGTTCTTTGAGATCGTGCTCGTGCCGATGTACTTCCTGATTGGTAAGTGGGGTCACGAGAACCGCAAGTACGCCGCCACCAAGTTCTTCATCTACACCATGTTTGGCTCGGCGTTAATGCTGGTGGGCATCTTGGCGACGGTGTTTATCACTGCGTCGACCACCGGCAACGATGTTACTTTCGACCTGGTGACCTTGGCTGAAGGCCAGGCCTTGGCCACCACCACTGCGCGCTGGATCTTCTTGTCGTTCGCGCTCGCGTTCGCGGTGAAGGTCCCGGTGTTTCCGCTTCACACCTGGTTGCCCGATGCGCACACCGAAGCCCCCACGGCTGGTTCTGTGATATTGGCCGGTGTCATGCTCAAACTTGGGACGTACGGGTTCCTTCGCTTTGGTCTGTATCTGTTCCCTGAGGCGGCGGTGTACTTCGCTCCCCTGATGATCACTTTGGGTGTGATCGGTATCATCTACGGTGCGATCGCTGCCACGATGCAAAAAGACCTCAAACGCCTGGTGGCCTACTCATCGGTCGCTCACCTCGGCTTTATCGTGATGGGCACGTTCGCTCTCAACACCGAAGGCATCGAGGGTGGTCTGCTGCAGATGGTTAACCACGGCATCTCTACCGGCGCACTGTTCTTGCTGGTCGGCATGATCTACGAGCGCCGCCACACACGCATTATCAGCGAGCTCGGCGGGCTTCAGAAGTCGGCACCCATAATGGCGGGCATTTTCACCGTGGTGATGCTTTCCTCGATAGGGCTGCCTGGGCTCAACGGATTTCCTGGCGAGTTTTTGACCCTCATCGGTGCATTCAATGCGCACCGTTGGTGGGCGGTGGTCGCAGCTTCAGGCGTGATTATCGCGGCGCTGTATCTTCTTTGGGCTTATCAGCGGGTATTTCACGGGCCAGCCGAGGGTGAAAACGCCGAGATGGCAGACATGAATGTTGGTGAGATCCTGACGATGGTGCCGCTGCTGGCTCTAATCGTGTTCATGGGTATCTACCCGAAGCCGGTTCTCGAGCGGATGGAACCAGCGGTTGAAGCCCTGGTCGACCACATCGAGGCGTCGGTGCCGGGCTTTAGCGAGCCGGTTGGCGAGATTCGTACCGCCGATGATGCCGAGAGCCATAGCGGTGACGAGCACGAAACTGAGGACGGCGAATGAGTGCTCTGATCCTGCTGGCCCAAATCGAGCCGAGCTCAATCGATACGCCAGCGATCGACTGGCCTGTCCTGGTTCCCTTGCTAGTGCTGGCGGTTGGTGGGATCTTGATGCTCACCGTCGCATCGATCTTTAGCCGACTTCCATCCTCGGCGTACAGCATCGCCACCGCAATGATCGGCGCAGCGTCGGCGATCACGGTGATCCCGTTGTGGATGCGGGTAACCAATATCGATGATTCCGCCTCGTCGACTCTGGCGGGTGCGGTCGCTTTCGACGGGTTCTCACTATTCCTAACCGCAGTAATCGCTTTGTCGGTTTCGCTATCCGCCCTGCTGGCCGACGGCTATTTGAAACGCGAAGACCTCGACGGGCCAGAGCTGTATGTGTTGTTGATGATGTCGGGGTCTGGCGGCATCATCATGTCGTTTGCCAACGATCTCATCGTGTTGTTCCTAGGCCTCGAAGTACTTTCGATCGCTGCGTACGTTCTCGCGGCTATGCACCTTCGCCGGTTTCAGTCCCAAGAGGCTGGCCTTAAGTACTTTGTTCTAGGCGCCTTCTCCTCGGCGTTCTTTCTCTACGGTATAGCGCTCACCTATGGCGCAACGGGGTCGACCAACCTCATCGACATCAAGAACTTCCTGGCCGACAACCTGCTTCGAGATGACGGGCTGTTGTTGGCGGGCTTCGCTCTGATGCTGGTGGGCTTGGCATTCAAGGTTGCGGCCGTGCCGTTTCACAGCTGGGCACCGGACGTATACGAAGGGGCTCCGTCTCCCGTCGTTGCCTTCATGGCATCGGGCGTGAAGGTCGCCGGTTTCGCGGCCATCATTCGAGTCTTCGTGCTTACCTTCGATCAGTACCGGACCGACTGGCAGCCAATTATCTATGTGCTGGCTGTCTTGTCGCTACTGGTTGGCTCGTTCCTTGCGGTTGTTCAGACCAACGTGAAACGCATGCTCGCCTATTCATCGGTGAGCCATGCTGGCTTCATGCTAGTGGGTGTTCAGGCTGCGACCGCTCGAGGAACCGCCGCTGTCGTGTTCTATTTAGCGGCCTATTCGTTCATGGTCATCGGTAGCTTCGGCGTGTTGAGTGTTGCCAGCAATGAGGGCGAGCAATCGTTGGATAGCTTCCGCGGGCTGGCTAAGCGCAGTCCGTTCCTTGCGTTCGCGATGATGGTGTTCTTGTTGTCGCAGGCTGGCGTCCCTGCTACCACGGGCTTCTTTGCGAAGTTCGGCGTGATCGGGGCGGCTATCGAGGCGCGGTCATTCTGGTTGGCGATGGTCGCCATGGGGGCAGCTGTGGTGGCTGCCTATATGTACCTGCGAATAATCGTCGCCATGTTCTTTTCCGACGCCGACGAAGGCGAGTCTGCTGATGAGGCTGAGGCCGATACTCCCGACGTAGCACTCGCCTCGATCCCGGTTCCGCCAGGAGCTGCAATCGCCATTGGTGTCTGTCTTGTTGTAACGGTCGTCTTCGGTGTCTGGCCGGGCCCGATCGACGATCTAGCGCGAGAAGCGATTCCCAGACTGGTAGCCGAGAGCAGCGACTTCCTCGGCTAGCCACCCCCACCCAATCTCGGTGGAGTTACCCACACTGATTGTAGGTAACTGCACCGACATTGGGTTTGAGGCGCTGACCTAATAGCGTCGACTGGATGTCAGATACTCGTCCTAGCGTTCCGTGGGAGGAAGCTAGAGGCTTTATTGCCTTCCTGTTGCTTGCCGCTGCCGTGGCCAGTCTGTTTTCGGGTGTTCTAGCGATGATCGACGCCGACCTCGATTCGTTTCGACGCGGATTCATCGTTCTGGTCAGAATTCCTGGTATCCGCCCGGCGCTGCTGGTTTTGGGTGCCGCATTGTTGATCGTGACCGCTCCGGCGCGGTCGCTCTCGCCGGTGCTTAGAAAATCGACGCTAATCCTCGCAGTAATAATTGTCGCCGAGGCCGTCCTTTATGGGGTGAACATCCTTACGCTCGACGATGGGTCGGCGCTAGGTCGTCTTTGGCCGGTATTCAACAACGCTGGAACCGGTGTAATAATCGGCGGCGCTTCGGCGTGGCTATGCAAGCGAGTGGAGCTCGATTAATGCCAGGTCGCGATTTCGTACAGAACCCCGGACCAACGAATATTCCGGACCGTATTCTAGAAGCATTCCGTCGTCCGTCGGTCGACTTCAACTCTCCGGAGTTCGCCGAGCTCGTCAATGGAATCTGGGCAGATCTCGAGCCGCTTTTCGGAGCGTATCGAGTCGCTGCGTATCCATCGGTCGGTCACGGTTCGTGGGAAGCGACACTGGTAAACCTTCTCGAACCCGGTCAGAGGTTTCTGCTTCCCATGTCGGGTCTGTTCAGCATGCGCTGGGGCGACATGGCCGAGAGCCTTGGTTTTGGATACGAGCCGGTCGCCGTCGATTCGCGTCGTGCTCCTAACCCTGAAGCCATCCACGATGCGTTGGTCAAAGACAAAGATCACCAACTGGCGGGAGTGTTCGTAGCTCACGCCGAGACATCGACCGGCACGCTGGCCGACTTGGCCGCAATTCGGTCAGCGATCGACGCAGCCGGGCATCCCGCCCTGTTCGTGGTCGATGCAATTGCCTCCTTTGCCACCGATTCGGTACCGATGGCTGAACTCGGCATCGACGTGGTTCTCGCCAGCTCACAAAAGGGCCTGATGATGCCGCCGGGGTTGTCGTTTGCCGGGCTCAGCGAACGGGCGGTCGCTCACAACAAGACTGTTAGTACGCCTCGCAGTTTTTGGTCGTGGACCGAACGCATCGACCCCGAATGGGTTTATCAGCGCTTTGGTGGCACCCCCCCCGAGCAGCACCTGTTTGCGTTACGTGCCGCACTTGACCTGATTGCCGAGGAGGGCGGAATCGACGCCGTGACAACTCGTCACCGCAGGCTCGCCGGAGCGGTTCATGCGGCGATCGAGATGTGGGGTAAGAGCGGCCCGTTTGAGATCAATGCAATCGAGCCATCCGAACGTTCGTCCGCTGTCACAGCAGTTCTGGCCGATGGTATCGACGTCGCCGAACTGATCAGCACAAGCCGCGACCTGTTTCATGTTTCAATCGCAGGTGGAATGCTCGAAATGCGAGGCAGGGGATTTCGGATTGGTCACCTCGGTGACCTCAACGAACCAATGCTGTTAGGCGCATTAGGTGGAATCGAATGCGCCATCCGACAGCTAGGAATTCCCCACGAATCAGGCTTAGAAGCCGCGGTGCGATCGCTCACGCAGGCGCAATCCGGGCGCTAAGGCGCCCTCGATGCGCGCTGCTGATGCTGGCGCCTGACCCGTCGCTCGTCCCTCGCTCGT
>CBERPN010000255.1:0-6565 GCA_965524675.1 uncultured bacterium
CGTTGAAAGCGCCGACGTGAGCGATGGCCTACCTCGAAGCTGTTCGATAAACGGCGCTCCGAGAAAGATCCAAAGGAACGACGGGACAAAGGTCACCCACGTTGCGACGACCGCGCCAGCGACGCCAGCCTGTAGTGGTGTGAGCGAACCCGGGTTGCGGTACGGGCCCATAAAGCCGACGAACTGCACCACTTGAATCAAGGGCCCAGGCGTTGTCTCCGCCATTCCTAGGCCGCTGATCATTTCGCCCGGTTCGAGCCAGCCGAAGTTGTTGACAGCCTCTTGTGAGATAAATGCGAGTACCGAGTAGGCACCGCCGAACGTAAGTACAGCGGCGGTGGAGAAGAACCAGGCCACATCGAGAAATACCGAATCGGTTCCGAGTGACGCTGCCAACATGGCTACAGGGCCGAACCACAGCAGTAGACCAATCAACAGAACTCGTACTGAGCGACGTAGCGAGGGTTGCCCGAGAGAGATGTGATCGTCGCCTATCAGAACGTCATGGTCGTCGGTCGCCGAATTCTCATCGTGACCTTGGATGAGGTTGAACGTGGCTGGCAACGCCCGCCCGCCAATCAGTCCGATAGTTCCGGCAAGGCCAACGATGAGTGGAAACGGCAGTTCGAATACGAATATGGCTAGGAACGACGAGGCCGCTATCGCGAACATCACACGGTTCTTGATGACACGGCGGCCGATCCGAACAACTGCGCTCGCCACGATCGCGATCACCGCCGCCGATATTCCAAAGAACAGGCCAGTAACCCAAGCAATGTCACCGTAGGCGGCGAACAAAATACTGAGCACCATGATGCTAACGAATCCCGGGAGAATGAACAGTGCGCCCGCGAAGAGGCCACCCGTTGGCCCGCGCAATAGCCATCCCAGGTAGGTCGCCAGCTGCTGGGCCTCGGGGCCGGGCAGCAGCATGCAGTAGTTGAGGGCGTGAAGAAACCGCCGCTCGCCCACCCATCGGCGGCGCACAACGATCTCGTCGTGCATGACGGCGATTTGGCCCGCAGGCCCGCCAAAGCTGTTCGCCGCGACGGCTGCCCAGGCTTGGATCCACGCCTTACGAGGGATCATCTCTCCAGGGAATGGTAGGGTCTCGTTTCGTAACCGTGGTTGCACCATAAATTCCATGTTAGGGTAGTAACCATGGTTACGCAACCAAAATCTTCGTGGGCATTGCTTAGCTACCGAATCCCTCGAGAACCATCAACTCCTCGCATCGCTGTCTGGCGCAAGCTGAGGGAGCTCGGGGTAGCCCAAGTCGGTGATGGGCTCGTCGCGCTTCCAGCCGATGCACGAACCATCGAACATCTCGAATGGGTTGCGGCAAGCGTCATCGAAGCTGACGGCGACGCCATCGTATGGGTGGCCGCACCTACAACTCGTCGGGGTGGTTCCGAGCTCGCCAACCAAATGAGCTCAGCTCGGACCAGCGAGTACCGAGAACTGCTCGACGAAATGATCTCGATCACCGGTCGGGTCGATTCGCGAAGTCTGGCTCGACTGCGAAGGTCGTGGCGGAAAATCGATCGCCGCGACTACTTCCGCTCGGAGTTGCGCGATGAGTCTCGTATTGCCCTAGCCGACCTAGCCAGAGATGGCGCCCACATCGACAGCACCGAGTCGGTCAAATGAAGTGGGCAACACGATCTGGCATCCACGTCGACCGCGCCGCCTCAGCATGGCTGCTGCATAGTTTCGTAGACTCTGAAGCTGAGTTCGTTTACGTCGACGACCTCGACGATGTGCCCTCGGGCGCAACACCCTTCGACATGGTTGGCTGCGAACTCTCACACCATGGCGACGACGTAACCTTCGAAACAATCCTTCGCCGCTACGAACTTGTCGATCCCGTTCTGTGGCGCATCGCCGAGATTGTCCATCAAGGCGATGTCGAAGACGATCGCTTCGATGCCCCAGAGGCTGCTGGGTTCGACATGATCGTCCGGGCTCTGGGAATCGATCACGACGACGAGACCGTACGAAACATTACCGCCACAATCCTCGACAGTATGTACACGTTTCTTCGCCGCGAGACTCTGGGATCTTCCTAAGCCTCAAACCAGCGTCGGATCTCGGCGGTAGGGTTTCGGGCCTTGACCGACACCCCGCAAGCCTCTAGCTCGCCCGATCACCGGTCCGAACGTCACGTGGTCGCCTTCTTGGCGTTCATCGGAATTCTGTTGGCACTCGGCATCGACATCGCACTACCGGCGTTTGACGAAATGCGACCCGACTACGGACTCGCCGCCGACGACAACCAAATCACCCTCGTCATTTCGCTCTACCTGCTCGGGATGGGACTGGGGCAGCTCATCTGGGGCCCGTTGTCCGATCGGTTCGGACGGATACGCACTCTCAACGTCGGTATTGCGCTATACGTGGTCGCGGCGGTCGCGGCTTCACTGTCGCCCAACCTTGGGATGCTCTTTGCTAGCAGACTGCTGTGGGGAGTGGGCGCGGCCGCTCCTGCCGGGCTTCGGCTAGCCATCGCTCGCGACCTTTTCGCTGGCGACCGAATGGCTCGCATCATGTCAACGGTCGCTGCCATCTTTATGGTCGGCCCGATTCTCGCTCCGCTCGTAGGAGAGATCATTTTGGCCTTCGCACCTTGGCCGTGGGTATTCGGATTTTGCGCGATTGCAGGGGTTGTGGCGATCGCGTGGGCCTCCAAGTTTGGCGAGACACTCGACCCGGCCACCGTTCAGCCGCTGACATTCTCAAAGACCGCCAACGCGTTCAAACGAGTACTCTCAACCCGCACCACGATGGGCTACACCATCGCTCTCGCCCTCGCATACGGCAGCTTCTACGTGTTCCTTGGCAGTACCCAACCAATCATGGACAACATCTATGGAAGGGCCGACCAGTTCGCAATCAGCTTCGCCCTCATCGGAATACTGATGGGCGCAGCCTTTCTCTCTGTAAATCGCCTGATCGACGTCTTTGGTGCCCAGCGCGTAGCAACCTCGGGGATGATCGTGTTCGTCGTTCTCGCCATCATCAACCTCGGCCTAGTCCTGCAAGCAAACGGTCGCCCTAGCTTCTGGCTTTGGATATTCTTCATCGTCTCGATGAATCTGGCATCGGCGCCGCTAGGTCCAATCGGATTCACCCTCGGACTCGAACCAATGGGCGACCTTGCAGGTACAGCTTCAGCGGTGATGACGTTTCTTGCGATCGCTGGCGGATCGGCTCTGTCGGCAGTCATCAATGCCTTGATCAAAGGATCCGTCACACCGATGGCGATTGGCTACTTATTATTCGGTGCCCTATCGCTCTTGGCGCTGTTCTGGGCGGAACGGCAAAGCCCCGAGCGACTAGCGACCTAGCGGTTCGCGTCGAGCCAGGAGACCAAAGAGTCGAGGTCGCCGCCCTCTGAAACCGCCAGAACCGCAACCTTGCCGTCGACGTCGGTGGCGTAGATCTCTGCGACTCCCGACACCAGCTGACATAACTGGCGCCCCGATCTAGAACCACTCGTCCAAGTGGTTTCACCAGGGGCTCCAGCACTGGTGCAGCTGCCGGAATTCTCGTCGATTTCGCCGCGCCGCTCTCGATATTCCTTCTCGATCTTCTTTGGCGTTTTGAAGCCGAAATAGGTGACAGAAAGGATGCCTCCCGTCGCAGGTATGCAGCGTATTCTAGAGGCGTACCTATCGGTCTGCTTCGCAGGCTCGGCAACACAAGTACTAGCGATCGAATCGGGGATATTGGCTAGGACACGGTTCTCGGTACGATCGAATGTTCGTTGCTCGACCGCACCCGGAACAGCCGACGCTGCCCACCACTCGAAGGGCTGGGTAACGTCATCATCGACAAAACTTGCCTGCCCAGTAATGTGCAATCGAGTGTCGTACCACTGCACCCAACTACGACCTTCGCTCACATAGCACCCGACGCGACCAGTGTCCGCGCCGTCGACTTCGAATCGATTATTGCCGCGAACGCCAAGCCGACAACCGCCCTTATCGGAGGTCGGCAGATCAAACGCCTGGTAGTACCCGGCGACATCGAAGTCGGCCGCGAAACTATCGATATAGACCACCTCTGCACCGTTGACGGGTCGACACTCAAGCGACGAAACAGCCGACGCAGTGGGCTCACCGACGAACCTTGTGCAGGTCTCGGACAACTCTGCTGGAAGCTGGGTGAGCACGACCGCTTCGGATTGATTGGGAAACGGCTCGAGAATACTGACCGGCCCCGGGACCGCCGAGCTAGACCACCAAGCGAGCAAGTCGCCAGCGGTCCCACTATTGGTAGCCACTTTCACAAGTGATTCGGTACCGGTGGTCCAAGCGAGAGTGGCATCAGCGTCACCAGTGCAGGCGACACGACCGGTGAAGCCCCCGCCTGCCCACAGGCCAACAGTTGCAGTCGAACAGTCGGTCGATTCGCCGTCGACAACAGGAGCTGCGCCAGCGTCCGTCGCAAGGCCATCGAAATAGCCGTCGCTCGTTAACCGATCGTCGAATGAGGTGGCGGTGAGAGCAATGGAGCCGTCTTCACCCGAAGTACACGAAACCCGCGCCAAGAAGTTCTCCGGGGCAGCTAGATCGACCGGAGCACGTTCGCAAGAAAACCCACCCGGAAGCCGGTCGATTACATCGCGCTCGGCCGAGGTTGGGAAACTCCCTAAGGCCGTGGCGCCATCGACCGAAGTGGTCGAACCTGTCGCCTCTGGAACGTCGACAGCGTCGTCTTCATCATCGGATCCCCGTACCTGAAGCCCGATGAACCCAAGCAATGCAATCAGCACTATCAACCCACCTCCAAGAAGCGCAAGACGACGGCCGTTGCCTTGGTCGAGACGGTCGAGATCGATCGCCTCAGGTGGCGCAACAACCCCGTCTTCGTAGCCGCCCCCGTCGAGATTGTCGAAGTTGAATATGTCGGGGGGTTCGGTATCGCTCGCCGACGGGGTGAGCTGTTGTGCTACCCGACTAGACGGCCCGATCTCGGCTGGCGCCGCTTCTACCGAGTCGCTCTTGGTGGCTGACGGCTGCCTGGTTTGATCGGTCCGAGACACTGCTGTGTCCTGTCGAGCATTCTGTTGGCCTGAGGGTTCGGGCCGAGCGAACTCTGTGGGAACAACATCGACCGCACGAAGAGGATCATCGCTTTCGGTGCCGTCATCGGCGACCCGGTCGGTCCAGGCGGTCCCGTCCCAGAAGCGGAGTTGGTGCCGTTTGGTGGGGTCGATGTGCCACTGGGGCTCGAGGGGTCGAAAGGCCATAAAGGAGTCTGCGCGCGTGAGGTGACAGGGGCTCCACCCACCCGACAGCCTAGTAGTGGTTTAACCGCTTTGGGGCGACAGCTCGGGCAAGGATCGGTCGTAGCCAAACCGGTCGAAGTCGGTCGAATAGATTTCCAGAACCATCGATTCAGTACGCTCGTCGTAGAACTGCCCGGTCGATGGGTACGAATCGGCCTTGGTTCCTACTTCGAACACCCTCTCCGCAACCTTGCTATCTCCGGACCGGTAGGTGAGCTCGTGACCTGCTCGACGCAATCTAGACAAGACTTCATCGCTCGACTCGGGAAGGCCGAGTTGGCTTTCAAGCTCGTTGAGGGCGATCCGGCCTCCCTCGATCGGGCAAAAGGCGTCCAACTCGTGGATCTTCTCGAGATATGAAAACTGATGGGCAAAGTGATTGTTGACCCTCTGCACACCCGTGTCGGCGACAAAGCTAAGAAACTGCAGAAAAGAATAGCCATCGCGGTGGCCCAACCACTTGACGATATTTCGAGACACCGGCTCATTCTGGGTGCTGTGGAGAAATGAGCTGACCGCCCTGGTGAACGGGTTGCGGGTAAAGCGAATGAGCTTGAAGTCGCCACCTGCATACATTGCTTCGCGACGCTCTTGGTGCCAAGCCGCCGGATAGATCACCTTTGTGCGATGAGCGTGAGCCCACGCATACTGACTCTTGATCTTGTTGTGGTGCAGATACCACTTCATGGCGAAGCTCGACCCGGCACGGCCGCTGAACATCAGAGCGATGTCTCGCTCGACGAAGATAATGGGCTTTGTGTTGGCGTGGTCGTAGGTACGTACGCAGTAAAGAGCGCCCTTTTCAAACAGATCACGGGTGGCGTCGCGATTGGCGTCAGAAACTCGGATCATAAGTAGCCCAAGCCTACAATCACCTTTTCCCCGCCTCCGGCTCCGGCGCTCCGCTATGACTCTTCACTTTCCAAACTCGCCCTCGCTAGCGCGACGGGACTACTTGATCACAGTCTTGCCTTTCTCCGCCTGCAGCTCCGGTGCTCCGCTATGGCTCTCGGCTTTGCGAACTCGCGTTGCTTGCTGGCGTTCCCCGGCCACGCAGACCGCCGGGCTCAAGCTACGGGCTAGCGCCATTCGCCCTACCGCGCTCGGGCCTCCCAAGGTTGCTTTCTCTCAGCCTGGACTTTGGTGTCAGACACGTCCCTAATCAGTCGTCTCTAATAGATTGCCGGGGCGCTGCGTTGCCTCGGTGGCAACGGATTTGGTGTCGGACACGTCTCTAAATCCTGGGTGTGCGATTGGGCTGTTTACCTTTTT
>CBERPN010000256.1:0-6562 GCA_965524675.1 uncultured bacterium
AGGTTACCGACCGAGGTAGGCCGGTAGCTCTCCTCAGTCCTATTCCTGAGACAACCCCATTAGAGCGCATGCGTCGGTCAGGCCAACTCAGCCCTGCGATCGAGGACAGCTTTCCCGAGCCGGTCGATTCCGAATCGATTGCGACCCCACCTACTGAAGTGCTCCGAAATCTCCGAGCCAATGAACGGTGACCGCGTTCTCTATCTTGACTCCTCGGCCATCGTCAAGCTTGTGGTCGGGGAGCCAGAAACAGTCGCTCTGAAAGACTGTCTCGCAGGGGCCGCTACGCTCGTCTCAAGTGCCTTGGCGCGAACCGAGGTGTTGCGAGCAGTGCTAGCGGGCGGTACTAAGACCCAGCGCGTGGCCGAATTGACCCTCGCTCGTCTAGAACTCTTACGTATTGACGATCGAATCCTGCAAATAGCAGGCGAGTTGCTTCCAACCGGACTGCGATCCTTGGATGCGATCCATCTTGCAAGTGCTCTTGCCTTTGGAGAGAGTCTCGCTGAGGTGGTCTGCTACGACTTGCGTCTCAGCGAAGCTGCCAAAGCTGCTGGTTTGTCAACTATCGCCCCACGGTAGAGCAGCCAGGCAACGCTAAATCAGGTGACCCAACTGACGATGCAGGACAACTCCCACGGTCGCCAGCCAGCCTGCGTAGGGGACGACTACAACCGTCGCGGCGCGTTTTGTATCGAGCCCGAAGATGTGGCGTGACCCTGCGACCAACATCGCTGGCATCCACAGGCCGAACACCACGATCGAGCCGATTAGCCCAGGTAGAAACCAGCGGAAAACAACTCCCGCGAATTGTAGGATCCCGCCGAGCACGACCAGCGGAATGTGAGACGTGCCGAGCACGCAAAGCGTTCGCTGAAACGGGACGATGATCCCAAAGGTAAACCGGGCGATCGCCCAGAGTGCGACGGACGCTCCTAGCCAGCCGTAGACCCCGATTAGAATCAGGCGAACGCTTGCGCGTGGCGCCACAACCCCTTGGGCGCCAAAGCGGTTCCACGCCAGCAGAGCGAACGCCACTAGCACCGCGGCTACGGCACGAGCAACCATTGTTTCGGAGTTGCGTTGCCATGACGCCGGTTCAATCCGAAAGAACGTAGCGAATGCGGTCATGGTGTCCAGATAGCTCCGTCGGGCCAAAAGGTTGGATAATCGCCAGGGAAAGATGTGATGGCCGGCAGCAGATTGAGGACTTCGCCATCGAGTTCGCCCGATAGGGCCAAGCCGCGCACCGGGTCCCACACGGTGCCGGTTCGAACATCTCGAAGCTCGTCGTCTACCGCTTCCAACTCAACAACCTCATTGTCGAGTTGTCGCGAAAGCACCACCCAGCGTTGCGGGTCGGCCGGGTCGGCGATTATCGCAACCGGAACTCCAGCTACTTCGTCGTTGATAACCGTTTGACGCTGCACCTCGGTTACCGGATATGCCACTGTCTCAGAATCGAAATCCACCACGATGAGAAAGTCCTCCAGATCAAACCCTGAATTCCCGGCGGGAGCAATCAGAGCGAGTGTCTCTGGGTTGGCGTCTAGCCAGGCACCCCAGGTGGTGAAAGCGACAGGCAAAAGATCGAGTGTTGCTCCCTTCAGTGGCCCAGCGATTGCCTCACCGAGTGGCTGGCTCCAAATACTTCCGGTGTCGTGATCCCACCAGGTCATGGCATTACCCCACAGCGCACCTTGGTTACCAAAGACGAGCGCTTGCCCGTCGATCGAGCGGCGATGGACCATCGCCGTTGCACAAAGCGGTCACCAAGTAACAAGTATTGGTTCTCCGCCGAGCTCGTCGACCACCATCTCCCGCGAGTTCAGGAAACTTACGGGGTAGGCCTTGGATTCTCCCCCGATCGTCACGCCGATCACCTCGGCCTCGGTTGGCCAACCAATGTCGACGCCAGCGATGAACGTGGGCTCATAGACCGGGGTGATCGCGTCGCGAGGCAAGAGCTGGCGAAACCCGTCTGGCAGTCGCTCCCCCGCCAGCACCGGGTTGTACTCGCCGCCAGCGACTTCTGCTGATTGACGACCGCCGCCGAAGGCCCAAACACTAACGATTAGCAGCACGACGCCGCCGACGATCCAAATCGTTCTCTGAGTCATGTGAGAGGAAACCCTCAATGCGCCGAGAACGTTCCGAACCGATAGAAAGACGCCATGACAATTTGCTTTAACTGTTGGAGGCCAACCGCAATCGCCATTGCCGTGATCTTGCTCGCCTCGGCATGTTCGTCCTCGGACAACAGCTCGCAACCCGTCGCCACCAGCGACGCTCCTGCAGCTACCGTCGCCGTCAGCGAGACCACGACGGCCGTTGTCGCCTCCACGATCGCACCGGAGACAACGCCACCACCAACAACGATCGTCGCCGAGTCAGCGGTTGAGTTGAGCACCGAGGAGTTGGTCGCGGCGCTATCGTCGGACGAGTTGAATGGGCGAAATAACGACACGGCCGAATCTGTGGCTGCTCGGGACCTACTTATTGGCCAGCTCGAGCTGTTCACCTCGCCAGCCTTTCCCGACCAATCCGGTAGTGCGCGTTACACCCAATCGTTTGCCAGCGGAACGAATCTGTTGGCGCTGATACCGGGTGGTGAGCTGGCCGACGAATTGGTGATAGTCGGCGCCCACTACGACCACCTTGGGCCTGGCGAGTGCAACGATCTCGGCCTCGACGATTCGATCTGCAACGGCGCCACCGACAACGCCACCGGCGTCGCCGCGGCGATGAGCGTCGCCAGATCGATCGCCAGTGCCGATAAACCGCCGCGGCGTAGCGTTCTCATCGCGTTTTGGGACCGTGAAGAAGATGGCCTGTTAGGTGCTGCGCATTACGTTACCGATCCGTCGATCCCGCTCGAGAACACAGTCGCATATGTGAACTTCGATATTCAGGGCGCAAACCTGTTGCCCGGTTTGGGTAATGCAACCCTGCTGATCGGCGCAGAAACCGGTGGCGAAAACCTTATCGAGTCGACAGTCGAGGCCACCAAGGCCTCCTCGCTCGACACCTTTAGCTTTAGCCTGCTCTTTGGCCAGGGCCGAAGCGATCACGCTGTGCTGGTATCGGCCGGAGTCCCCTCGGTCTTCTTCAGCGACGCCAACTCGGGCTGTTATCACACGGTGCGAGACGATCTCGAAATTGTTGATTTCGACAAGCTCGACCAACAGATCGCAACCGCTCTAGCGCTCAGCGTTGACCTAGCCAACAACGATTCTCCACCAGCAATCGATAGTGACGCGCCAATCGCAACCTTTGGCGACGCCGAACAACTACTAGAAGTAGTTCGCCTGGGCGAAGCCGATTTCGGTCTGTTCGACCGCGACACCGAAGCCGCTAGCAGGGCCTTCCTCAGCGAGCTACAAACCATTGTCGACGCTGGTAACGAAGCGTTCGACGGCGCAGCTACAGGGAGTCTGCTCAGTGGCGCCTCAGCGTTTGTGTCGGCCCTTAGCGAGCTTGAATGCGACGGCTATCTGGAGGGCTGATCAGGGCTTGTCAGAGCGTCTGATTCTGCAGATACAGGCTCGGGTTAATCATCGATGGCCCAAAAGCGGGCATCTCAACCCGCTCACCATCGACGGTTGTCTCAACCGCCTCTTTCTCGGCAAAGAAGCAGATCAGGCTTGCTAGCTTCGATGCTGTCGGCACCGGGCGTTGATACCCCCATGCTGCATTAGCCACGACGTCGTGGCCCTCGATCGCTACGTTCCACCACTTCGCTTGGCCCTTGTAACCGCACGACGATTGAGTTGGCGATGGCTGCAACAACCCAAGATTGATATCGATCCGAGGGATGTACCACCGGCCGGGTAGACCCGTTTCGGTGACGAGGCGCGGCCTGTCTGTTGCTGCGACAAGCACCCCGCCGACGGTGACCTCAACACGGCGACTGGCTTCGATGATATCTACCCGAACATATGGGTCGCGGGCATGGACAAAGAGTTGTTCCTCCTCCTCGAACCAGCCGTCCATAGCTTTGAAGTCGAACCGAACAAGACCGGCCGCTGGCCCGTCGGTAAAGCGTTGACCGATGATCTGACCATCAACCCCGATCGTTTCGAACGCACCAAGTCCCTCGACCGTGTTTGAGTCGGCTGCGACACCATTGGTGACGGTGGCCGCCGAGGTGGAGGCGTCGAGGGCGGTGTCGGTCGCGAGCTTCTTCCAGTCGACATCGGCGTCTGGCACGTAATACTCGGGGTGGCGGCCCTCGAGGAAAACCATCTTTGCTGCACTGGTATCGACCACGGTGTTTTGACCAAGAGCGGCAGCGCCGCGGGTTGCCCGGATGCGATACGGGCTGGTTTCGATTCGAAATTGGGTCATAGCTATGGCCTTCGCTAGGCGGGTGGTCCAATCGATAACCATCGCGGTTCTTTAGAGATTCCCGAGCCGGGCAACTATTGTGCCTTCATCGGCACGTGGAGGACTCTGTGGCATACGATTTGGTGATTGTTGGAGGTACCGTCGTGGATGGTACTGGCGCGGCTGCGAAGCGCGCCGATGTGGCGGTCACGGGCGACCGGATCGTTGCCGTGGGCGATGTCGACTCTGGCGCGGCGACGAGGACGATCGATGCCGAAGGGCGATTAGTCACACCCGGGTTCGTCGATATTCATTCTCATCTCGACGCTCAGGTCAGTTGGGATCCATTGATGTCGTCGTCGTGCTACCACGGCGTCACTTCGGTGGTTATGGGTAATTGCGGCATGACCTTTGCTCCGGTACGCCCGGGGCAGGCCCAACTACTGGCCGAGTGCATGGAGACCGTCGAAGACATTCCGGCATCGTGCATCTTGGATAGCCTGCCCTGGAACTGGGAAGGCTATGGCGGTTACCTCGACGCCGTCGATCAGATGGCACTGGGCATTAACGCTGGCGGCTACGTCGGCGACGTTGCCATTCGGTTGTACGTCTGCGGAGAGGCGGCCTGCGAACCCGACTTTGAAGCCACCCCGGCGCAGCTTGCTGAAATGGCGAGCCTCGTCGAAGCTGCAATGGAGGCGGGGGCGCTCGGATACTCGATCTCGCGCAGTCTGTTCCATCGCGTTCCCGACGGCAGAAACGTTCCTGGCACGTGGTCCGCACCGTCGGAGTTCTTCGCCATTGCGGAGCCGCTCGGTCGACTCGGCCGCGGGGTGCTCGAATCTGCACCTCGCTACAACGATGAAGAAACCAACGAATCTCGCGTCGAAGAAGAACTTGGCTGGATGGCCGAACTCAGCCGCAGCACCGGCCGCCCGTTCAGTTTTAACCTTCAGCAGATAGCTTCGCTTGGCACGCACTACCGCGATGTGATCAGCCTCTCCGAACAGGCCAATCAGACAGGCGCCCAATTGCGCCCCCAGATCACCCCGCGTTCGGTTGGCGTCTTGTTCTCGTTGGCTGCGAACACATTGCTCGACAATCTGCCGTCGTATCAGCCACTCAAGGGCGAGGATCTGGCCGGGCGACTTGCAGGCCTACGCGACCCACAGCTTCGTGCGAGGCTTATCGAAGAGGGCGGCGACGACGACGGCCTGTACGCGCGCATGTATCTAATGGCCGCCGACCAGCCCGCCAGCTACGATTGTTCTCCCGAGAAATCTATGGCTGCGGTCGCGCGCTCGCAGTCGCTATCTCCCGTAGCGCACTACATCGACGCGATGATCGAATCAGACGGCAAGTCGATCGTGAATTGGCCGGTAATGAACAACGATTCGGAGGCGATCGAAGAGCAGATCCGGTCGGATGTAACGATTCTGGGCCTTGCCGATGCAGGCGCTCACGCAACTCAGATAATGGATGCGTCCCAGCAGACATATTTCCTGTCGCACTGGGTGCGAGACGAAGAAGTCCTAACTCTCGAAGAGGGTGTGCGTGCGGTCTCGGGCGATACCGCAGAGTTCATTGGCTACGCCGATCGTGGCACGCTCAAGGTCGGAAGTTACGCCGACGTTAACGTCATCGATCTCGACGCCCTGAGCATTCCGGTGCCAGAGATCGTGCACGATTTTCCCGGTGACGTACCCAGATTTGTGCAACGGTCGACCGGCATCGATCACACGATTGTGAATGGGGTTCCGTTTATGGAAGCCGGAGAACACACCGGCTCGTTAACCGGCCGGTTGCTTCGTAGCACCGACATGGCAGCCGGTGTGTCCAATTAGTTCGCGAAGTATCCGACAAGGTTTACGAGCACCGTTAGCACTACCGAAATCGCCAGCATGGCTTTCCACGGAAAGAAGACCTTGATACTCGTACGTCGCTGCGGTTCCTGCGAGCTCTGGTCTCGTTCATCGAAGGCCTGACGAACCTGGTCGTGAACCCGCTGCTCGGCACGGTCGGCGGCTCGCGGAAACAGTCGTGGCAACAAATTTAGCGCTAGCGTCAACACAACTGAAGCGATGAGTGATTGCATCAGAAAAGCCTGCACGATGTTCATCCTTGCGGGGCAAATACGCGATCGGCAAGACGGAAATCCCGTTCTGGCGGCGCTGATGCTCACCCAGTGTGCATAATCGCCGCAATTTCGGGTTGACGGGTGTTGCAATCTGCGCCG
>CBERPN010000257.1:0-6545 GCA_965524675.1 uncultured bacterium
AATCCGCCGAAGAGTGTCAGAGGTGGTGGCCGAACAGGTCATGACACGTAACCTATCGAACTATCACCACACTGTCAAGAACAAATGTTCGAGCCTGTCGATTCTCGCACTGAACAGTCGCAGGAATGGAGCGCCAGCCGCTCTAGGCCAGCGCCGCACCAATGGTGTTAGTCATTAGCGCAGCCACAATATACGGATCGGCGTTAGCGTTCGGGCGGCGATCTTCGATGTAGCCCTTACCGTCTTGAGCGACCTGCCACGGGATACGCACCGAAGCACCGCGGTCCGACACGCCGTAGCTGAACTGGTCGAAGCGTTGGGTCTCGTGCGCTCCGCTGAGGCGTTCCTCGATGCCGTGGCCATAGCCGAGAAGATGTTCTTCTGGTTTGCCGGGCGCACCGAGTGATTCGGCGGCCGCAACGACAGCATCGTAGTTTTCTCGCATCTTGTCGGTGGAGAAGTTGGCGTGCATCCCCGCCCCATTCCAGTCGCCCTTCATGGGTTTGCCAGCGATTGTGATCTCAATATCGTGTTCTTCGCCAATGCGGTACAGCAGGTAGCGGGCTACCCACAGATGGTCGCCCACCTCGACGCAGCCGGCTGGTCCGATTTGGAACTCCCATTGACCGGGCATGACCTCGGCGTTGGTTCCTGAAATCTTCAGGCCCGCATTGATGCACAGATCGGTGTGCTCTTCGACCACATCTCGGCCATGAATTTTCAGAGCGCCGACTCCGCAGTAGTACGGGCCCTGCGGTGCCGGAAATCCGTTTGGAGGGAACCCTGATGGCCAGCCGGTCGCCGGGTCGATCATGGTGTATTCCTGCTCTAGGCCAAACCAAGGATTTTGGTCGCCATATTTATCCTCGGCGGCCCTTGCTAAAGCGCGAGTATTGGTCGGGTGTGGGGACATGTCGCCGGTAAGCAAGGTCTCGCACAAGACCAAAATGTTGTCGCCGCCTCGAATTGGGTCGGGGCACTCAAAAGCGGGTTGAAGAACAACATCGGAGTTATCGCCAGTGGCCTGGTTGGTGCTGGAACCATCGAACCCCCAGATTCCCGGAGAGGTGCCGTCGGCCAAGATCCTTGTTTTTGAGCGAACTTCGGCACTCGGCTCGGTGCCGTCTATCCAGATGTATTCAGCTCTGTACACGAGCGTTCTCCATTGTTTGTCGTCTTTCGCTCACGCCGTAGAGACGTCGCATGGTGACGACGCTAGGGGAGCCTCTGCCCATCATTCCATACGGAGGTGTTCACTTGTGTTGCCTGATTGTGAACAGCGTGTGAACGACAGCACCAGCGGCTACAAAACCGGGTCAAGAGTTTGTCATACTCAATAGATGCCATCGGAGTCGTCGTCACAGAGCCCGTCAAACGACGAGGTACTCAACAAACAACAGGCCTATGTGCTTCGAACTGTCGAGGAACGCGGTGTGCGACTGGTGCGGCTTTGGTTCACCGACGTCTTGGGCCAGCACAAATCGGTTGCGATCTCGCCAGCCGAGCTGGAAGACGTGTTCAACGAAGGGCTTCAGTTTGATGGCTCTGCCATCGATGGCTTCAGTCGAGTGCAGGAGTCCGATGTTCTGGCCCGACCCGATGCAAGTTCCTTCGAGCTGCTGCCCTGGGCGAAGGACGATGAGCCCTCAGCGCTTATCTTTTGCGACATCGAACGCCTCGACGGAACAGCCTTTGAGGGCGACCCACGGCAGGTCTTGCGTCGCAACCTAAAAGCCGCACACGAACAAGGCTATGAATTCTATTGCGCTCCCGAGGTTGAGTTCTTCTACTTCGAGAACGGTGACCCGACCCAGGGGCAACCAAAGCCGATCGACCAAGCCTCATACTTCGACCTCACCACCGCCGACGTTTCGAGTGATCTGCGTAAGAAGACGCTGCACATGCTCGAGGCGCTTTCGATTCCGGTGGAGTACAGCTTCCATGAAGACAGCCCTAGCCAGCACGAGATCGATCTTCAGTACACCGATGCCCTGAACTGCTCGGACAACATCATGACGCTTCGGTTGGTTGTGAAGAAGATCGCTATGGAGCGCGGTATCTACGCAACCTTTATGCCCAAGCCACTCAATGGAGTTCAGGGGTCAGGCATGCATACCCACATGTCGCTATTCGAGCACGGGGTCAACGCGTTTGCTGACCCTAGCGACCAGCACGGTTTGTCCAAGACGGCCAAGAGTTTCATCGCCGGATTATTGACACATGCTCGTGAGATCACCGCCGTAACCAACCAGCTAATCAACTCCTATCGCCGAATCAACGACGGTTTCGAAGCACCGCAATACCTCACTTGGGCTCGCAACAACCGCTCGGCTTTGGTGAGGGTGCCGATCCACAAGACCGGTAAGGAAAGCGCCACTCGCGTCGAATACCGAGCCATCGACCCTGCGTGCAACCCGTATCTAGCCTTTTCGGTACTGCTTGCCGCAGGGCTCAAAGGGGTTCGCGAAGGCTACGAGCTTGTGCCGGAGGCGAAGGGCAATCTGTTTGAGCTCACCGTCGACGAACGCCGAGAATCCGGAATCTCGCGGCTTCCGCAGTCGATGGTGGAAGCGCTCGACGAGATGGAGAAGTCGGAGTTAGTGTGCGACGCTCTCGGCGAGCACATATTCGAATGGTTCATCCGAAACCGACGAGCCGAATGGCAAGAGTTTCAGCGCCAGGTAACCCCGTTCGAGTACGAACGCTACCTGCCCACATGGTGACTCTCTGATGGAACGGCTGCTGGTATTTCCTGATCCCTGCCCACCCGAGCTAGCCCAGGCGCTCGATCTGTCCGGTTGGAGTTGGAAGGCGGTTGCCGCCGGAGAAGAGGTTGCGGCCAAAGAGCCCGAGGAGGGGTGGGGTGGCGCGGTTGTGGTGGCCGACTCCGACCCAAACGCAGCCTTCGAAGTGTGCCGCGCTTTGCGCAAGGTCGAGATTCCGTTAGAGCCTCTGCTGCTGTTGATCAGCGGTGCGCAATTAGCCGAACTCGAACACCGTCAAGACCTGTTCGACGATTTCATGCTCACACCGTTTCATCCACGTGAGTTCGAGGTAAGGCTCGGCCACGTGTTTTGGCGCGCAGGTCGCGGAACCCGCTCCGAAGTGGTCGAACATGGGCCGCTCAAGCTCAACCTCGAGACTTACCAAGCCGTTGTGGACGATCGCCCGTTAGACCTCACCTACATGGAATACGAGCTTCTGCGGTTCCTAGCCTCGCATCCCGGCAAGGTGTTTACCCGCGAGACCCTGCTATCGCGGGTATGGGGCTACGACTACTACGGCGGCGCACGCACCGTCGATGTGCATATCCGACGGCTCCGCTCAAAGATGGGTGAGGAACACGCCAACCTCATCAACACCATACGATCGGTCGGCTATTCGTTCGGCCGCAGCCGCTGGTCTGGGTAGGAGTACAATGAGCCCTATGTTTGGAGCAATCGTCTTTTTGATCGTGCTGGTCATCGTCATGCCCGTAGCCATCCTGATGTCATTTGCGGGCCTCGCCGCGGCGATTGGCTACCTCACTAAGAGCGCGGTAGATGCCGACAACGTGGAATCCGAATTGCTCGCGGTTGCGCAGGCCAACCCATGGGCCCACACCGATACAACAACCAACGAATACTAGCGCTAGGGAAAGCGGGGGTCAGCCCTTTACGTGCGCGATGGCTTCGATCTCGATGGTTGCGCCAAGCGGTAGCGCCGCCACGGCCACCGCCGATCTCGCGGGTCGGTGATCGCCAAAGGCTGCGACGTAGACCTCGTTGACGACGGCGTAGTGGTCCATGTCGGTTAGAAAAAGCGTAGTCTTTACAACATCGCTCATCGCGGCGCCTTCGCCTTCGAGTAGCGCGGCAAGGTTCTTCATCGCCTGCTCGAGTTCGGGCTCGACACCACCGGCCGCCAAGGCACCGTCGAATAACCCGAGCTGCCCGGACGTGAAAATGTAGTCGCCAGCGCGCACGACAGGGGTATACGGACCAACAGGTTTACTCATAGGCAAAACCTTAGCCCCGCCGCCGCAACCGGTGTCAGATTTGGCTGCCTGAGCCGCCAATCCTGACACGAGTTCAGGCTTTGTTGCGAGCGCTTTGTAGTTGAGCGTTGAGCACGTGTTCGGCCGCGTGATCGACCTCTCCTGGTTGACTATGAAGAACCGCTAGACGCGCCAGTGTGCTGTGCACTTTGTCGAAGTCTTTGCGCTGAGGCCGCGATAGCGCTTTGCGGGTCGACCTCATAGCCGCCCAGCTCCCGAAGACTTCAACATCGCCGGCGGGAAGCCCGTAACGGTGGGCGAGGAACGGCACAGCGTCTGAGAAGTGCTGCTGCTCGACCCGCCGGTATTTGATCACGGTGACAACCGCCGCAACAAACAAGGCGACGAATAGCGCCATTGCAACCAGCACGATCCAGGGCTGATCCACCTCCTCGGCGAGTAGCAGCGACCCGTTCCAAGATGCGTGGGTGGCAACGGCGAGTGCCAGGCCCCACAAAGCCGTCGGAAACACCGGCTTGCCCTTGGAAACCGCCATGCCAACGGCGAGACCCGTCCATGCCGTGAACAGAGGATGGGCGAACGGTGTGAGAATCGCTCTGAGAACAAAGGTTTGGAACAACACGCCTTGGTCGGCGGCTAGAGCGAAATAAGCGAAGTCTTCGACGACCGCGAACCCCAGACCAATCCATCCGGCATAGACGATTCCGTCGACAACTCCGTCGAGTTCCTTGCGCCGGACCGCCCATAGCAAACCAGCGGCCTTCGTCCCTTCCTCTACCAAAGGGGCCGACACGATCCCAGCGATTGCCTCACCGGCTGCGAAGCCAACGAGCGAGTTCACGACCACCGAGATGAATCCCGCCACCGCGGCACCCCACAGGACGGCGTGAATCCGCGACGACCATGGTTCTGGCTCGACCCGATCGAGCCACGCCAGAATCGGTAGAACAATCAGCAGCGGAACTAACCCCAACACGATCGCTAACGGCGCCAGTACCGCATAGATCGCAATTCCTGGCACGGTTGGTATCGCTGCGAGTACCACCGGAGGGCTCACCCAGTTTGGAAGCCGCGGTTTGGCTTCTTTTGCGGCTCCGGTATGCGCGCTCCACACCGCTCCGTTCCACCAGCGCCAGGGTGCCATCCGCCAGGGATCTTCGTACCAACCAGCGGGAGCGCTTGGCTCGGTGGGCGGTGGCGGCAGGGGAAGCACAGCCCCGATCATCGCTCAGAACCGCGCAGTTCGCTTGCGAAGAAGAAAGAAAAGCTTGATCTACCGATCGGTCGGCCACCTGGGTGGCAGTCCTCGATCGATCCAGACCGCTGCTGCGACTGCGGCAAATACGGCATCACTGCCGTTCGTGGGCTCGGAGTCTGATTCAGCAATCTCGATTTCGACGCGGGGCATTTCTGATGCTTTCACGATGCCGAACGAACGCACCGTCAGGTCGTGCACTTCACCAGCTTCATCGACGACCAGGCCCTCCGAGGTGACCCAGCTATACGCCATGTGAGCAGCCCCGATGCAGTAGGAACGTAGAACTACCGCATCGAGAGCGCGACCAGCGTCAACCCATACCCGTATCGTTTCGTCGACGATTTCGACCGAAGCAGAACCGCCGCCCGGTGCCTGCAGCGTTCCAACGGCGCCGCGCGCAGCAGCCAACAGAATCGACGCCTCGACCCAACCAGCGCCACGAATATCAGACGATGTGTTCAGACCATTCACGTCGACCTCTTCGACCACGAGATCGGGAGCGATGCTGCGGATTGCGTCGGCGATACCGTCGGTGGCGACCACCCGAATAATGCCGGTTCCGTCCGGGTTGATACCGGCTGCGATGGGTGGGCGCTTGGGGCCAAAGCGCACAGTGTCCTCTCGGGAAAAGAGCGCACGAACCGGTCGATCGTGCTCGTCCGCTAGCCGGACCGCCACCTCGGACACCGGAGAATCGATTTTTCCGCCAAATGCGCCGCCATTGCCGAGCGGCGAAGCGCCGGTCCCGCCCGGCGCTGCCCACGATGCATCGGTCTCGAGGTAGGCGGGCTCGACCCAGGTGGTTGCCAAGGTAATCGCCCACTCACCGGGCGGCAGCTCCAGTGGATGGGAGAGCTCGGCGGTGGTGCGTCGGCCCTGTACCTTGCCAGCGGCGCGACGCGTATCGAGAAGTGACTCACCCGTTGCCCAGCCCTCGCTTGAACGAACCGCCACCAGGGCGCCTTCAGGGTAGGAATCGTCAGCAAATCCTCCTTGACCCGAGGCGACTCCGGCACCGACCTGTTGGGCAGTGTGGCCTTCGAGGCGCGCACGTTCCGCGGCCTTGGTTAGATCGCGTTCGATAGACGGTCCGCCATAGGCGTCCCAGGCTTCCACGATCGTTTGCCATCCCGTACAACGACAGAGATGAGCGGCGAGCGCGTTATGGATCTTTTCGGTTGAAGCATCGGGTTCCTTTGAGCGCAACGCTGCGTAGCGAAGAATAATCCCTGGCGTTCTGACGACCCAAGATTCCCGTATAGCGGATTCATCGACGGCGATGGAAACGCG
>CBERPN010000258.1:0-6498 GCA_965524675.1 uncultured bacterium
AAACCGCAGCATTACCGGTATGGGCCACGAGCATTATGTTGCCGGTTCTGAGATTCTCGGCAATCATCCTGCCGATGAGCTGGCACGCAGGCTGTTCGAGCGAGGCGGAATCGGGTCGGTTCACATTAACAGCAATGTGATCACGATCGATTTGAGTGGTCCTGGCACCGAAGGCATCAGCGAACTCATCACCGAACTGTTTACCTACTACCGCGCCGGTGTACCGGTACCCTCAGAAGCCGACTTCTAATCCGAGCGGGTTTGTTGGGCTCCCAGGACATGCTGGGTTAGCCATGCGTACATGGCGATTCCGCTGGCAACTCCGGCGTTGATGCTTCGGGTCGAGCCGAACTGGCTGATTGAACAGACTTGGCCAACCGCTGCCCTTGCGGGTTCGGATAGACCTGGCCCTTCTTGGCCGAACAGCATCACGCAGCGGTTCGGCAGCGCTACTTATTCGAACGGCACCGAACCGGGAAGGTTGTCGACACCGACTATTGGGAGTTGCGCCTCGTAGGCCCAGTCTACGAACTCTTCGATGGTGGGGTGGTGGCGAACGTGTTGATAGCGGTCGGTAACCATTGCGCCGCGGCGGTTCCAGCGCTTCTTTCCGACGATGTGAACCTCGGCTGCCATGAACGCATTCGCGTTGCGAACGAGTGTCCCGATATTGAGGTCGTGTTCCCAGTTCTCGACGGCCACGTGAAAACCGTGGCGCCTGGTATCGAGGTCGTTGACAATGGCCTCTCGTGTCCAGTACCTGTATTGGTCGACCACATTGCGGCGATCGCCCTCGGCTAGCAGCTCAGCGTCGAGGCGCGGGTCGTCGGGCCAGGGGAGTGGGTGCGGCCCAACACCGATCGTCCGATTGTCATCGTTCATCTAACCAGGGGTTCTGATTAGGGACGTTTTGATTAGGGACGTGTCTGACACCGTTAGCCCCGTCAGCCTTTTACCGAGCCGGCTAGTAGGCCTCTTACGAAGTAACGCTGTAGGCCAAAGAATACGGTTAGGGGGACGAAGGCTTGGATGAATGCGGCCGCGGTCAATAGATGGTCGGTATTGTCGAAATCGCCAGCGAGGTTGGCGATACGCACAGTTGTTGGCAGCGAGGATGATGCGTCGAGCATGGTGTTGGCGATGAGGTAGTCGTTCCAGGTCCAGAGGAATTGAAAGATCGCAAACGACGCGAGCGCCGGGATCGACAGAGGCAGCACTAGGCGCCAGAACGTTGTGAAGTGATCGGCGCCATCGATGCGGGCCGATTCGAAGATCTCTCGAGGAAGCTGCGAGATGTAGTTGTGTAGCAGGAATATTGAGAACGGCATCGCGAATCCTGTGTGGGTTAGCCAGACAGCTTCAGCGCTACCGCTGAGGTCGAAGAACGGCAACATCGTTAAGGTCTTGTCGGTGAAGGGCACCGAGAAGGCCGCGCCGCCATTGTAGAGCTGTAGCAATGGGATGAGCGCCACCTGCAGGGGGATTGCCAGAAGGGCGATGGTGGCGATAAAGAACCATTCGCGACCTTTGAAGTCGATCCATGCAAACGCGTAAGCGGCAAAGGCGGCAAAGGCGATCGGGATGATTGTGGCCGGTACCGCTATGGCAAAGCTGGTGATCAGCGAGTCGGTGAGATCATTCGTGGCGCCAGCCGAGAGCACCGACCGGTAGTTCTCAAATGTTGCGTCCTGCTCGCTGATGATGTTCCAGAAGGCATCGTTGCGTTGCGCGTCGCGGCCGCGAAATGAGTTTACGAAAAGGCCGAGGCTGGGAATTGTCCAGACGAGGACGAGGATCCAAAGCGCCCAGGCGGGTACGTCACTCAGTTTTTGATAGATGCGTTGACCGAGGGTTGGCGAACCGGTAGCGCCACGGGGTGAGATTGCTGGGGCCGCCATTACAGTTGCGCTTTCTGCATGCTGCGAATGTTGTAGATCATTACCGGGAGCACGGTAAGGAACATCACCACTGCGATAGCCGAGCCCAGCCCGAAGTTGCCGAACGCAAACGACTGTTCGAACATTTCGTTTGCTAGCACGTTGTTGCCGAAGCGACCGCCTTGGCCCGCGACCTTGACGATGTCGTACACCTTGGTTACCTGCACGATCATGGTGGTGACTACTACGCCGAGCGTCGGGATGATCTGGGGGAGAGTCACGTTATAGAAGCTCTGCGATTCGGTGGCGCCATCGACCTTGGCCGACTCGATCAATTCCTGCGGTACCGCTTTGATGGCAGCCGAGAGGATCACCATCGCGAAACCGGTCTGCATCCAGATCATGATGATCATCAAGAACACGTTGTTGAACGGCTGATTGGTTAAGAAGAGCACCGGCTCGGGGCTGAATTCACCCGCAGCGTTGATGGCGTAGCCGCCGATTCGCCGGTCGGCGAGGCGAAAGAAGAGGTAGCCCAGCAGGATGATAGTTATCGCTGAACCGACGAACGGAAGCCCTTGACGGGCTCGTGGTATGGCTCTCGCGACCAGAGCCACGATAATGGCAGCCAGCACGAGCAGCACGACGATCCGGGCTGTGCCCGATTGACCTAAACGGCCTAACCCGACCCAGACAGCGTTGAGCACGCCGGTCTGATTCTTGCTCGGTGGGCGAGCCTGGTATTGAAGCCGCCAGACGATCGATGCACCTACGAACGAAATGGCCATTGGCATGAAGATCAGTGACTTCGCTGCCTTTTCGCCAATGGTCGCACGGTCGGCCAGCACGGCTATCAAAAGGCCGGCGACAGTCGCGACCGAGACGACGGTAACAACCCACCAAAGGTTATTGAAGAAGGTCCCGCGAAGCACGGCCATCGATGCCGAGACGAAAAGGAAAGCAGCGAACAACATGCCCGACGTCGACGCTGGTGTCGACTCAAAGCCGGGTGAGCCGTTACGGCGCCAGCCGTTGAGGAACCCAACTAAGACGCCAGCCAAAAGGGTGACAACAGCCAGAATGAACAGGTTGGATGTAAATAGGTTTGTCCAGCCGCTGACGTCGAACGATTTCGGATCACTGAACAGCGTGTTGTAGTTCTCGACGCCAACCCATTCGGTCGAGCGGCGATCCTTGAACGACAAGAGGCCGGTGCGGATAGCCGGGATCACCAACGATATGAGCAGGAAGATCATCGCTGGAGCGAGAAATACCGTGGCGCGAGCGCGGTTCTCGAAGTAGCCGACGATTCGCGAACTCGGGTTAGCGGGCCAGGCGACGCCCACCGCGACGAGGAGCGGCGGAACCATTGCGGCCACCCAGGGAGAGTCGATTCCTTGCCAAGGCGACAGCATCCAAGCGCCGACGGCGAAGCCAAAGCCTGCCCCCATCAAGATGCCGGGGATTTGGTCGTCGCGGCGGATGCGGACTACCGCACCAGCCCCTGCGCCGACGATGGTGGTGATGACCGTGGAGATCCAGTCGATGTTGTTTGGGCGGTGCCAAGGCTTCAGGTAGTGAGCGAGCAGGTAGCCGGTTACTACGGCGGTCACGACAGCCGCGAGTAACCGGAGTTCGCGACGTCCGAAACGGCGCATGGCGTAGCCGCCAATCCCGAAAACTAGCGCTCCGGCGATTGGCCACTCCAGGTTGCCTAGCGCTCCGGTGCCCGAGAACAGTTCGATCGGGTCGCGATCGGCGAAGATCGGGAATACCGCACGGTTACCGCGGAGCACGCCGAAGAGTAGGGCGCCTAACAGCGCCCCCATGATCCCAACAAAGATGTCCCACCCGAACCGTAAGGTTCCGAGCAGCTTGTTGGAGACGACCCAAAGGCCGATACAGGCCAGAACCGAAATCAGAACGGTGCCGAGCATGTCGAGTACTCGCTCGAACTTCTCGCCAGAGAAGGCGTCGCCCAGGTCGCCGAACTCGACGCCGGCGAGTGCGAATAGAACCACGATGGCCGCGATAAAGGCACTGACCTTTAAGAACTTCGATTGGTCGGCCTTAAACAGCTTAGCCCAGGCGCGCAACGCCAGGATAACTAGTGCGATGAACGTGATTGTGCCAAGAATCTTCAGCACGTTGCCCCCAGCCACGAAACCGAACTTACGTCTACATCCCTAGGCTCCGAATTGGAAAATCCTAGCCGTTGGGTCCCAACGACGGAGAGATCGGGCGACGCATCGCCCAATCTCAACGTCATTAGTGGGGGGATCAGGAAGGCCAACTCGCATCGATTGCGGCGGTGCCTTCTTCGATGGTGGTGTCGCCGTTAACCATGGCGGTACCTTCGCTCCAGAACGTGCCAGCGCCTACGTCAGCGGGCATCAGGTCGGATCCGTCGAAGCGGAGAACCTCGGCGTTAGCCAAGATTTCGAGGAACGACTGCTCGAGTGGAGCCCACAGTGACGGGTCGGCGCCAAGGTTGGCGGTGTTGAAGCCCGACAGAACGTCGCCTTCCTCGTCACCGGTCTTGAGCTCTTTTTGCTTGGCTTGGCGAGCGTTGGCGTATTCGGGCGAACCGAAGTACTCCATTACTGCCCAAACCTCGGGGCGATCCTCAAAGGCACCGGCGAGGGTACCCGAACCAAGGACCGGGCGTCCGGTGCTGCCCTCGGGGAAGTAGAACACGTCGACGGCGTCTTCGCTGCCATCGGCGACCGGGGTGCCCTCTGGTAAGAACGCGGAGAAGAACGATGCCTGACGGTGCATCATGCAGTCGCCGGCTACGAGTGGTTCGCCGTTGGCCTGGAATGTGGTGGTGGCGATGCTGCCGCCTGCCGCGAACACTGCGCCTGGCTTGTTCCACTGTTCGAGAACGATCTCCATTGCGTTCTGAACCTCGGGGCTCGAGAATGGCAGGTCGCCGGTTGTCCAGGCGTCGTAGTTCTCGGGGGTGGTGGTGCGAAGCATCATGTCTTCGACCCAGTCGGTGAAGGGCCAACCGGTTGCGTTGCCCGACTCGATGCCGATGCACCACGGGGTGTTGCCGTCGGCGATCATCGTGTCGGACAGTGCCCAAAGCTCGTCGAGAGTCTGGGGGATTTCGTATCCGCCCGCCTCGAAGCGCGCTGGCTGGTACCAAACCAGCGACTTGAGGTCGTTCTTGTTGGGCACACCGTACTGAACTCCGTCTACCAGCCCGAAGCCCATGACCGATTCGGTCCAGTTCTCGGCAACGGCGGCAGTTGTCTCGTCGGGCAAGGGCAGAACTGAGCCCTCGCGTGCGAAGTCAGCCAATTTTCCGGGTTGCGGGAAGATCGAAATGTCGGGGTTTGACCCGGCGGCTAGCTGGATGTTGATGTCGGCTTCCCATGCGGCCGAACCCTTGTACAAGATGTTGATGCCGTTAGCGTTACCGAACTCTTCGAGTGCCGCGTTTAGTGCGCCAGCTTCAGCTTCGGACCGTTCAGGGCCCGAAACGGTAACCGTGGTGCCCTCGATACCACCGTCGCCCGCAGGCTCGGGGTCGGCGTCGGCGCCAGCGGCAGCGTCTTCAGCTGCCTTTTCTGCGTCGTCGGCGCGCGCTTCGGCATCTTCGGCGCGCTTTTCGGCGTCGGCCGCTGCCTGTTTCGCTGCGTCAAGGCTTGCAGCCGCGTCGTCGCTAACGCTGTCGGTAGCGTCGTCGACCACGTCGGATACGGTGTCGGACCCGCAGGCCGCGGCAACCAAGGTCAAGGTGAGTAAGGCTGCAAGCAGCCTTATCCATGTGCTTTTCATTGGGAATTCCCTCCAGAATCAACATTCCCAGACCAACCTGCCCCGGGAACTGTAAACGTTTTCATAGCGCAGAGTATCGGACCACGGCCCGTCGCGCCAGTCACTCACCATAATTCCGTCATGGCGCGGTGACTCTTTCTAGGAGCCTGCCCTAGGGCGCGCTGGTCGAGTTTCGGATTACCAGTTCGAGTGGGCGTTCGATGTGTTGAAACTCACCTGGCTCGTCGCTATCGAGGGTGTCGAGGATTAGTTGACCTGCGAGTTTGCCGCTGTCGCGCACTCCCTGGCGAATAGTTGAGAGCCCGAACAAGTCCGACATGTCGTGATCATCGAATCCCACCACAGAAAAGCTGCCAGGAACCGAATAGCCGCGCCTAACAGCTTCGGTCATGAAGCCGATTGCCATTTCGTCCGATGCGCACACGATGCCGGTTGGCAAGTCGGAGTCGCGTTCAGCGAGTTTCGCCATTACGCGTTGGCCTCCCGCAGTAGAGAAGTCACCCTCGTAGTTCGATTCGAGTGCAGAATCTGGGAGACCCGCGTCGCGAATTACAGAGCGCACTCCCTGCTCGCGCAGATTGCTGACGGGCGACACGAGCTCGAATTCTTGTGCTCCGCCAATAAAGAGCAGTTGGCGATGGCCAAGGTCGATCAGGTGTTGAGCTGCGAGGCGTGCACCAGCGATATTGTCGATGGTTAGCGAATGACCCAACGATAGCCGTGAACCAATGAGCACCATTGGCAAGTCGAAATCGGCTAGCCCCTCGGCTTCATCATCGTCGAAGAATACGTCGATAAAGATGATTCCATCGACCGTTCCGCCTCGCACCCGTTC
>CBERPN010000259.1:0-6489 GCA_965524675.1 uncultured bacterium
GGCTCTTGGCTACCGGGGCACCGACCCCATCGAGTAGGCGGTTCATCATCTGGAAGGTGCCACATACTCCGATGGCTCGTTCGGTGGCCGACTCGCCGACGGCAGTGACGAGTGCGTTGCGTTCGGCTTGGGGGTCGTAGTCGGTGCGGGTGGTGATCGCTTCGACCAGTGCCGCTAACTCGGCTCCGCCCGGCAGCGGGGGAGCGGCGCCGGTGGCCACCGCGGTGATGTCGAGGTCAATGCCTAGAGCTTCGCTACTCGCACGGAGAAAGCTTGTGTGGGCGAGCATTCAATAGAAGCACTCGTTGAGATATGACGCTCGGGCGGCGATGTATTCGATCTGGGCACGCGACAGCTCGTCGGTATACTTGTTGTCGCCCATCTGTTCCATCTCCATATACATGGGCTCGTGCAGGTCGCGCAGTGCCTCGCCTTCGGCTGGCAGAGCATCGAGAACCCCGGGGGCGAACATGGGAGTGGTAGCTGGTACCCAGCCGTTGGTGAGGGCGGCCTCGTGTATGTAGTCGCCGGTTGGGCCGTGGGCGGCGTCGCTGGGCGATGGCGTATCGGGCAGCGAAGCGCCGAGCCCACGAGCGTAGAAATCGAGGTTCGACAAGCGGCCGACAACTCCCACCGCTTCCAAGTAGCGGAACCGGTCGAGCCCATGCGCTTCCAGATCGTCGACGGTGGCGGCGGTGAAACCACCGGCATCGACGGCGAGCCAGTGTGCGACCTCGCCTAAGGGCCCACTTGCCTGACTAGGTTCGGGGGCACCCGCCCAAGCGGCACGAGCATCGTCGATGACGCCGATCCGCTCGGCGGCCGAGAGCGTGGGGCCCGCGGCTATCAGGTTGGCCCATGCCTTTTTAAAGGCAGCAAGGCGTTCGGCCGATGGCGTGATGGCAGCGTCTGAAAGCATGATCGACCCTAACCTGCCGCCGCTTGCTTCTCTCAAGCTTCGCTAGCGGACTTACCGCGAACTCGGGGAAGCCGCAGGAATGGCCAGGGACTGGGCATTGGGTCGACGGTTACTTCGACCATGCTGGGGCCGTCGTGCATCAGCGAACCACTTAGCGCTGGCATGAGCGACTCCGGCGAGTCGGCGTGCCAGTAGCGAACGCCGAAGGCGTCGGCCAACTTCGCGAAGTCGGGGTTCTCGAGCGTGCTGGCGATGGTGCGATCGGGGCCGAAGCGTTCCTGTTGAATGCGGCGCACGTTTCCATACGCGCTGTTGTTGAACAACACGATGTTGCAGGGGATGTCGTGCTGTACAGCGGTGGCCAGTTCAGTAGCGGTGAACAAGAAGCCGCCGTCGCCGACGATACCGACCACCGGGCGGTCGGTGGCAGCCGACGCTCCGATCGCTTGGGCTGTGCCCGCACCAAGAGTTCCCGCTGCACCAGAAGTAAGGAAGCTTCGCGGTTGAAGGTGGTCGAACCACAAATGCGAAGCGAATCCGATTTGGGTGACGTCTTCCACCAGCACACCGTCGGGTGGCAGCACGTCACGTATTGCCGCGGTGTAGCTGCGTTGCGGTTCCATATTGGTCGTGAGCTCGTCGAACCACTCCCGCTGCTCGTCGAAGTAGCGGATTCGCGAAGGTCGATCCAACGACCCAATAGCTTCGATGAGTGCCCGACACGCAGCGTCGGCGTCGGCGTGGATCCCAACGGTTGTCGAGCCGTACCGGTCGAGTTCTTCACCATCGACATTGATCTGGATAACGCTCAGGTCTTCGTCGACCCCCCAGCCTCCGAGCTGCCATTCCATGCGGGTGCCAATGCCGACGACCACGTCGGTTTCGGCCCACATCCGGTGCGCCGCGGTCAATGGGACGAAGAGCGGATGTGAGGTTGGTACCGTGCCATGCCCCGCGCGCCGGGTGGTAACCGCGGCTTGTAGTAGATCAGCAAGCGCGATGATCGATTCACTGGCGCCGAACGAACCGGAGCCCAGAACGATCATCGGGCGCTCGGCTTTGGCCAGTAGTGCGGCGGCACGTTCGATGTCGCCCGGGTCGGCAATCGGTGTGGTGATGGCGGGGTCTTCGATAATGCCGTCGGCCGGTTGCGCCCAGATATCGGCTGGCACTTCGAGGCTCACCGGTCGTGGGGTTCCGGAATGCACCGCGTCGATGGCGGATTGTATGAGCCCGACAGCGTCGGCGGGGTCGTGAACGGCGACGGCTTGTTTGGTGAGTTGGCGCAGGATTGCGGTCTGGTCGTTCAGGTCGTGAAGGGCTCCCGTGTCGCGGCCTTGCGCAAACGTCGGGATCTGGCCGATGACCGCGAGTACCCGCGCATAGGCCCAGTAGGCGCTGGTAAGCCCAGCCGCGGCGTTGAGCATTCCGGGGCCGGGGACGACGCAGAAAGCGGCAGGTTTGCCGGTTACCTGCGCCGCTCCGAGTGCCATATAGGCAGCGCCCTGTTCGTGGCGGGTGACGATGGGACGAATGTCCTTGGCATCGAACAAGACGTTGAAGAAATCGTCGTTCTGCACTCCGGGGAGACAAAACAGCTGGTCGAGATTGCTGCGCCGAAGCGCATCGACTACAAGGTGGGCAACAGAAGGTTCAGTCATCGGACTGGACACTAGAACGTCAGCGGAGGGGTGTCAGCCGAAATCGGGTGGAATTTGGTCGCTATGGCGACCAGATTTGTCCCCGGTTGCATAACTAGGAGCCCGCTCCTAGTTCGTCATGATGATCACGCCGTTGCTGGTGTTCGAGGTGGGTACGTGATGCGCTCGAAATGCTTCGGAGACGACCGGGTCGAGGGCGCCGCGCATCACCAACCACATCACCAACTCGATTCCCTCGCTGCCCGCCTCGCGCAGATACTCGACGTGCGGCACTTGAGCTTGAGTGGCAGGGTCGTCAACCAGTGCGTCCATGAATGCCATGTCGAAGTCGACGTTGATGAGCCCAGCCCGTTCGCCTTGCAGCTGATGCGACATTCCACCGGTGCCGAAAACCACGATTCGCTCGTCGCCCTCGAACGAATCGACGGCCCGTCGGATCGCCTTACCTAGCTCGAAGCACCGGTTACCGGTGGGAGCCGGGTATTGGATGACGTTCACACAGATAGGAATGACCTTGGTGGGCCATACGTCGGGTTCGCCGAACGCGACTGACAGCGGCACGGTTAGGCCGTGGTCGACCGGCATTTCGTTGGCGATTGTCATATCGAATTCGTCGAGAATCAGCGATTCGGCCAAGTGCCATGCCAGTTCGGGATGGCCCTCCACAACTGGAACTTGACGAGGCCCGTAGCCCTCGTCGGCTGGGGGGAACTCGGCGGCCACGCCTATAGCGAAGGTGGGGATCAGCTTTAGTGAGAAGGCTGAGGCGTGGTCGTTGTATACAACGATGCACACGTCGGGCTTGGCTTTGGCCAGCCACTGGGCCACCGGGGCGAACTTCTCGAAGTACGGCGCCCAGTATGGGTCGGACTGCTTGTTGTTGTCGATGGCGGCTCCCACCGCTGGTACATGTGACATGCCGATTCCGGCGATGATCTCGCTCATCGAACTCGGTTCCCCTCGATCGGGCGCCCACCGTCGATCATCATTTGGCTGAACTGCTCGGTCGAAACCCCCGACATCGCTGCGCCGACTTGTTGCATGGTCAGCCCATCAAAGATCGCGAGCTTGAACGTGTAGTAGATGTTGCCGCCAAGCCGCAGCATTTCTAGCCAGTCGCGTTCGGTGACCGCTGTGCGCTGTTCGGCGGTGAGGTTGTGTTGGTCGAGATAACCCTCCGGGTCGGCTCGGAATGCCTCGCGATTGGATTCCTGATTTAGCGATAGGGCGAACATGTTGAGCGCGTATCCGGCGCGGCTGTGCTGGCCATCAAAAACGTAGGTGCCTGGAATGTCGTCGTAGTCGCGGGTCGCTCGTGCCATGAGATGTTGAGTCCTCGATGTGTTGCGTTCAAGTGCTTGATGAGGGTCGTAGTATTGCAACAGTCGACCCGCTTGTCGATATCTCGAATACTGGCCAGGACGGACTATGGACAACGCATGATTATCGACTGCCATGGCCACTACACCACGACACCGTCAGGGGTGGGCGAGTGGCGTGAGGCGCAGAAGGCAGCGGTGGCAGACGATCCGGCGTACGTCGGCGAGAAGGGCGAAATCAGCGTTTCCGACGACGAGATTCGAGAGAGCCTCGAAGGTGCACAACTAAAACTGCAGAGTGACCGGGGCACAGACCTCACCATCTTTTCGCCTCGCGCCAGTTGGATGGCCCACCATGTCGGCAACGAACACACGTCGACCTTCTGGACACAACACCAGAACGAACTGATCCGACGGGTCTGCGACCTCTATCCCAACAACTTCGTCCCTGTCGCCCAGTTGCCGCAGTCGCCGGGTGCCCCGATCGCCGGATCGGTCGCCGAACTTGAGCGGTGCGTGAACGAGATGGGGTTCATTGGCGCCAATGTGAACCCCGACCCGAGCGGGGGCTTCTGGGACGGTCCACCGTTGTGGGACAGCTACTGGTGGCCCTTGTGGGAGAAAATGTGCGAACTCGACGTGCCGGGAATGATTCACGTCAGCGCCTCGTGTAACGACAACTTCTTCACCACCGGCTCGCACTACCTGGGTGCCGATACCACCGCATTTATGCAGGCACTGTCATCGGGCTTCATGAAGGACTTTCCTGGCCTGCGGTTCGTAATTCCTCACGGTGGTGGCGCGGTTCCCTACCACTGGGGGCGGTTCGTGGGAATGGCCCAAGACAAGCAGTGGGATTTCGATCAACTACTAGAACAGATCTTCTTCGACACCTGCGTGTACCACCAGCCGGGTATCGACCTGCTACTCGACGTGGTGCCGGTCGACAACATCTTGTTTGCTTCGGAGATGGTGGGCGCGGTGCGAGGGGTCGACCCGAATTCGGGCAACTACTACGACGACACCAAGATCTATGTCGACAATGCCGATCTCACCCCCGAAGATCGGCAGAAGATCTTCGTCGACAACACCCTGCGGGTATACCCCCGCCTCAAACTATCTGGAGCCTCCGAGTGAAACAGCAGCACGTTGTAGTAACGACAATCGAGCGAGCCGCGCTCAAAATCGTCGACCAACTCGCACCGATAGGAACCGCGACCGTGCATGAGGCCATTGGTCGTCGCGGCTACATCGGTCCCCACATCACGCCGATCCAACAAGATGTCAAAATTGCCGGAACTGCCGTGACGGTGTTGTCGCATCCGGGCGACAACATGATGATCCACGCGGCGGTCGAGGTGTGCCAAGAGGGCGACATCTTGGTGGTGGCCAATACCGCTCCGTCGACCCACGGCATGTTCGGTGATTTGTTGGCGTCGTCTTTGATGGCCCGAGGCGTTCGAGGTTTGGTAATCGATGCCGGAGTGCGCGACACCTTCGACCTTCGCCATATGGGTTTCCCAGTTTGGAGCCAGCACGTTTCTTGCCAGGGCACCGTGAAGGCCACCCCCGGGTCGGTGAATGTGCCGATCGTGATGGGCGAACAGATCGTTCAGCCAGGCGACGTGATCTGAGCCGACGACGAGGGTGTCGTGGTAGTGGAGCGCGAAGAGGCCGAGTGGGCGTTGGAAAAATCGAACCAACGCCTGGAGAATGAGGAGGCCACCCGAGCCAAACTGATGGCGGGCGAACTAGGAGTCGACTTCTACGGCCTCCGCCAGAAAATCCTAGATCTAGGCGTCGAGTACCTCGACTAATAGGTTCCAACCGAAATTTGCGGCGATTTTGCATACCTAGCGTGCGTAATCGCCGCCAGAACGGGTTTAGCCCGATAGGGCTTTGACTAGGGGTTCTAGGCGGCTGAAAACACGCGGACGGTGTTCATCCTTGACATTACGTTCGAGATGGGAAAGGATCATAGTTCCGAAGAGGATCCTCGTTACTGAGAGGATCCTCGAAGATGGGGCGTTCGATTCTATCACTCCTATCATCCCGGCTAACGGTGCTGTTGGCCGTACTTCTGGTTGCTTCGGTGGTGGCGGTTGGCCCGGCGCAGGGTCAGGGCGAGTCGGCTAAGCCGGTGGAGCGGGAGGTGGTCGAGTTGGATGACGATCATGGTCATACCCAGACCGATGAGGAGATTCTCGAGGATCAGGTCGATTCGTACTTGGCCGAGTTTGATGTCGGCGCCGACGCGGCTCGCAGGAATGTGTTGCTACTGGAAGACATCGGCCCGTTTGTTGCGCAAACTCGCGCCGCTGGCAGCGACGTGATCGCGGGCATGTTCGCTGAGCATGTCCCTGAGCTGAAGATTGTTGTGTTGACGACGAAATCGACAGCCAGGCTTGAGGCTGCGTTGGCTGATTCGCCAATTGAGGTTGAAGTTCGTGAGGGGTACGCGCGAACAAAGGCGGAGGCGAAGGCGATTCTGCGTGAGGAGAAGGCGACGGTTCATGAGATCAAGGGGTTTCAGGGTTCGTGGTATGACGAGCGAACTGCTGAGCTGGTTATCGATGTCACGACCGATTTC
>CBERPN010000260.1:0-6487 GCA_965524675.1 uncultured bacterium
CGTTGGCAGAGTGAGGCGAATCTTCGGTTGAGCGATCGCTCCGACCCGCTCATATAACCGAAGAGCATCCTGGTTCCAGTCGGGAGTTTGACATTGGGTATTGATCAGGCCCGATGAGGCGGCAAAGTCGAGCACTTGTTGGAGTAGCAGCGCCCCGACCCCGCTGCCTCGGTGTTCGGCTGCGACGAAGAGCGTGTCCATGTGAAGGTACTCATCGGCGTCCCAGGTAGAGAACTCGCGACTGAAGGTGGCGTAACCGATCACGACTCCGCGCCGCTCGGCCACGATGCAGTTAGATCTTGACTGGTCGCCGAGCAGCGCCTCAGCTAAACGTTCGTATTTTCGGTCGGGGTCGAAGTGGGCTCGCTCGAAACTAGCGTGAGCCTCCATCAACTTGAGGAGACGGTTGAGATCGTCGGCCCGTAGCGGGCGGACAACTACCTCACCCGACCCAGGCGACGGGATGGTTGTCATTCGGCCTTGAGAGCAAAGCCTTCGTCTTTCCAACCCTCAACCCCGCCGATCATCTTTTTCACCGGACGGCCGAGACCGGCGAGCCGCAGCGCCGCCTTGTCGGCGCCGTTGCAATGAGGTCCAGCGCAATAGACGACGAATACGGTGTCGGTGGGATAGCCGGTGAGGTTCTCCTCGGTGAGAAGGACGTGAGGAAAGTGGATTGCTCCGTCGACATGCCCCGCCGAAAAGCCACCCTCGCCGCGAACGTCGAGCAGCACGAAGTCCGGCGCGCCCGTCGCCATGGATTCATGAACGTCCCAGCAATCGGTCTCGAACGCCAGCAGCGAAGTGAAGTGGGTGACTGCGGCGCCTGACTCGGCGGGTGAGAACTCGGTTACGAGCGTTGTCATGGTATTTGTCATCTCGGTTCCTATTGGTTTGTCAGCATGTCAGATCTCATCGTGGTCTATCTCAACCAATAATTCGAGTGGCATTAATGACAATGTTCCTTAATATACTGCCTATGCCTTCTTTAGATCGGTCTGTTGTCGCCGTGGCTTATGACGGCCTCTGCGCATTCGAGTTTGGTGTCGCGACAGAACTGTTTGGCCTTGCCCGCCCTGAGCTGGGAGTGGACTGGTACGACTTCGCGGTCGTGTCGGCCGATACCGGACCGCTGCGCACGGTCGGCGGCGTGACGCTGGCTACATCGAACGATCTTTCGAAGGTCGAAAGAGCAGGAACAATAGTGCTTCCCGGTTGGCGAGACCCCGGCGAGGTTCCCCAGGCCGAGCTTCTCGAAGCGATTCGGGTAGGGCACACCAACGGGGCGCGGGTGATGTCGATTTGCTCGGGAGTGTTCGTGCTCGCCGCGACCGGGTTGCTCGATGGACAACAAGCCACAACCCATTGGCGTTACGCCGAACGTCTGGCGGAGCTGTACCCGCGTATTGAAGTCTTTCCCGATGTGCTCTATATCGACAACGGCACGACGCTCACGTCAGCGGGTAGCGCAGCCGGAATCGACCTAGGCTTGCATCTTATTCGCCGCGACTACGGTGTCACCATCGCCAACCAGGTCGCCCGTCGACTCGTGGTACCCCCGCACCGCGATGGTGGACAGGCTCAATTCATCACCCCATCGGTAGGGATCACGAATGCCACCTCGTTGGCCGCGGTGGTCGACTGGGCGATGGCAAGCCTTGCCGACCCGATCACCATCGAGAACTGGGCCGAAGTTGCCAATATGGCTCCTCGAACCTTCGCCCGTCGCTTTAGCAGTGAGATGGGTACCACGCCGCACAAGTGGCTGGTGCGACAGCGAGTGTCGCTAGCGCAGCAGTTGTTGGAGACTACTGACGCGTCGATGGATGAGGTTGCTCTGCGCGCTGGCTTTGTCACGGCGGCGACCCTTCGGCATCACTTCGGCCGAGAAACCCGAACCACGCCGACGCGTTATCGAGCAACGTTTAGTTCCGCCGGCAGCTAGCCTAATGTACGTACAATTCGTGTGGCATGGCCTGTATACTAAGGACATGTGCCGACGGACCACCTGCTCAACCTGCAACAAACCCTCGTGGGCCGGATGCGGGGCCCACGTCGAAACCGTTCTTAGTGATGTCGCGGTCGCCGACCGTTGTAGCTGCGAGCTAGAACCGGTGGCCAAGTCCAACTGGCTTCGCAAGATCTTCGGAGGCTAAAGGGGCCCGCCTGTAGTTGAGAGTTATTTGCCCGGCGGCGACGGCAAGCCGCTCGTGTTCATTTAGTAGTTTGACCAGAATTCGCTGATGCGGTCGCAGAAGCGATCGGGCTCTACGAGGTGTGGATAGTGGCCGTGGTCGGCCCATAGCTCTACCAAGGCACCGGGTATCCGAGCACCTAGCCACTCGGCGTAGCCATCACCGGGGTCGATCCCGAACAACGACAGGTAGGGCACAGGGTGGGCGGCAAAGCCCGCCAGCGCTTGGTCGATCTCGCTATCGATCTCTTCGGTGGTGGACGAAAAGATCAGATCCCAAACACCTAGGACAACGTCTTGGTCAGGCCGTCGAGCGGCAGCGATTCGCGAGTCTTCTTCGGCGGTGAGCAGTGAGCCCTTGAGTCCATCGAACAAGGCGACCATCACGGCTTCAAACGACGCGGCGTCGCGCAGCATTGGCTCTACCGCTCCCAACTGCTCTTTGAATGCGCCAAGCTGTAGCGATTGATCTACGTTGACCACCGACGCGACTGGGAAGGCTGCAGCGGCTGTTGAAACGACCGCACCGCCAAGCGAGTGGCCGACGAGGTGAGGAGGTTCGATACCGCAGTCGGAGATGACGGCAGCCAGGTCCCCAGCCATCGCCGCCAGCCCGTAGTCGTCGGCAGTGCCTGACGAACCGTGGCCGCGAAGATCGACAACGATCACATCGAAATGTTTACTCAGTCGTTCGGCGACCGGATCCCACGTCGTGCTGCTCTCGGTAATCCCGTGCACGAGCATCACCGGTTGGCCTGCACCCGATCGTTGCCAGTTGAGGCTGGTGTCGTTTGCGCCAATAGTGGTGTTTTGGGAGAAAGCCATGGCGCTCATATTGACACACTCCGAACGAGTGATTGACTTTCGAATAAATGGAAGCATAAGCTTCCTTATGAAATGGCTGCAATCGAAACCCTGGATCTGAAACTGCGGCGAAGGCCTACTCAACAACGTGCCGTCGCCACCTTTGACCAGATTCTCAATACGACTGCGGGCCTACTGGAGATCCACGGTTTCGATTCGATCACCACAAACCTGATCGCTGCCGAATCGGGGATAAGCGTTCGAGCGATCTATCGGTACTTCCCCAACAAACACGCGATCGTCGGGGAGTTGGCGCGTCGAATGGCAGCTGAATGGACCAAGGTCGTTGACGATAGCGGTTCGCTCGAAGACCTAGCCTCGCCGGTAGCGGCATTGTGGTCGACCTATATCGACACCTTCATTGCGGCTGTAAGAGCAACTTCTGGAGCGGCGGCGGTGCTACTGGCGATGCGTAGCGACCCAGAGCTTCGACGGGTCGATGATGAAGCTAACCGACGCTACATCAGAGGGATCGCCGACGCTCTTTGGGTGAGAAGGCCTAGTCTTTCAGCGGCGGAGGCGAGCGCCATAGCCACCGTCTTGATCCGCTCGACCGTGGCGGTGCTCGACGAGGCCTTCGAAGCAGATGAGGCGGTCGCCCAACAACTGATCGACACCATGAAGTCGATGCACATTGGGTTGCTTGCCCATTATTTTGCAATGACCGATTAGCAGCAAGTTCGCAGACTCCTAAGGGGGATCACATGACCGACTCGGTAAACACCGCACGGCTCCAGCAATTGTTCGACCAGCAGCGAGCGGCCGTGCGGGTCGACCCCGTGCCGGCGCTCGAGCTTCGACTCGACCGAATCGCACGAATCCGCCAGATGATCGAAAATCATCTTGAGAACTTCCGGATCGCGATGACCGCTGACTTTGGGTCGATCCATCCGTCGATGGTCGAGATGCTCGATACCTTTCCGGTGGTCGATAGGACTGGTTACTTCGAAACTCACCTAGCCGATTGGATGCAACCAACAGCGGTTCCGCTTGGTCCCGAACACGGCTCGTCCACAGCGGAGGTGGTTCGGGTACCCAAGGGCGTCAACGGAAACATCGCGCCATGGAACTTCCCGATCGAATCGGCCTTGGTGATGACCGTCGACATCCTCGCAGCGGGCAACACCGTGATCGTTAAGCCATCCGAACTAGCGCCCGCGACTGCCCAAGCTCTAGAAGATGCCGTAGCTGATCACTTCGAACCAGAAGTGATGGCGGTAGTTCAAGGCGGGGTCGATGTGGCCTCTGCTTTCTCGGCTATGCAGTGGGATCATCTCACCTACACCGGCAGTGGGCGGGTGGGTCGCTTGGTGATGGAAGCGGCGGCTCGAAATCTCGTCCCGGTTACCCTCGAGCTCGGGGGTAAGAACCCTGCATTGTTCGCAGCCGATGGCGTAACAGCTGAGCTGGTCGGTCGCATGATCGCATTCAAGGCCTTAAAGGCAGGGCAGATCTGTACTTCGCCCGACTACGCGCTCGTCCCGCGAGAGAGGGTTGAGGAGTGGATAGATCTGGCATCGAGTTATTGGCAGGACGCCTATCCGACCTACGTCGGCCATCGCGACGCCACCGGCATTATCAACGACGCCCACTACCGACGAGTTGTGGGTTACATCGATGAAGCACGCGAGCAGGGGGTTCGCACGGTAGTACTCAACGACGATGTGCCCGATCCAGAACTACGGCACATCTCGCTTACCTTGGTGGTGGATCCGCCGGCCGACCTAGCCTGCATGACCGAAGAGACTTTCGGACCGGTGCTGCCTGTGGTGTCGTACGACTCGGTCGACGAGGCGATCGATCTCATCAACTCGGGGCCCTCGCCGCTAGGCAGTTACCTCGCGACGTACGACGACGCGCTCGCCGACCGTTTCGTGAGCCATGTACGCAGCGGCGGTACGGGAATAAACACCTTTGGTCTACAAGGTGGAAACGCGGCATTGCCCTTTGGCGGCTTCGGAGCTAGCGGGCACGGCTGTCACTCCGGCTATGGCGGCTTCATCAACTATTCGCACACGAAATCGGTGTTTCGTGGCGCCGATGACTCCTTCGTCCACCAAGTGATCATGCCTCCGTACGACAAAGCTGGGCAGAACTAGTTGTGGCAACCGATTCGTCAATAGCTAGCAGCGACGTCGAAGGCCAGATTTACGAGGCCTATCGCCGGATCACTCCCAAGTCGGCGGCGTGGTTTGAGCGAGCCTCGCGATCGTTGGTGACCGGTGTATCGGGAACGGTGCGGTACTTTTCGCCGTATCCGCTGTATTTCGACGGCGGGTCGGGTTCGCGGGCTACCGACATCGACGGCAACTCCTTCATCGATTGTTTCTTGTGCGGAGCGTCTTTGCTGCTCGGCCACAGACCGCCCGAGATCGAGGCGGCAATCGCGGCTAGGTCTGTCGCTGGCTCGTTGATACTGAACCCGCGGCTCGCTACCGAGGTGGCCGAATCTCTCCAACAGATGGTTCCGGCGGCCGAGCGAGTTCGGCTGGTCAACAGTGGTACCGAGGCGGTCATGACAGCGCTTCGGTTCGCCCGCGCCTTCACCAGCAGATCGAAGATCGTCAAGTTCCATGGTACTTATCACGGCATGGGCGATCAGGTGCTGGTGGGCCTCGACGGTCGCGGTCATCGTCTCGGAGCCGGAATACCTCCAGAGGTTGTCTCACAAACAATTAGCGCCGATTTCAATGACCTCGAGGCGTTGCGAGAGCTGCTCTCGTCGGGTGAAGTCGCGGCGATACTGGTCGATCCAGCGATGCACCACGGCGGTTTGTGGGTGGGGAATGACCAGCATTATTGCGAGCTAAAGAGGCTGGCCAACAATGCTGGCACCCTGGTCATTTTCGATGAGGTAATCAGCGGGTTTCGTCTCGCCGTCGGTGGGGCTCAGGAGCACTTTGGGGTTACGCCTGATCTCGCTGTCTTTGGCAAGGCATTCGCCGTCGGTGAGAAACTCGGAGCTGTCGTTGGCCGAAGCGATGTGATGACGGTCGCCGACCCAACTCGCCCAACCGGTGGACCCTTTGCGTTTCAAAGTGGCACCTGTAGCGATTCAACCAGTGCCCAAGCCGCCGCCCTGGCCGCCATGTCGGCGTATCAGCGACTGGGCGAAGCGGGCGAGTACGAGGCCATTGCTCGACTGGCCGATCGGCTCGGGCGAGGACTCGTGGATGCTTTCGCGGCCGCTGGCGTGGCGTGTCACTACAACCAACTCGGCCCGATCGTGAGGCTGTTTCTAACCAATGGCCCGCTCGACTACGAACACTGTTCTCGGCTCGACCGGCGCCCTATCGACCTTTTCCACCTAGCGATGATCACCGAAGGGGTCCTTACGATCCCCGGATCGAACGACTTCTTCTTATCCTTCGCCCATAGTGAAGCCGACATCGACGAAATCATCGCAGCCGCCACGCGGGTGCTCGATCG
>CBERPN010000261.1:0-6476 GCA_965524675.1 uncultured bacterium
CGAGGAGTACCACGAAGAAGTCTCTTCGACTCCTGATCTACTGTCGACGGCGTCGGTCGAAGTGGTCTGATCGATGACAAACGCCGGCGCAGAACCGGCCGCGCCAACGAATGCCGCGACAGCGACGAAGCCATCACTGGCTCCAAGACCTCGCTTCGAATGCATCGATGGACTCCGCGCCGTCGCGGCGTTGTTGGTCTTCTTGCACCATGTCGGATTTTTGAGTGGAGCCACATACAACACCCGGGTCGGTCGGCTGCTCGGCCGCTTCGATGTGGGGGTGCCGATCTTCTTCGCCATCTCCGGCTTCCTGCTGTTTTACCCACACGCCCGAGCCCTGTTCGACGACACCGATCTGGGAGCTATTCGACGCTTCTATGTCCGCAGGTTCTTCCGGATCTACCCGGCGTACTGGGCGATTCTGGGTTTGGTGTTTTTACTCGTCCGCTTTGAAGCACGAGGCGGCGAGTATCTGCTGCATGTGCTGCTCCTACAAATCTACAAGGGCGAAGCCTTCCTTGAAGGAATGTCGCAATCGTGGAGTCTCGCCGTCGAAGTTTCCTTCTACCTCAGCTTGCCGTTGTTGGTCCGGGGACTGCACCGGCTGGTAGTCGGGCAGTCGGTTGGCGTAAGGGCCGTCAGGCTGTTGGGCGCAATGGCGGCGCTGGTGGCGCTGAGCACGCTTTGGCGAGCGTTCGTATATGCGTCGGATATGCACGATCGTTCTGTGCTTTGGCTTCCCGGCACGATCGACTATTTCGCGATCGGGATGGCTCTCGCAACAATCTCGGTGTGGGCACAACGGAGCGAAGTTGGGGCCGAACTGGCAGCAATGTTGGGACGCCACGATCTGCGATGGTGGCTGGCTGCGACGTCGGTTCTGATATTTGTCGCCTACCAACTCGATCTGGCGCTTGGCCTCGACCGAGCGTCGTGGCACCAAGAGCTGTTTCGACAACTCGGCTACGACGTGGTGGCCCTCGCTGTGCTCGTACCGGTCGTGTTCGGCGACTCGGAGCGTGGGCTCATCCGTCGAATACTTCGCTGGCGGCCACTGGCCGCCATGGGAACCATCTCTTACAGCTTCTATTTGTGGCACTTGGCGATAATAGAGACCTGGATCGATCGACGCGACCTGGCTACATCGTTCGGTTTTCTTGACTGGACCAAGGAATCTCTTGTCGGCTGGACGATGTTTGAGATCACGGTCGGGAGCTTGCTGGTCACTACCGCGCTCGCTACCGTCACCTATTACATCGTTGAACGACCGCTGCTCGCATGGTCGCGATCCATCGCACCATGAGCGCCACAGTCACACCCACAGCCGCCGCCGAGGTCGTGGCCAGGCCGCAGTTGACCCAGGGCGACTATCGCCGTCAGTGGTGGTGGATGGTGTCGCTGCTAGCACTGCTCGGGTTGGCGCTGCGGGTGTGGTACATCTTGGCCTTTCGCCAAGACCCGATCAGCAATCAACTGCCGAGTGGGCTGGTTTATGAAACGTCGGTGTGGGGCGATGGCTTGGTCTTTCATCAACAGGCCAACCTGCTCGCCGATGGTGAAGGGCTGATCTCGCCGCTGCCTTTTGAGCTTCAAGGCATCCGCCAGCAATCGGCCGATCATCCGCCGGTCTATACGCTCTACCTAGCCTTCTTTTCGCTGATTGGAGTCCGTAGCGAGCTGGGTCACATGCTCGTATCAGCACCACTCGGTGCAATGGCGGCGATCACCTTTGCCCTGTTGGGCCGGCGGGTCGCGGGCCCAAAGGTTGGGTTAATCGCGGCAGCATTCGGTGCGCTCGATCCCAACATTTGGCCGTTTCCTGGCTTCGTGCTCAGCGAAACCGTCACCATTCCGTTGGCAGCGCTCGTGGCACTGTTCGCGTATCGCGTCTGGGATAAGCCATCGGCGCGAGAGGCCGCCGGACTTGGCTTGATGCTCGGTTTGGCCATCCTCGCTCGAGCCGAACTTGCGATCATTTCGGTGGTGGCGATAATTCCGCTGATGATGTTGTTGCGTCAGGTAAACCTGTCGAGGCGTGTCGGGCTTCTTGCGATAGCCGGGTTGGTGTCAGGCTTGGTCGTGATGCCGTGGATTGGCTACAACCTCTCGCGCTTTGAAGAACCTGTGTACCTTTCGATCGGACTCGACTATTCGCTTGTTCAAGGCAACTGCGACGAGAGCTACAGCGATGACCTCTTGGGTTATTACTGGCTCGGTTGCCAAGGCGAAGCGTTAGAGGGAACCGGCCTCGACGTCGCCGACCAAGCGATTGGTTCGTTGCGGCTGCGCGAGGTGGCCCTCGACTACATCGCCGAACACCCGCGCCGAGCGGTCAAGGCCGTCTTCGCTCGCCTCGGCCGCGTGCTCGGGATCTTTCACCCACTCCAACAGGTGAGGCTCAATTCTTTCATCGCCGGCCGCGAACCCTGGCTAGCCAACTTCGGTGTGCTGGTTTATTACCCGATGGCGGCATTGGCTATAGCGGGCACAACCATCCTGCGACGCCGGGGAGTGTTAGTCCTACCGCTAGTGGGTCTAATCGTCACTTCCCTAATCGCTGTGGCGATGACCCTGGCGGTGCTTCGCTACCGGGCGTCGGCGCAACCGGCACTCGCGGTTTTGTCGGCAGTGGCACTAGAACGTGGTTGGTCATTCATTCAAAGGGCCCTCGGCGAGGGCCACGAATCGCCCAGTTCGGTGCTAACAACTTCTGCCGCGGATAGTTTGGCCCACGATGGGTAGCGCTCCAAAAACAATGATTGTGATCCCCGCATTCAACGAGGAGAATTCCCTGCCCGAAGTTTTGGCTCATCTCGCCTTGGTCGTCCCAGACCACACGGTTGTAGTCGTCGACGACGGATCATCTGATCGCACCTACCATGTTGCCCGTCGATCCGGCGTAAATTGCCTACGACTACCCTTCAACCTCGGAATTGGCGGCGCACTCCGAGCCGGGTTTCGGTTCGCTTTCGAGCAGGGTTTCGACCGAGTGGTTCAATTCGATGCCGACGGTCAACACGATGCCCACCAGATAATCGAACTGTTGGACGGAATCGACCAGGGAGCAGATCTTGTAATCGGTAGTCGTTTTGCCGGTGTCGGCGATTACAACGTTGGCCGAGCACGGTACGCAGGAATGGGTGTATTGCGGGTTCTAGTGCGCGCGTTGAGCGGCCAGAAATTCACCGACACCTCGTCGGGATTCCGGGCGATTAGCCGACGGCTACTAGGACACTTCGCGGTCGACTACCCCCTCGAGTACATGGATTCCACCGAGGCTCTTATCACGGCATGCCGCTTGGGTTACGACGTGAGAGAGGTGCCTGTAACTATGCACGAGCGTTCGGGTGGCGAGGCATCGAATCGAAGCTTTCGGCTGGTGTACAACTACCTGCGACTGCTGGTTGTATTGGCTACCTCGGCGCGTCGAAAGGCGCCTGCCTTGGGCGAGAATCCATGAGCACCGGGGCTCACCTACTACTAATAGCGGTAACCGGCGGGACGATCTATGTGATCCTTCGTTTGGTTCGCCGCCAAGTCTTGCGAGCGAAGTATTCGTTGCTGTGGGTTACCGTCGGGTTTGGATTGTTGCTGATAGCGGCCTGGCCAGCGCTGCTCGACCTCATCGCCAACTCGCTCGGGGTCAACTATCAACCAGCACTGTTCTTAATGCTAGCGGTGGCCTTTTTGCTGATACTGGTCGTTCATTTCTCGTTCGAACTTTCGCGCCTAGAGAGTCGAGTACGCACATTGGCAGAAGAGATCGCGCTGCTGCGCCACGATGCCGACATTCGCACGCCCGAACTAAGCGACGACGCAGACTCGATTTCGGATGAGGGGCGAGACGAGTAGTGCTGACGCCTCGACGAAAGACGACTACCCCCAACGTTTCGCTCGGCCTCGACGAGCTGGTCAAGCTCGGCGATCTTGCCGCATCGGCCGGGATTCGAAGAGTTCATATGTTGGCTTGGCGAGACTTGGCCGACGTCGAGGCCGGTGGTTCCGAGATCCATGCCGCGACCGTCGCTAAACTTTGGGCAGAGGCCGGGCTCGATGTCACGATGCGCACCAGCTGGGCACAAGGGGCCCCTACCGAAGCGCAACGAGACGGCTACCGGGTAGTCCGCCGTGCAGGCCGCTACATGGTGTTTCCGCGCTCAATCGTTTCAGAGCTTTCGGGGCGACTCGGCCAGCGCGATGCAGTCGTCGAGATATGGAATGGCGTGCCCTTCTTCTCTCCGGTGTGGGCTCGTGGCCCCAGAATTGTGTTTCTGCATCACCATCACGACAAGATGTGGCCGCTGACCCTAGGGCCGAAGCTAGCAAGGGTTGGAAGCACTCTCGAAACACGGCTAGCGCCTCCGTTTTACCGAAACACTCAGATCGTTACGCTTTCGCATTCCTCTAAGGCGGAGCTGATCGAGCATTTAGGGTTCCGCGAGAATCAGATGACTGTGGTGCCGCCCGGTATCGACCCGCGATTCACCCCGGGCGAGAAGAGCCCAACCCCTCTGATCGTTGCCGTTGGCCGGTTGATGACCTCCAAACGCTTCGATCTGTTGATCAGCCTGGTAGAGCGGCTGCGCAATGCCCACCCAGATCTCGAACTGGTGATCGTTGGAGAAGGCTACGAACAAGACAACCTTGAAGACTTGCTAAGAAATCTCGATGCCGAACAGTGGGTGACCCTCGCCGGGAGCGTTTCAGACGACGAGCTCGTCGACCTCTACCGCCGGGCCTGGATTGTGGCAAGCACCTCGATCGCCGAGGGTTGGGGCATGACCCTCACCGAGGCAGCCGCCTGCGCAACCCCGGCCGTAGCGACCGATATCGCAGGTCATCGCGACTCGGTGGCCGATCAAGAATCGGGGCTGCTGGCCAGTAGCGATGAACAATTCATCAAACACCTTTCAAGACTGCTCGACGACGACTCCTACCGCAAGCAACTCAGCGACGGAGCCATACAGCACGCCAGTCGGTTCACGTGGGCGGCGACAGCACGCGGGGCACTCGAGGTGCTGGTAGCTGACGCTCACCGCAAGGGTCGGGGACCAAACTGACCGCATTGTTGATTTGGACGCGGCTGGGTAGGTCGACTACGCGCCTCCGATTCGAGACGGCACTAATCGCAATGCTGGCCTACGTTCCCCCGCTGCTCACCGCTCGCGGCGTCGTCGGAGCCGATACCAAGCCCTATCTCTATCTCGATCCGGGTCGCTTGCTGGCCGGGGCCCCATACATGTGGCTAAAGAACGTCGGGCTCGGCACAGTCCCGCACCAAAACATTGGTTATCTGTGGCCAATGGGGCCGTTCTTTTGGGTTTTCGAAACCCTTGGTGCACCCGATTGGGTAGCTCAACGACTCTGGATATCGACGATCCTGTTCGCAGCGGCTCTAGGGGTTCGCTACCTGTTGAGGACGATTGGTTGGGATAACGGCGGGATTCTTGTGGCGTCGCTGGCGTACATGTGTAGCCCATACACACTTTCCTATGTTGCCCGGATCTCGGTATTGCTGCTCCCCTGGGCCGGGTTGCCATGGATGATTGCTTTGACCGCAAAGTCGCTGCGCTTCGGCGGCTGGCGCTACCCCGCCGGGTTTGCGTTGATCGCGTTCACGATTGGTGGCACAAACGCCACGTCGCTGCTGCTCATCGGGCTGGGTCCACTGCTATGGATCGGCCACGCCTGGATGGCGCACGACGAAGTCGATCTTCACCGCGTGGCCGCCAGCACGCTTCGCATTGGAGTTCTCACCAGCGCGACCGCGCTTTGGTGGGTGGCAGGGCTTCGGGTACAGGGAAGCTATGGGCCCAACGTGCTTCGCTACACCGAAACCTACCGCGTCGTCGCCGACTCTTCGACCGCTACCGAGGTGTTCAGGGGGCTTGGATACTGGTTCTTTTATGGCAACGACCGGTTGGGACAATGGATCGAACCGAGCATCTCTTACACCAACAATTCGCTGCTTCTGATCATCAGCTTCGGGATCCCGATTCTGGCGCTCGCCGCGGGCGCCTTCACCCGCTGGAAGAACCGAGCGTTCTTCCTGATGATCATTGTGGTCGGTGGGTTAATAGCGGTTGGCGGCCATCCCTATCAAGACTCATCGATCCTCGGCAACGGTTTCACTTCGTTCACGCGTAGCGACGCCGGTTTGGCGCTGCGCAGCACCCCACGGGCCACGCCGCTGTTGATTCTCGGAACGGCGGTGCTTTTAGGCGCTGGCGTTGCGGCGCTCTCTCGCTGGCGACCCAAGATCGAGTTGGCGCTTCGCTTCTCCTTGGCATTTCTGGTGATCGCGAACCTTCCGCCATTGTGGAACGGCGATCTCTTGGCGAAGCGGCTGCAACGCCCTGAGGAGATACCGCAATACTGGCGCGATGCGGTCGCCGATCTGGATTCGGCTAGCCACGCCACCAGAATCTTGGAAGTCCCTGGCAGCGATTTCGCCAGCTACCGGTGGGGTAACACCG
>CBERPN010000262.1:0-6437 GCA_965524675.1 uncultured bacterium
CCGCCCCCGGTGAGCCGGGAAAAATGCCGTTCTGGCACGGTGACGGACCCGGAAGGCCATTGGAACTCGGCCGAGCGATCGGCGAGTTCCTTCGCGGTTCACAGAGCTCTGACGTTCTGGAGCGGCTTCAGGATGAACACGGCCTCGACGAACTGGCCGCCAAGAATCTCATCGAGTATCTAAACGACCAGATTGAGGCCACCGGGGTTCTGCCCGACGATCGAACCATCGTGGTCGAACGCTTCCGTGACGAGATCGGCGATTGGCGTGTGGTGGTGCTCTCACCGTTCGGAGCGCAGGTGCATGCCCCTTGGGCCATGGCTTTACGAAGCCGCCTGGCAGAACGATGGGGTGTCGACCCCGAGCTGATTTGGAGCGACGACGGAATCGTTCTGCGGCTGCCCGAGGCCATCGAGGAACTGCCGATAGAGGAGCTGCTGTTCGACCCAGACGAAATCGAAGACATCGTCATAGAGATGTTGCCCAACACCTCGATGTTCGCCAGCCGGTTTCGCGAGTGTGCGGGACGAGCATTGTTACTGCCGAAGCGCCGCCCCGACCAGCGCCGAGCACTCTGGCAACAGCGCCAGAAGGCTGCCGACCTGCTGAGCGTGGCCGCTAAGTATCCCAGCTTTCCGATCTTGCTTGAAACCACCCGGGAATGCCTTAACGATGTCTTTGATCTACCGGCCCTCAAGTCGGTTCTCGCCGATCTTGCGACCCGCAAGATCCGGGTCGTGCCGGTCGATTCGGTGCGAGCGTCTCCTTTTGCTCAATCGCTGCTGTTCGGCTGGATTGCCGTGTACATGTACGAGGGCGATGCACCCTTGGCCGAACGGCGTGCCGCGGCGCTAACCCTCGATCGCGAGCTGTTGCGAGACCTGCTCGGGGCCGAAGAGCTTCGGGAGTTGCTCGACGCTGGGGTCTTGGCAGACCTCGAACTTGAGTTGCAACGCCTTGTCGAGGGACGCCAAGCGCGCGACGCAGATGAGATTCATGACCTGCTACGGATTCTGGGCCCGCTCACCCGCTACGAGATTGAGGCCCGAACGGTTAACGGCGTTGACGTCGGTGTATTGCTCGACGCTCTGGTTGCCGACCGGCGCATAATCGAGGTCGGGATAGCTGACGAGATGCGGTTCGCGGCGTCGGACGACGCCGGACGGCTTCGAGACGGGTTGGGGGTGGCGATCCCAATCGGGTTGCCCGCGGTGTTTACCGACTCGGTCGATGACCCGCTCGGTGACTTGGTGATTCGCTTCGCGCGAACTCACGGGCCGTTTGTGGCCAAACAAGTGGCGGGGCGACTCGGCATCTCGCGCGATCGCATCCGCACCGTGCTCGATCGTTTGACAGCTGATGGGCGCCTGCTGCGAGGGGAGTTTCGACCCGACGGTGTCGAGCGCGAATGGTGTGACGACGACGTCTTGCGCCAGCTTCGTCGCCGATCGCTGGCGTCGCTTCGCAAAGAGGTCGAACCGGTCGACCCCGAAGCGCTGGCCCGATTTCTGCCGGCTTGGCAGGGCGTTGGGGTTCCGCGCCGAGGTGTCGATGCTCTAGCCGAAGTTCTCGGGGTGCTCCAGGGCGCGCCCATTGCGGTCTCGACTCTCGAAACCGATGTCTTGCCCGCACGGATGGCCTCGTATCGACCTGGCGAGCTCGACCAGCTGTGCGCTTCGGGCGAAGTCGTTTGGGTTGGCGCTGGCGCTATCGGGGCAAGCGACGGTCGAATTCGATTTGTGTTTCGCGATCAGGCGGCCCTTATCGTTCCGTCGGCAGATAGCGCCGATCAACCTAGTGAGCCGATTCATGACGCTTTGCGCGAGGTTCTCACCGCCCGTGGGTCGGCGTTCTGGCCAGACCTAATCGCGGCAGCCTCGGCGGCCGAACTCAGCTTCGATGACAACTCCGTCTTGGCGGCGCTCTGGGATCTGGTTTGGGCGGGCGAGATCACCAACGACTCACTGGCGCCGCTGCGGGCGCTCGGTGCCAAAGGAGCCAAGCGCCCAGCAAAATCGAAGCGTCGTGGTCGACCTAGGGTCGGGCAGATGACGCGACTCGGCCCGCCGACGGCTGCGGGTCGTTGGTCGCTAGTGGCCCCCCTATTGTCGCCGCAGCCTTCGGACACCGAGTTGGCGGCGGCACGTGCTCAGCAGTTGTTGGAGCGTTACGGAATCCTCACCCGCGAAGCTGCGCTAGGCGAGGGAGCCAAGGGCGGTTTTGCGGGGGTATATCCGGTTCTCAAAGCTCTCGAAGAGCGGGGCCAGGTGCGTCGAGGCTATTTCGTTGCGGGCCTCGGGGCCGCCCAGTTCGCCTTGCCCGGAGCCGTCGACCGTTTGCGCGGTGAGCGTTTAGGGCCTGGGACGCTCGACGAACCCACCGACTTCTTATTGCTCGCTTCCACCGATCCGGCGCAGGCGTACGGGGCGTCGCTGCCGTGGCCCGAGAACACCGGGCGACCGGCCAGGACAGCGGGCTCGTTCGTTGTGTTAGCCGACGGTATTCCGGTCATTTACCTAGAGCGTGGCGCTAAAAGCTTGCTCACATTCGGCGCCAATATTCCCGATGGCTGGGTGGATCAACTCACCAGCCTGGTGAAGAACGGTCGATTCCGAGCGCTCGACATCAACAAGATCGATGGCCAACCGGTACGAGAGTCGGCCCTCGCCAGCCAGCTAGAAGCCCACGGATTCACCCTCGGCTACAAGGGCCTCACCTACCGAGTCTGACCCCAAAATCCCGTTCTGGTCGGGCAGACGGCCCCTATAGGGGCCACCTGCCCGACCAGTTGGGGATTGGTCGGTCTTTGTGAGCATTGCTCACGCTCGCTACTGATTCGACGATATGTAACCGAGATCGATCGGTTACGTCGTGAAGTTGCAACACCTAAACACAGGACACTGAATCCGTGCATAAACGTGGAGCCCTACTAATTTTGGTTCTGAGCATCGTCGCGGCTGCATGCAGCACCGCCACCACTCGAGAAGACGCGATTGAAGACTTGGTCGGCGAGGGCGTCGATCGCGCCAACGCTGAATGCGTGCTCGACGAATTCGAAGCGGCGGGATTTGTCCCAGATGATGCCGCTGGTGACGACGTGCCTCAAGATGTTGCCGATGCTCTTCAACAAGCATTCACCGACTGTGTTACAGCCGATGACATTGCTGGGGTGCTCGACGGTACCGATCTTGAAGATGTGCGCCAGGAAATGATCGACTCCTTTACCGCCGATGGCGTCGTCACCGAAGAACAAGCGGTCTGCATACTCGACGGGATCGAGGATCAGGGCGTTACCTTGGTGCAACTTTCCCAGGCTGGGCTCGGCGATGGCGATCCTGCGCTAGAGGCTCTAATCGCCGATACCGCCGTGAGTTGTATTACCGGCTAGCGACCGCCTCTGAGTACCTCGCCATACTTGACTAGCGTGCGGTGATGGGACTATATCGAGACCAAGTTCTACCGCGACTCGTCGACAAGGCTTGTAGTACCAAGTCTGTCGGCAAGTGGCGCGCCCGATGTATGGACCAAATGCATGGTGTGATCGTCGAGCCTGGATTTGGCTCGGGAACCAACGTTCCGCATTACCCACCAGAGGTTACGAAGGTTTATGCCGTCGACCCTGCCGTGCTCGGACAGAAGCTGGCGTCAGACCGGCTGTCGGCCTCGGCGGTAGAGGTCGAGTTCATCGGTCTCGATGGGCAGGCAATCCCACTCGAAGACGACTCTGTCGACTGCGGTCTAGCCACCTTCACGTTGTGCACGATTCCCGACCCAATGGTTGCGCTGGCCGAGTTGCGAAGGGTCATTAAACCTGGCGGAGCGTTGCACTTTGTCGAGCACGGCTTGGCGCCCGACGAGTCGTTGCAGAAATGGCAGTACCGCATCGATCCGGTACAAAAGCGTTTGTTCGACGGATGCCATGTCAGTCGCAACCATCCCGAGATGCTCAAAGCGGCAGGCTTCGAGATCGATTGGCTCGACTCGAGTTTTGCCGACGGCCCAAAGCCGTGGTCGTACTTCTATGTGGGGCGAGCGCTCAATCCCTAGCCTTGGTGGGGAAGTGCAGGAGACGATGGACTTGGGTCGAATAGCCTGGGTCGGGGCGGGCAATCCCCGTCGCAGAGCGAAGTTGTCCGCCCAATTTCAGCAAATCGATTGGTAGGGGTCCTGTGAAAACGATCGATGTCGATGAGTCCGCCAGCAGATTGGCCAGCTGGTTCGAGAGCCTGTCAGCAAATAGCTCTAGCGTCGCGATCACCGATCTCGAAGTTCCGGCGGGAACCGGATTCTCTAATGAGACGATCCTGTTCAGGGCTGACTGGGTGGAAGATGGACACGATCGCAACGAGCGATTCGTAGCTCGAATCGAACCTCGTGACGGCCCGATGTTTCCGCCACAGAGCACTCGAGTAGTGGTTTCGGCAGAGCTACAGCACCGTGTGATGACCGTCGTGGGTGACCACTCCGCTGTGCCCATCCCCGAACTCTTGGCCTACGAATCGAATCGCGACGTCATCGGTGAACCGTTCTTCGCCATGAGATTTGTCGATGGGGTGGTTCCCGCCGATACCCCTCGCTACTCACAAAAAGGATTCCTGGTCGATGAGGCGACTCCCGACGAACGGCGTCGAATGAACGAGAGCGGCCTTGAGGCGATGGCGGCAATTCATGCCATCGATTGGCGCTCGGCCGGGCTCGACTGGCTAGATGCAAGCGGTGTTGGCACTCCAACCCAAGCTCACCAACTCGACATCTACCGCCGCTACACCGAAACCGAACTGAGAGGGCGCGATCATCCGGTTCTGAATCGAGCACTCGATTGGCTCGCCGAGCATGATCCTCACGACGATCGCATTGGCTTGGCGTGGGGCGATGCGCGCCACGGCAACATCATCTGGCAAGACTACGAAGTAGCAGCGGTGCTCGATTGGGAGGCATGCGCTCTCTCGCCGACTGAGGCCGACCTTGGCTGGTGGCTGATGTTCGATCGGATGAGCTTCGACGCCGTTGGCACCGACCGGCTCTCGGGCTGGCCTACCCGCGAAGAGATGGCAAGCTACTACGAGGCAGTTTCGGGCAACGAGGTTCGCAACCATCACTACTGGGAGGTGTTCGCTGCGGCTCGTTTTTGCGCGATCTTCATTCGTCTGGGCGATCGGTTGGTAGCGGCCGGTGTGCTTCCGCCCGAGTTGAACCCGGCGGTGGGAAACATGGTGACCGAGGCCATCGCACAGTTGCTCGAAATTGATAATCCAACACCCAACCTGCTCGATTTCTAACCCAACTGGTCGGGCAGATGGCCCCCCTGGGGGCCACTAGCCCGACCAGAACGAATGGAGCGCTGTTCGACATTGCGCTCTGGGCGGTGTTAGACCATTCCTATGGTGTTTCGTTTGTTTTCATCTACGGCCGCTGGTGGTCTGATTCGTGTCCTTTCGGCGCTGCTGCCGGTCGTTGTGGTTTCGGTGCTGCTGGCGCCAACCGCCGGAGCCATCGAGGGCGGCTGGAACGCGGCCGATACCGCTGTCAACCGGGCGACGGTAAGAGTCACCACCAATGGCTCTACCTGTTCGGGAACACTCATCTCGCCCAACCTGGTCCTGACGGCCCGCCACTGCTTCCGCCACGACAAACCAAACCCGGCACCCCATCAAAACCGCGGAGGCGGCTACCAAGACTGGGAGTACGCCAACCAGTTCTACAGCCTCGATCATCTATACCCCAACGGTGTCAACGTCTTGGTGGGCACCAACTCTGACAATCCGCGGCACCGCGGAACCGCACGCCAATACTCGCTGCCAGGCAACGCCGACGTGGCGATTCTCAAACTCACTTCTTCGGTGCCATCGTCGATAGCCGCACCCGCCAGGGTAAAGACCAGCATTTCGAACCCTGCGGGCACTCTCGGCGGCCAGACCTTTGCAGTATTTGGGTTCGGCCGGGCTGGTGGCGGAAACTTCTCGAACATTATGCAAGCGGGTCGTTCCAACCGCGCCAGCTATCCGTGTCCGGTGAACCGCGACGGCTGGACTCTTGGCGACGTTCATCGCATCTGCGTTGCTGGTAGCAGTGGCGGGGTTCGCAGCGGCGACTCGGGCGGTCCGCTCTACTACACCGACGGTAACGGAACCCGCTGGGTGGTGGGCGTTTTCCAAGGACTCGAAAGCGCCCGCAACGGCGGCCGCTATGTGGCTACCTTCTATCGAGGCGGGTCGGGCTACAACGGCTCACCCCGCGGCGATATCGGTGGTTGGATCCAGTGGGCGCTCGCGAACCATGGCAACGGGGGCGCGCCAGCACCACAGCCAACTCCGACACCGAGCCCCACACCTCGACAGACTCCATCTGCTGGTTGCACGGTTTCAGGGAGTGCACAATCTGTGCTCGTACGATGGTCGCCAGTTTCTGGCGCTACTACCTACGTGTACGCAGTCTCA
>CBERPN010000263.1:0-6429 GCA_965524675.1 uncultured bacterium
GAACCACCTTCAGCTACGAGATCAGCGACGGCCGCGATGGAACCGACACAGCGACTGTCGTAGTCCAGCCGCAGGGTTCGACCCCCACCCCGCCAACCACATTGGCTCCGCCGCCGACCACAACCGTTGCACCAGCGACGAACACCGCCCCCACCGCGGCAGGTGAGCGATACTTCACCGACGAAGATGTGCCCTTCGCCGACGACTTCGGAAATGGCCTGCTTCGCAACGACACCGACCCGCAGGGCGACCCTCTTACCGCGATTCTTGAGCAAGGGCCATCCAATGGAACTTTGAACCTCAGCGACAGCGGCACCTTCTTATACACGCCCGACCCCGACTATCACGGCACCGACGAGTTCAGCTACCGGGCCAGCGACGGTGAGTTGACCTCTGAACCGGCGATCGTTTCCATGATTGTCGAGAGCATCAACGATGCGCCAACCATCGATGCTCCAAGCGCGCTAGGCGCTGAACCTGGCGTCCCGGCTCGCTTCGAAATCTCGGTCGGCGACGTCGATGCTGACGACGCGCCATCCCCCGCTGATGAAGTCATGCCGGTGGCCGTGCTCACAGTCAACAATGGTGTGATCGACGTGAGAGGTGCCACCTCAGCAACGGTGACCAACAACGGCACAGCCATCGTTGCGATCAGCGGCGAACTGGCTGAGATCAATGCCGCAGTCTCGACAGTTTTCTATATCTCTGCTGCGGGGTTCAGCGGCGACGACGTGGTCACAATAGGCGTGCGCGACAACGGCGAGAACGGTGTCGGCGGTAGTTTGACTACCGAACACACCATTCCCGTCACCGTCGCCGGCGCCAACAGCGCGCCCATAGCTGTGGCAGACGAGTACTCGACGTCTGAGGATATTGTGCTGGTGGTCAATGCTGCTGAGGGTGTGTTGGCTAACGACACCGATGCCGATGGTGATGGTCTGTCGGCCAACAACTGGCCGCCGCATTCCCCGACACTGGGCTCGGTTGTGATCAACAGCGATGGTTCGTTTGTATACACCCCAGACGTGGAGGCGTCGGGCACCGACACGTTTGGCTACCGGATCAGTGACGGGGTCTTGCAGGGCGATCAGGGTGTCGTGACCGTGGTGATAAACGCGGTGAATGATGCGCCGATGTTCACGTTCGATTCCGCGTCGATCGTGTTCGATGAGGATGGTTCGGCCGAGCTGGCGGTGACGATCAGCGATGTGGATACCGATCCGGCTGATGTGTCCTTGGGCGGCGAGTTGCTAGATCCGGCTTTGGGCAGCGTTGCGGTTTCGGGGCTGGGCGCGAACCGGGTGATCACGGTTATCGGTGCGCCCGACGCCAATGGTGAGACGACTTTGCAGTTCGGTGGGTCCGATGGTTCCGCTGGGGTGGTCGAGTTTGTGCCGGTGACGATCACGCCAGTCAACGATGCGCCGGTTGGGGTGGGCGACAGTTTTGTGGTCGACGCTGGCGAGAAGCTCGTTATGGACGTGCTGGCTAACGACTCTGATGTCGACGGTGACGTGCTGGTAGTAGAGAGTTTCACCAACCTTGGCGATGGTTCAGTGGTCGATGACAACGGCGACCTGGTCTACGAACCAGCTACGGGGTTTTCCGGCATCGACACCTTCACCTACATCGCTAGCGACGGCCTAGGCGGATTGAGTGAGCCGGTGACGGTTCAGGTCACCGTCAATGCCGGAAACTCGGCGCCGACGATCGAAGCACCCGGGTCATTGCCCACCAACTTCGAGACGGCTGTCAACTTTGAGGCGACCGTCGACGACGTCGAGACCGATGCGGGGTCACTGGTGGTCACAGCAACCGTCGACCCGGCACTCGGTGTAGTCACCGCATCTGCACCGGGCACCGACGGAGTGTCCGTTGTCGAATTCGCGCCTTCTGCAGGGGTGACCGGAGATGTCGCGCTCACAATCACCGTCTCCGACGGTCAGGCGGAGACCTCGGTCGAGGGGGGTGGGAGTGTGGCAGCGGGTTCGCTGTGTGAGGCTCAGACCGAGATTCCGACGATTGAGTGTGAGGCGTTGCTGGCGTTGTATGAGTCGACCAACGGACCTGGCTGGACCGGGATTGATAGTCCTTGGTCGACGAACACGCCCTGTTCGTGGGCCGGTGTGACATGCCTTAATGGCCGTGTCAAAAGTTTGTTTCTGCCTGGAAACGGTTTGTCGGGTCCGGTTCCGGCTGAGCTGGGTGATCTCTCAAACCTAACATTGTTGTGGCTGCCTGGAAACGGTTTGTCAGGTCCGGTTCCGGCCGAGCTGGGTGTTCTCTCAAACCTGTCCTTGTTGGGCTTACATGACAATGATCTGTCGGGTTCGATCCCGGCGGAGTTGGGTGTTCTTAACCTCATCGGGTTGAGGCTTGAAGGTAACAATCTGTCGGGTCCGATTCCGGCCGAGTTGGGTACTTTGTCGAATCTTGAGGCGTTGTTCTTGAACGACAACAACTTGTCGGGTCCGGTTCCGCCTGAGCTGGCGAATCTCCCGATCCTTACGTCGTTGAACTTGTCGGGCAACGAGTTGTCGGGCCAAATCCCGGCGGGGTTGTTTGGGTTGATAAACCTGAATCAGCTTGAGTTGCAGGAGAACGGCTTGTCGGGTGTGGTGCCTGATGAGGTTGTGGGGTTCTCGGGGCTATTGCTGTTGGTTCCGCAGTCGGGGTGTTTGACTGCTTCGTCTGCTACGGCGGCGTGGTTGGATGTGAATCATCCGGGTTGGGACGCGGCGTGTGTGTTTGGGGCGCCTGATGTGTCTTTGGTGGTGCCAAGTCCTTTGGTGGCGGGTGTTGAGGCGGTGTTTTCGGTGGTGTTTACCGATCCGGATGTCGGTGATGTTCATTCCGGGGTGATCGATTGGGGAGACGGCACCACCGGCGATCTTGGCACGATCGTAAGCGGTGTCGATGTGCCTCATACCTATGGTGTTGCGGGCGACTACACCGTCACCGCGACGGTGACCGATCCCCACGATGAGACAACTATCGAAATTGTGGTGTCGGTGGAAGCGGGGTCGTTGTGTGAGGCGCAGTCGGAGATCCCGACGATCGAGTGTGAGGCGTTGGTGGCGTTGTATGAGTCGACCAACGGCCCAGAATGGAACGCGATTGACACGCCATGGTTGTCTAACACGCCGTGCATGTGGACTGGAGTGGTCTGTGATGCTGGCCATGTCACAGGACTGGGGCTTCTCGGTAAGGGCTTGTCAGGTGTTATTCCGCCGGAGTTGGGCGATCTAGCGAATCTGGAGGGGCTACACCTTGGCCGGAACAATCTGTCGGGTGAAATACCGGTGGAGCTGGGGAGTCTGTCGGATCTCCTGTACCTGCGCCTGTTCGATAACGCGCTGTCTGGTCCGATTCCGGTGGAGTTGGGTGGCCTCTCTCGCCTCGTGGTCCTTAGCCTCTCCGAAAATAGTTTGTCAGGCGAGATTCCGGTTGAGTTGGGTGATCTGATGAACCTCGGGGAGTTGAATTTGGCTGGTAATGATCTGTCGGGCCAAGTTCCGACGAAATTGGGTGATCTCGGCGCTCTCGTAGGGTTGAATTTGCGAGACAACGATTTGTCGGGCCCAATTCCGGCGGGGTTGTTTGAGATCGCCTCGATCATTTCGTTGGGTCTGGCAGGCAATGGTCTCTCGGGTGTCGTGCCTGATGAGGTGGTGGGGTTTTCGGGGCTATTGCTGTTGGTTCCGCAGTCGGGGTGTTTGACTGCTTCGTCTGCTACGGCGGCGTGGTTGGATGTGAATCATCCGGGTTGGGACGCGGCGTGTGTGTTTGGGGCGCCTGATGTGTCGTTGGTGGTGCCCAGTCCTTTGGTGGCGGGTGTTGAGGCAGACTTTGCGGTGGTGTTCACCGATCCTGATGTGGCTGATGTTCATGCCGGGGTGATCGATTGGGGCGACGGTTCTAGCGATGATCTTGGCACGATCGTTTCTGGCGTTGATGTGCCTCATACCTATGGTGTTGCGGGCGACTACACCGTCACGGTGACGGTGACCGATCCCCACGATGAGACAACTATCGAAATTGTCGTGACCGTGACGGAGGATCAACCCGCTTGTACGATCACCGGCACGCCCGGCCCCGACCGACTGGTTGGGACCAGGGGTGATGACGTGATTTGCGGTCTCGGCGGCGACGACCGGATCAATGGCCGTGGCGGCAACGACATTTTGTTAGGCGGGTCGGGGAACGATCAACTCTTTGGAGGAGCCGGCCGCGACGTTCTGGAGGGCGGAGCCGGAGACGATCTGTTGAGGGGCGGCAGGGGCGCTGATTCATTGTTGGGCGGCGATGGTAACGATCGGCTCTTCGGTGGTCGAGGCTCTGATGAAATGTTTGGAGGCTTTGGTGATGACCTATTGCGCGGCGGTCCCGGTAGAGATGTGATGCATGGTGGGCCGGGCGACGACGCAATGTTTGGCGGACCGGGAAACGATGAACTTAGCGGCGGTCCTGGCGACGACTTACTGCGAGGTAACACAGGCGCCGACCGCCTCTCGGGTGGGCCTGGAAACGATGACGTCCAGGGAGGTCCCGGCAACGACACATTTTTCTGATCGGTGCGGCTGAACCGCTACTGCGACGTGCTCGAGTTGACTCATGGTCTCTTGAGTAGAACCGGCATCCAAAAGTGGCTGTCAAGACGCTCCCAGATACTCTCTGAGCGGGCCCCAGTAGCGCTCCTGCCAGCCCTCTGCGAGGTGCTCGTTATGTTACAAGGCAACCTTGTGAGAAAAGGCGTGTCCCATCGACGTCGAGGAATCCGCCTCAGCGACCCGCACAGGTCCGCCGCCAGCTCGCTGCCGCGGTAGGTTGCAGCTATGAAGATTCGTCCAAAACTGTCCGGGGCGCCGTTGGGATACACGGTGGCATTGGTTGAGGGAACCGCCGATTCCTACAAGGCGTTTGGGAAGGCCTTATGGTCCGACGACCGAGCCGTTTCGCCGACGCTCAAGGAGTTGCTATTCATACGATCATCGATTGTCAATCAGTGCCCGACTTGACTGAGCGGCCATGTTGTCTCGGCGAGACGACGAGGAATCTCCGATCACGAGATTGACGCTCTTTCTGAGCCCGACAGCTGGGCCGCGGCATTCGATGACAAGACGGTTGTCGCCTTGCGTCTGGCCAATGCGATGTGTGGCGACCGTACCCACGCTCTCGATGACGAATTAGCTAGCGAACTTCGTGCGAACTTCGACGAGACCGAACTAGCTGAACTCATCCTGGTGTGCGGGCAAGCGAACCTGAACAATCGTGCCGGTAACGCCGCCAAACAATTGCTCGGCGAATAGCACTAGCTCGCGCCAGTGGATAGCGCTCTAGCTAAGCGAATAGGTTGGATCATTCGGTAGGTAGCGCAGCGCCAGGCCCATTCGAACGGGCCAAACTTGAAGTTGTCGAGCCACCACTTCGACCAGGCGATCTGCAGCACCCAAATGGCTAGCACCAAACCGAAGATCTGAGCTCGCCCAAGGGTGTCGAAGTCGAACAGTCCTCGCAGAACCGTGATACCGATAATGGTTTGGGTCAGGTAGTTCGTAAGAGCCATTCGTCCGGCCGCTCGAATTCGTCGATGCAACCACATCTCCCGACGCTGATTCCAAAGTGAGATGAGCCCGATGTAGCCAAAAACGATTGGGATGGTGGCCACCGTGTTGGGAGCTTCGCCGATCAAAGCGATGTCGGGTGAGAAATCGGCGAGCACCTGCAGGGCCAGACCAGCGGCGGCGATGGGGAGGCCTACTCCGAGGCCTATGGTGGCCATGCGGCGATAGAAGGCGGCGGGGCGTTTGCCGTCGAGTATTCCCATTCGGTAGACGGCCACCCCTATCAACATCATGCCGGCTGCTCGAGCGAAGAAATCGTTGATGAGGAAGATGCCGACCGCGTCGGAGTAGTCAACTGTCGGGTCGACCAACCAGTAGCTTCCGAGGCCGTCGCCGTTTGCTGGCACTTGTTGTTGGGCCAGTGCGGCGACCACCGCCGACCAGAGAACCAAACTCGCCCCCATGGTGAGCAGCACCTTGGTCGAGAGCCGCCGCATCATGATCAAGATTGGTGCACAGACAGCGTAAACCCTTAAAACGTCTCCGTCCCATAGCAGGCCATGAATGACCCCGATGCCCAGCAGCAACAGGTTGCGCCACATGCTGAACCAGAATGGGCTCTTGGTTCCTTTTGCTTGGGTCCGGTCGGCGAACAAGACGATGCCCGCGCCAAAAAGCATCGAGAACAAGCCCATGGGTTTCTGGTCGATGAAGATCTCTCCAGCGCCGCCGACCAGCCAATCAAGCCAAGTTTGGTCTGCCGCGGCGTCTAGGTTGAAGTAGGCCGCTTCGTTCAGTCCGTAGGACACAGCGTTCATTACCAGTATCCCAAGAACTGCGAATCCTCGTATGGCATCGAGATTGG
>CBERPN010000264.1:0-6401 GCA_965524675.1 uncultured bacterium
TAACCATCTGAGCCTTCACCAAGCCGAGAACCTCGGTGCGGTAATCCTCGGTGCGGTCCGACCACCGCAGCCCGCCACGGGCGACGGGTCCGCCGCGCAGGTGCACACCCTCGAAGCGAGGGGAGTAGACGAAAATTTCGTAACGCGGTCGCGGCTCGGGGATCTCTTCGATGGCGGTGGGGTCGAACTTGAAGGCCAAATACGGGCGCGGTTGGCCGGCGCTGTCGCGTTGAGCCCAGGTAGTTCGAACCGTCGCCCGGACGAGGTTGTTGAAGCGTCGAAGTATGCGGTCCTGGTCGAGGCTCTCGATCGAATCGATGGCGTCGGCCAACCGCTCCTCGATTTCAGATGTATCGGCCGGTTGAGGGTTGGCAGGGTCGAAGCGAGCGACGAACAGCTCGATCAGCGAGCGGGCGACTTCGGGGTGTTCTTCGAGGGTCTGTTCGACGAACACGCGACTGTAGCTGAGACCGATCTGGCGAAGGTACCGCGCATAGGCCCGCAGGATCGCGACGTCGTGCACCGCCATCCCTGCGCCGAGCACCAGCCGGTTGAAGCCATCGTCCTCGACGGTGCCAGCCCACACCGCAGCGAATGCCTCCTCGAGCAGTGAGGAGGTTTCGGCGAACTCTAAGTTGCAAGTGTCGTGTTCTAGAGCGAAGTCATAAACCCACACCGAGTCTTTGCCGACCGGCCGTACCTCATATGGTCGTTCATCGACCACCGTTACCCCAAGGTTTGTCAGACTCGGCATCACCGCGGTCAGCGAGACCCGCTCGCCCTGCCGGTAGAGCTTGAGTTTGAAGGCTCCTGGCTCGGCTCCGGGTTCGCGATAGACGTTGAGTCGCAGCGCCCCGAACTTTTGCAACTGCTCGATCTCTTCGATATCGGCGCTGGCCGCCCTAGGGCCGAACGCGCGCTGGTAGTCGAGGCCGAATGCCCCCGAGTATGAGCGGCCGAGATCCAGAGTTGCTTCGTCGTCGAAGTGGTGACCAATAGCGGTCGACAGGCCGTCGTCCCACACATGGATAAGTGATTCGACTTGCGATTCGAGTTCTGACAAATCGGGTTGAGCTCCGTCGTCTTCGACCCGGAGCAAAAAGCGCAGCCTGGCGAGCACCGACTCCGACATCTCGGCATCCCACTCGGCAAGGGTGCCTCCATAGACGTCGCTCAAAATATCTTCGATACCGGTTCTGACAGAAGTGTTGTAGCGATCGCGCGGAAGGTAAACCAGCACGGTCAGGAATCGACCAAAAAGCTCTCGTCGGGCGAAGATCCGAACCCGGCGCCGTTCCTGAAGACCAGCGATGCTGGTGGCGACCTCGAACAGTTCGTCGGGCCCCATCTGAAACAGATCGTCGCGGGGGTAGCGCTCGAGAATAGTCAAGAGGCGCTTCTCGTCGTGGCCGCCGCTGGAGTATCCGGTCCGGTTCATTACCTCGGCGACCGTGTCGCGGGCTCGCGGGATTCGACTGACGCTGTAGTTGTACACCTCGGCGGTAAACAGGCCTAAGAAGCGGCGTTCGCCATTGACCTCGCCGGTATCGTCGAAGGTTTTGACGCCTACGTAATCGAGGTACGACGCTCGGTGCACCGTGGCACGCGATCCCGCCTTGGTGATGTTCAGGAGACGCTTTTCTCGCACGCGATCGCGGGCGGCCGGGGAAAGGTCGCTCAATGGACGAGCCTTCCCAAGATGCACGTTCTCAGCGAGAATCCCTAGGCCCGAGTCGGGAGTGATGCGAAGAACCTCGACACCGTCCTGTTCGTCGAGGCTGTAGTCGCGGGCACCCAGGAAGATGAAGTGATCGGTAGCAAGCCAATCGAGCAGTTCACGAGTCTGCCTGACCTCGGTTTCGCTCACCGGCACGTCGGCGGTTTCAAGAAAGCTCGAAACCTCCTTCATCCGGTCGCGCATCTCTGCCCAGTCGCGGACCGATGCCCGCACGTCTGTCAGAACCTTCTTGAGGTTGGTCTCGACCAATTGGCGGTTTTCCTTGGTCGCCTGACGGTCGATCTCGATCGAAATCATCGAAACCAGCTGGTCCTGCTCGCCAGCGACATCGCTGTTGGTAAACGACGAATCACTGGCTAGCCGACAAAGAACAGGATGGACGACCAGATGAATGCCGATGCCAGCGCGGCTGAGTTCCATCGAGACGGAGTCGACGAGGAAAGGCATGTTGTCGGTGACGATCCGCACCACCGTGTGATCGCTCTCCCAACCGTCGACCTCGATGCGTGGATCGGCGACGACGATGGCAATAGTTCCCGGTTTCCAGGTGGCGGCTAGTTGAAGGTGGTCGGCGGCCATTCCAAACAAGTCGGTGACCTGGCGCGACTCCAGGTCGGGTTCGTCGACGTGGGCGAGATAGGCACGAATGAAGGGTATGAGTTCGGTACGTGCTGGCAGTGTCGCGGACGCGTAAGCCACCACTAGCTCAACTACCGATTCCATCGTGGGTTCGTCGCCCGACACCATCGCTGCGATATTAGCCACACTTGTAGTCGCCTGCGTTCGTGTCATTGAATTTGGTTCTCTTCTATGAGTCGATACGAGCGGCAGCTTCGACCATGTTCGTCAGCTTTGTTAGCGCCAGCTGACGGCTCAAGTAGCCGAGGCCACAATCTGGGGCGGCCAACAGCCGGTCATGCGAAAGATGATCTGCTGCCTCGCGAAGGCGCCGCTCGATAGCGTCGACAGACTCGACCGCACTGCGCGCGATCCCTATTACCCCAAGGATTACCGTGGTGTTTGCAAAGCGAGGCAGCAAGGCCGCTAGGTCGTTGTGTCGGTGAGCATCCTCGATGCTTAGCGCGTCGATTGCGATGTCGTCGATCGCCTCGGCAAGATTCAGGTAGCTGTTCAGGTCGGCCTTGTCGTAGTCGTGCTGATCTAGCCGGTTGGGGTAGCCACAGCAGGCGTGAACGGTGCGCGTGACCGAGTTCGGTACGCCATCGAAGCATGCTGCTAAGTGGTCGAGGCCGTAGGCCAGCGCGGTTTCGGGCTTGCGGGCCATGACTGGCTCGTCCACCTGAACATGGGAACACCCAGCGGAGGCGAGCGCCAGAATATGATTATTCAGCGCAGCGGCCAGGTCGGCACCCAGGGCGACGTCGTCGCGGTAGTAGCTATCGGCGATCGAATCGATGATCGTCATTGGCCCCGGCACCGTGATCTTGACAGGTCGATCAGAGAAGCCCTGCGCGAGCAGGTAGTCGCGGACCAAATCTGATGATGACAGGTCGGTGGCTGTGCGGATCGGTCCGGCAACCGTCGGCACCGACGACGCGGTCGTGCCACGCAAGACCTTGTTGGTGAGGTTCTCGAAATCGATCCCATCGAGCTGGCGACATTGATAATGAATGTAGTTTTCGCGACGGATTTCGCCGTCGGTTACGATGTCGATACCGACCGATATTTGGTCGGTGACAACCTCCTCTACCGCCCGGTCGAACAGTGCTTCGGCCTCGTTACCAGCGGCCGCGATCTCGCCGAGATAATGGCTCGTGAAGTCGCCGTCGGTATTGGTGAACCAATCGGTCACCGGCACGTAGTCGGGCTTAGGAAATGCGCCAAGGGTGGTGGTCAACATGAGGCGAAAGCGTATCTTTCAACACGCGCGTTTCCAGTAACCACGCTACGGCCTGTGACCGCGGCAGACCCCGGGTCTCAAAGAGGTGGCGGCGAATCCGGTGCATGGCGGCGGCTTCTCCGGCAACCCAAATCTGTGGTTCGTTTGATAGGTCGGCATCCAGAATCGAAGCGATGAGTGCGGCGCCTGGAGGAGCGCCTGGCTCGAGGGTCAGCCACTGCGCCGCCGCTCCAGCGTGCGGTGGTAGTTCAACCTGGTTCCGTGGCGCACTATCTCCAACGCTAATTCGAGTGGCGCCAGCCCGTACTGCAGTGGAGTGAGAGTGCGAAGAACGGGGCGACTGTCGTCCGCCAGTAAGAATTCGTTTCCCCGCCACGTCGGTCGCTCTAGTCGCCCGCCGTTCTTTGGTAGCAGCAACCGAACACTCGCCGCTGGCAACCCAAAATCGAACCCCTCCAGTTCGGCTCCGGCGACGACAATCCGTGTCATCTGTGGACTTAAGGCCTCGACCCGGCTTACCACGACCTGCCGAAAAACCGGAGGTTCACGCCGCACTCGAGTTCTGGTGTCTGACACGTCCCTAATCAAAGCGTCTCTAGTGGTGCGACCGCAAGGCGTTCTTGTCGACCTTGCCGATCGGCAGTATCGGCAACTCTGTTACCACGTTGATCTGCTTGGGAAGTTTATAGTTGGCGAGCCGCTCGGATGCGAACGACCGAAGCTCGTCGACATCGACTTCGGAGCCATCAGCGCACATCACGTAGGCGATGCCGACCTCTTGAAACTTTGGGTCGGGCACGCTGATGACGGCGGCCATCGCGATGGTCGGGTGCTCTTCGAGGGCTAGCTCTACCTCTCGGGGGTAGACGTTGTAGCCGCCACTCTTGAACATCTCGCTCATGCGGCCCACGATCTGGATGTAGCCGTCGGTTCGTCGCACCGCCAGGTCGCCTGTGTGAAGCCACCCGTCGACGGTAAACGCTTCGGCACTAGCTTCGGGGAGCCGCCAGTAGCCAGCCATAAGATAGTTTCCCGAAACTTGGATCTCGCCTGTCTCGCCGTCGGCGGCTTCGCGGTCGTCGCCGTGCCAGATGCGCAAAGGCTGGCGTGGGTCGGGGGTGCCCACTGTGGTGGCCAGCAACTCGACCGAGTCGGTCAGTCCGCTGTAGGTAACACCGCCGGTGGTTTCGGTCATTCCGTAGCCCATAGTGCAGCGGGTGCATTCGGTTTTGTCCATCAGGGTTTGCAGTAGTTCGACCGGCATGGCGGCGCCACCCCAAGCGATGAGATCGACCGAGGTGAGATCGATGCGGTCGAATTCGGGATGGCTGACACACATCTGGAGCATGGTGGGAACACCGCCGATGGTGTTCAAGCGCTCCCTCTCGATCATCAGCATTAGTTCGAGCGGGTCGAACCGTTCCTGGAAGTGGATGGTTCCGCCGCCGGTGAGGGTGCGTCCGCAAATGTCGCCGATGGCCCCAACGTGGTTTATCGGCAAGTTGCAGACGATGCTGCGATCGCTCAACGCTTTGCGTTCGACGGCGATGACATTGCAGAAATTGCTGCCGCGATGGGTGAGTAGCGCCCCCTTTGGGCGACCTGTCGTTCCCGATGTGTACACCAGGTAGGCGGGGTCTAGGGGATCGACTTCGGAGCGTGCGGTCGCCAGCGATTCCGGTGTGACACACTCGGCAGCAGCGAGAAAGTCAACCCAACTCGTCGCCGAAACTGGGTCGATAGAATCGAACAAGATCAGTTGTCGAACGGACTGGTTCGCGTCGACTAGCCCTTGAAGCTTGTCGAGTTGGCTCTCGCCGGTCACCTCGGCGAACCCGAACAACAGCGATGGCTCGGCGTCTCGGACCACCTGGTCGAGTTCGGCGGGTGTGTACTTCGGGTTGAGGCCAACCCAGATCGCTCCGATACTCGTGACCGCCAGAAAGTTGCTGAAGAACTCTGGTCGCGGAGCGCTCAGCATCGCTACCCGGTCGCCTTTTTCGATACCGGCTGCCAATAGCGCTCGGGCGGTCCGGTCGACCAGTTCCTTTGCCTCGCGATACGTGAGCCGAGCCTCGCCCAGAACCAGGAAGTCTTGGTCGGGCCGATCGATCGCATAATGGTCGAGATTGTCGCTAATGAGGCTCAGCACAGCAGGATTCAAGGCGTGACCGCCGACGGTCCGAGTTGCAGGTAGGCAAGCCAGTCGGCGACCAGGGCCGGTTTTTCGGAGTTCTCGATCTCCACCACCGCTTCGAGGGTCATCAGAGCAGCATCGTCACCACGAGCGGCGAGATCCCGCATGATGAACCGGCCTCGCACCCGCGCCCCGACCGGAACCGGGCTGACAATTCGAACCCGATCGAAACCGTAGTTCATCCGGAACGCCACGCCGTCCTGAGGAAGCTCGACTCCCTTGGCAAACCCGGTTAGACACGACAGCAGCATGAATCCTTGCACTATCGTCCCGCCGAACGGGGCGATCGCCTTGGCTTGGACGGGGTCGTTGTGGATCGGACCACCATCGCCCGTCAACTCTGTGAATTGATCGATCGCTGCCTGATCGATCAGTTTCCAATCACTGACCCCGACGTTTTGACCGCGCAGGGCTGCCAGACCGGGTAGCGCCTCGTCGATGTTTAGTACGCTTTCGGCCATGCTGTAGCTCCTATTGGCGGCATCGGTGCAGACTCTATGCGCATCGAGATGGCAAGGGAAGTACGGTCCTAGTGTGTCTGAACACGATCCAGTACAGCTCGGTTGGATGAACGGTTTCCCGCCCCCGCACGATAAACAGATCCG
>CBERPN010000265.1:0-6323 GCA_965524675.1 uncultured bacterium
TTGGAGTCTACGTGCGGGTAGCCACCAAAAGACCGCACACCCCTCCCCGAAATTTGGTGCCTGGTGCACCGTGGCGGTGTTCAATCCACAAGAGATTTTCAGATTCGCTGTCTATTGGGTGCGGTGTAGGCGATTAGAGCACCGTGAATACTGCGTGCTCCAGCGCTGCGAAGCGCATCGGCGGCCGCTGTCAACGTTGCTCCGGTGGTGATGACGTCGTCCACCAAAAGCAACCGGTGGTGTCGGACTTTTCGCGTCGCGAACCCCTTGTGGTGTTGTCGTTCGACCGCAGAAAGACCGGTCTGGGAGTGCTTTGTCCGTGAAAACAACAGTGACCGAACCGGGAGTCCGAGGCGCCGAGCTACCCGTCGGGCGAGCAGTTCGGCCTGATCGAAGCCGCGTTCGCGGCGGCGAATTCGGCTGGTGGGCACCCACGTGACCAGGGTGACCTCGGCGGTTACCTGTTGGGCGACCGCGGTCGCCAGCCAGGCCAGCGATGCTCGCTGGTTGTGGTACTTGAGGGCGGTTATGAGGCTGCGGCTAGAACCGTCATAGCTCAGTGCAGCGACACAGGAGTCGAGGCCCGACGGACACGGGACCCGGCCCGCCGGTTCGAAATCGGCAATGCAGCGCCGACATGGCGAATCGCCTACCCGACCACAAACAGCGCACGTACTACCAAACATGGGCCCGACAATACAAAGACACTAAGACAGCGCTGTCACACCCAGTCCCTAGTGTGACAACAACCCCCCACTCCCCCTCCGAAATTTTGTGGCTGGTGCACCGTCACGGTGTTCAGACCACACGAGATTCTGTGAGGAGAAGTATGTACGAGCTTATGAACAAACAATGGGGGCTCATCACCCGCCAGCAAGCGCTCGATCTGGGGGTAAGCCGCCGTCAGATCGAACGCAAGGTCTCCAATGGCGAATGGATTCGCGCAGATCGCGGCCTGTATCGCCATGCCGCTACTCAACAAACGTGGCACTCGACCGTTTTGGGGCCGGTGCTAAAAACCGGCGGGATCGCGTCCCATCGGTGTGCTGCGGCCCTTCACCGGTTGAGTGATTTCTCGACACCTCCTCCTGAGATATCTGTGCCCTACGGAAAGTGGCATCGTGATCGCCATGTCATAGTTCATCAGTCCACTCAGTGGGACCGGCGCGACCAATTGACCATCGAGGGAATACCGTGCACCGGAATCGAACGAACACTGCTCGACTTGGGAGCCTGTGTTCCGATTCGCCGTCTCGAGTTGGCGAGCGAGAGCGCGTTGCGACAAAAACTCATCGAGTGGGACGATCTCCGGTCGTGTCTTATTCGTCATTCTCGCCAGGGTCGCGACGGATGCGGACGCCTCCGGGTTCTGTTGTCTGAACGTCATGGCGACGAGCCCCTCGGTTTGAGCGATTGGAGTTATCTGGTGCGCAATCTCATCGTCGACGCTGGCCTACCTGCACCGACTCTTGAGTTTCGTATCGTCGACGATAACGGCAGACTCATTCTGCAGACAGATCTCGCGTGGCCCGAGCAAAAGGTCGCTCTAGAGCTCGACAGCATCCGCTGGCACCTCAACCGGAAATCGTTTCACACCGATCGGGTAAAACGCAACCGAGCACGATTGCAAGGCTGGGTCATCCATGAGATCACTTGGGAAATGTTCAGCGACAACCCGTTCGCTCTCGTCCAACTGATCAAACAGACACTCTTCGGGAAATCTAGTGTGGGCTGAGCACCGTGACGGTGCTCAGCCCACAAAAATTCGGGGGTCTGGCTGATTAGTAGCGGTAGTGGTCGGGCTTGTACGGGCCCTCGATCGGGATGCCGATGTAATCGGACTGATCTTGGGTTAGCTCGGTCAAGTGCACGCCCAACGCATCGAGGTGTAGCCGAGCGACCTTCTCGTCGAGGGTCTTCGGTAGCACAACGACTTCGGTGCCATAGGACTCTGCATTGGCATGAAGTTCCATTTGGGCAAGCACTTGATTAGTGAAGCTAGCGCTCATCACAAAGCTGGGGTGCCCTGTAGCGTTTCCGAGGTTGAGCAGTCGGCCTTCTGAGAGCACGATGACCGAATGGCCATCGGGGAACACATACTCGTCGACCTGTGGCTTGATGTTGACATGCTGTACGTCGCTCATCTTGTTGAGGCCAGCCATGTCGATCTCGTTGTCGAAGTGACCAATGTTTCCGACGATGGCCTGATGCTTCATCCTCGCCATGTGTTCGGCCAGGATGATGTCTTTGTTACCGGTGGACGTGATGAAGAAGTCGGCGGTTTCAACAACCTCTTCGAGGCGAACTACCTGATAGCCCTGCATCGCCGCCTGAAGAGCGTTGATGGGGTCGATCTCGGTAATTACAACCCTGGCCCCTTGGCCCCGTAGCGACTCTGCGCAGCCTTTGCCGACATCGCCGAAGCCAAGAACACACGCGGTCTTTCCGCCGATCATGGTGTCGGTTCCGCGGTTGATGCCATCGATGAGGCTGTGCCGGGTGCCGTAGAAGTTGTCGAACTTTGACTTTGTAACCGCGTCGTTGACATTGATCGCCGGGAACAGAAGCTCGCCAGAATCACGCATCTGATAGAGGCGGTGCACACCGGTCGTAGTTTCTTCAGACACGCCGCGAAGTTGCGCTGACACCCTGTGCCATGTGTTGGGATCTTCGGCGAAGATTTCCTTCAAGCGAGCTAAGAAGAAGTGCATCTCCTCGGGGTCGTCGTCGGTGGGATCTGGAACCGCTCCAGCTTTTTCGTACTCGAGTCCTTTGTGAACCATCATCGTGGCGTCGCCGCCATCGTCGAGGATCAGATTGGCGCCTGAGTCGCCCGTGTCGCCAGGCCAAAGCAGAATCTGGCTGGTCGCCCACCAGTACTCTTCGAGCGTCTCGCCCTTCCAGGCAAACACCGGAACGCCCTTAAGATTATCGATAGAACCCTCACGACCGACCGCCACCGAGGCGGCCGCGTGGTCTTGGGTGGAGAAGATGTTACAGGACGCCCAGCGCACCTTAGCGCCCAGGTCCACAAGCGTTTCGATAAGAACCGCTGTCTGGATCGTCATGTGGAGCGATCCGGCAATTCTGGCACCCTTCAGCGGTTGCTCGTCGCCGAACTCGGCCCGCAGAGCCATCAAGCCGGGCATCTCATGCTCGGCGAGCGAGGTTTCCTTGCGTCCGAATGGGGCTTCGCTAAGGTCCGCGACCTTGTAGTCATTTGTCATTATGTGTTGCGCTTTCTATCTCGGGGAGGCCCGTTGTTGGGCGCGGCGGTTAGCCGGGAAGGGCCGGGGTCAACTGACACCAAATCGCAACAGCCCACGGGTTAGTGTAGGCGCGCATCGCTCCGAGGCGCCACTGGCTAGGCCCCTAGGCACTAAACGTCGGTGAGATTCCCTCGCTATCGGCTTTAGCCAACAGCCTGGCAGCTTCGTCATCGGTCACGTCTTCGGCTTCGTCGATGAGCATTACCGGAATGCCGTCGGTGATCGCATAGCGGCGCTTGAGTCGAGGGTTATAGAGAGAATCCTCGTCCTCAAAATAGAACAACGGACCCTTATCTTGAGGGCACGCAAGAATTTCCAGAAGGCGAGAGTCGAGAGTCATAGCCAATGATCTTACAGGCCGTTGGCAGCGCAGGCATCACAGCTAGAACTACCACTAGAACAGAGCAATAACCTCGGCTACCCGCACCTCTACCTGTTGGGTATTGGCAGCTTCGAGGTTGAGTCGTAGCAGCGGTTCGGTGTTCGATGCCCGAAGGTTGAACCACCAATCGCCGAAGTCTACGGTGAGCCCGTCGAGGCGATCCTGGTCGGAGTCGGCGTATGCCGAAGCAACCTTTTCGATTACTGCGCTGGTGTCGTCGACCTTGGTGTTGATCTCACCCGACGCGGCATAACGATCGAGCGGAGCCAACAACTCGCTTAGCTTCTGACCAGTTTCACACATCGCTTCGAGAATGAACATCGAAGCGATCAGGCCAGAGTCGGCTCGCCAGTTATCGGCAAAGTAGTAGTGACCCGAGTGCTCGCCAGCGAATGCTGCGCCAGTGGTGGCCATGTCTGCTTTGATAAAGCTGTGCCCAACCTGAGTCCGCACCGCGGTTCCACCGCCCTCGGCGATCACTTCTGGCACCGCCTTCGAACAAATCAGATTGTGAAGAATTTTGCTACCGGGCTTCTTGGCAAGAATACGCTTGGCCACCAAGGCCGTTGTGAGCGAGCCAGAAACTGATCGGCCGGTTTCGTCGACGAGAAAGACGCGGTCGGCGTCGCCATCGAAGGCCAATCCAATATCGGCGCTCGTCTCGACCACCCTGGCGATTAGGTCGGCTTGGTTCTCGGGCTGAATTGGGTCGGCGGGATGGTTTGGGAACGTGCCATCGAGTTCGCCATACATGATTTCGATGTCGACGTCGATCTTTGAAAATACTGCCGGCGCTACCAGACCGCCCATACCGTTGGCGGTGTCGGCGATGATCTTAAGCCCCGTGAGCTTGGATGCATCGACGAACGAGCGTACGTGGTCGGCAAACGCGTCGAGCAGATCTATCTCGGTTCTTTCGCCCCGCACAGATACTTCGGATAGTCCGGCGGCGGCCATCGCCTTGATCTCTTGTAGCCCGCTGTCGGCACCGATAGGGGCAGCATTCGCGCGACTCATCTTGATGCCGTTGTACTGCGCTGGGTTATGTGATGCGGTGAACACGGCTCCCGGGATGCCGAGATTACCTGACGCGAAGTACATCATGTCGGTCGACGCGAGCCCCATCATCACCACGTCGAGACCTTGCGACATAACTCCATCGGCAAAGGCCTCCGAGTACTCCTCGCCAGTCGGTCTCATATCGCGCGCCACGACCACCTGTTTCGCGCCTTCAGTGTCGGCGAGAAACCGCCCATAGGCGGCCCCGATCGCGCGAGCCGCCGTTGCATCTAACTGGTCGGGGACCGTCCCTCGAATGTCGTAAGCCTTAAAGATTGCGTCGAGATCAGCCATGGCGATAGAGCCTATTGGCCGGAAGGCTCAATTGGTCGTTCTCGTTCCGAGTCGAGTTTGGAATCCGCAGCGGGTAACTCGATCGTCGACGGGTCGACGTCGTACACACCGCGCGCTGCCCATCGTCGAATCCGGAAAAGGTCGCCGATTAAGCGCCGCGAATCGGCGACGATCTTGACGGTGGTGCGAGCCGAGTTGGCCACGGTTACCGGTACTTCATGAAGGGTTAACTGGTAGCGCTCGATGAGGTGGAAGAGTTCGACGTCGAATGCGAAACCGTCGACTCGACCTAGACGAAATAGCAGTTGCGCGACATCGGACCGGAATACCTTAAGGCCACACTGGGTGTCGCGGTACTGACCCAGCAATAGTGCATGGGTAGCAAGGTTCACCATCCGGCCGCCGATTTCGCGAAGACGGCCAGCCTGTACCAGCGTGGTGGTCGCCACATGTCGGCGATTGCCCACCACCACATCCCAACCAGCTTCGATCTCATAGACAAAGTCCTCGAGCAGCCGCGGTTCATAGGCGAGATCTGCATCGAGGAACGCGACCGTGCGACCGGTGCTGTTTAGGACGCCGGCGCGAACCGCTCCGCCCTTGCCGAGGTTCTCCGCCAAGCGCACCACCACGGCACCCGCTTGCTCGGCGTTGTCGGCGGTGGCATCGCCGGAGCCATCGTCGACCACCACTACCTCGACCCCTTGCGGATCGAGATGATCTAGTTGCTCGTGAATCGTTCGCACCGTGCTGGCGATACGGTCGGCTTCTAGAAAAGCTGGAACAATCACCGACAACCGACAATCGCCAGGGGGAACGGCGCGATTCGAAGGCGAGTTTTGCTCGGCTCGAACCACCCGAAACAGCAGTGAGCGGTACGCGAGCGCCCTCACGATCGCGGCCACTGCAATCGCCACCAACTTGGCGGTCAGATTCGAGAAGCCTTTTAGCGAATAGAGAGTTGCCATGTCGACCACCCCTGCGACCACGGCAACGATCACGAAGGCAACAGGGTGCGACATCCATCTCACGAACGGATCGCGTCGCAGCCACATGAGTCTGTGCAGCGTGTACGACACCGCGGCCGATGCCACTAAGGCTCCGCCATCGGCGCTCAGGCGACTCCACTGGGCTTCGCGCAAACCTAGATAAAGACCAATATCTACCAGCGTGGCCACTAGCCCGGCGGCGACGAACCAACGGAGACGCGCCCGCCCAAGTAACGGACCCGACGAACCGACGACCACTAGTGTACGGCGTCCGAACGACCCCCCCCCGGGGCGGCCCCAGCCTGGGGGTGGGCGACCGGTAACCCCGAC
>CBERPN010000266.1:0-6301 GCA_965524675.1 uncultured bacterium
TCATCGAAGCCCAAGGTTGCTTTCTGTCAGCCTGGACTTTGGTGTCAGACACGTCTCTAATCGCCCGTCTCTAATGGATTGCTGGGGGCTGCGTTGTCTCGGTTGGACCGATGTTGGTGTCGGACACGTCTCTAAATCCTGGGTGTGCGGTCGGGTTGTTGGCTTTGTTGCCAGGAATTAGAAACGTATCGGACACCGGAGATGGCGTTGGGTGTTGGCTTGGCGCCAAGCCAAACCAAGAGAACAAGGAGCGAGTAACGAGCGACGGATCAGGCGCCAGCATCAGCAGCGCGCATCGAGGCCCCACCAGGGCCGGATTTCGCCTGCAAGCAACATTGTGGCTTCGGGGTTAGGAGCGCTCGCACCTTGTGCAGTTTCTGCCGGCGTCTTTGGCGCGGTAGAGCTGCTGATCTGCGGCTTCGATTAGAAGTTGCTGATCGTCGGCCGAAACTGGTTCGGACAGCCATGCCGCACCGATGCTCGCGCTTACGTTGAGGACGATGCCATTGGTGTGCACGAGCAGTTGTTCGATCGCAGCCCGGAGCCTTTCGCTGATCAGTGGCAGCATCTCAGGGTCAACGTTGGAGAGAATCACCGCAAATTCTTCGCCGCCGTAACGATATGGCTCTTCATACTCGCGAGTTTGTTGTCGTAGCAACTGCCCGACTTCTCGCAGGACGTCGTCGCCAGCCACATGACCGTACGTGTCGTTTACGGCTTTGAAGTGATCTAGATCGATGATGATCATGCCGAGCGAATTGTGTGGTCTACCTTTGATCCTCGATTCGATTGAGCGAGACAGAGCGCTATCGAAGGCCCGGCGGTTCTGTAGCCCGGTAAGTGCATCGGTGGTTGCCTCAGTTTCGAGAACAACGTTCTCTGCCGCGAGGGCGATGGTGCGCTCGCGTTCTACGCGAAGGTCTAGTGCAGTGTCCAGACTCACCGCCACCAGCTGTTCCCTGGCGCGCGAGATTAGCTGGTCAGAAGTGCTCGCAATCTCCACCTCGAAGATCTGGGCGGATTCTCCGACCTGATCGGCAACTCGGTTGAGAAGGCATTCGAGCGCCGCTTCGTCGAGCCCTAGGTCGCGGCCGAGCAACGCAACGTGTCCTGGCGACGACGTGCCGGTCATGGCACTCGATACGGCTGCCGAGAAACGAAGCACGCGGTCGAGTTCTTGGTCTGGCTCGAACGACGCGTCGTGCATTGTTGAAGCTGGGAGCCGGAGAGCCTCGGGGATTTCCCACATTTCGAGGACCAGCTTCGTTATTTCTGCCTCGCTGAAGCCAAACGCTGCTCGTTCTTGGTCGATACTCGGCCAACCAGAAGTGGTATCGATGAGCTCTGTGTAGCGATCATGCATAGCCGTAGCAAGGGCTGGCTTACCAACATGGCTGAGTAATCCACACAAAAAGGCTTCGTCTACGAAACGATACGAGAGCTCCCGAGCTGTGGCCCGCCCGACGGCGGCGCATACGAGGCTGTGTTCCCAATACGTTGGCATGTCGAGCAGGCTGTCGCCGCCGTAACTGTTGGTCAACGAGAATGAGAGGCTCATCAGCTTCGTTGTCTTCATTCCAAGCAAAGCGCCCGCTCGAGCAAGAGAGGTGATTTCACCTCCACGGTTGTACATCGAAGAGTTGGCGAGTCGCAGCAGTTTCGCCGCCAAGGCAGGGTCCTTTTCGACGGCGCGCACAAGATCGTCGATATCGCTCGTTTGGCTCTCTGTAACTCTGAGAACTTCTAATGCCGAGGCGGGCAAACTCGGCACCTGATCTAACTCAGGAAGGTCGAGTAGTTGATTCGTGTCGGTTGGGCCCATTTGTTTGGTCCGATTCTGATGTACTTGGGTCTGGTTAATTGGGGGTCTACTGCATTACGAATGATGTGAAAATGATCCGAGCTACGGTGCTGTCATCGAACGCTTCGCGAGCCTTTATCGACAGCTCAGCCTTGATTGTTTCTTTGGCGCCAGGTGCGCGTAGTTCGGCGAGGGTCTTGGCACTAACAACCTCGACCACCACGTCGCTAACGATCGGCATCTGGGGTTCGAAGGTGTCCTTGGTATGGCCAACTTCTAGAACGACGGCGATGCCCAATCTGACATAACGGAGCTCGCCCTCGTCGGCCAGGTTGAGTACGAGTTCGGGAATCGGAACCACAACGCCTTCTTCGATTTCTTGTTCTTCTTCGGCGAAGGCGATCTCTTCGGGCACCTCTTCGGGCGCTGGCGCCAATACGAACTTGTATACGGCACCGAGCACGACCACTAGTCCAATGATCATGTTGCGCTTCTTCTTCTTGGCGGCCGCTGCCTCGGCCTCTTCATCGGTTTCGCTATCGCTGGCCATTGCTTGCTCCATCGAGGTCGACGTTGTTGATGCCGACTCCGCTTCCGACCCCGGGGTCAAATGTTGTGATATTTGGTGTGAGGACTTCGACTAGTTCATTCACTGCGGCTGAGCGGGTCCCATCGACGATCACGATGAGTTCGACCCGCCGGTTGATCGCTCGATTCTCCGCGCTGTTGTTCACCGCTAGTGGCCTCGTCTCGGCATGACCCGAAGCGGAAAGCCTGACTGCAGGAACGTCGCCAAGTTCGCTCAGAAATCGCAGCACGTTGACCGCTCGGGCCGTGGAGAGCTCCCAGTTGGTGGGAAACGCGCCGCCATTGGTGGGCACGTCGTCGGTGTGGCCTTCGACGACAAGCTGATTGTCGATCCGCTTGAGCACGGCCGCGACCGTGTCGAGTACGGCGACGCCGTCCGGCAAGATAAGCGGTGAACCTGATCGAAACAGCAGCTTGCTATCCATGCGAATTATGACTCCGCGCGGATCCAGTTCGAAACCGACGAGATCCGCAGCTCCCATCTGTTGGATACGTTGCGATAGCTCCTGTACTAGTACTTCAACGTCTGCTGCCGAGACCTCCGAGACGTCGTCGAGTTCTACTCGTTCGGCTCCGGCATCGTCGTCACGCACCACCGGTGGTGCAGCCACGCTGGCCGCGACCCCGTTACCGCGGTCGAGTAGTCCGGACCCTCCTTCGAAGGTTGGTGCTGGCTTGCCAAAGGCTTGATGCACCCCGAACTTGAACTCGGTGAACTTTTCTTCGTCGACTAACGAAAACGCGAACAACAAGATGAAGAACGCCAACATCAGAGTCATTGCGTCGGCGTAACTGTCCAGCCACGCCTTCGACATGTCCGGTTCTGGATCGGGGATCTTGGCCTTCTTAGGCACTTGCCTTCTCATCGCTTCCCGGTCGGGCCGACGGTGGTAGGTAGGCCGCCAGACGATCACCCACAGCTCTTGGACTCGACCCCGATTGAATCGCGATAACGGCTTCGATAATCATGGTCTTGTGGCCCAACTCGGTCTTCGAGGCGGCCTTGAGCCGACCGGCCATCGGGCCAAACATGTAGTTTGCAAGGAACACGCCCCATAGCGTTGTGGCGAAGGCGACGCCGATTGCGGGTCCAAGAGTTGATGGATCGTTGAGGTTGTTCAACATATCGATCAATCCAATAACGGTTCCGGCAACACCAAACGCCGGAGCGTAAGACTGGCCAGCTACCAAGAAGCTGACGCCTCGCTTGTGTCGATCTTCGGTTGCCTCGACCTCGGTTTCTAGGACTTCGCGAACCACGTCGGGATCGGTGCCGTCGACCGCCATCTGAATGCCGTTTCGGAGGAACTCATCGTCGACGTCTTTGACCATGTCTTCGAGTGCGAGCAAGCCTTCGCGGCGTGCTACGTCGGCAAACTCAAGAACGGTTTCGATCGTTGCGGCCGCATCGGGCGCCTTGGGCGGCATGAGCGCCTTCATGACCACTTTGATCGAGCCGGTCGCATCTTCCATGGAGCTACTGGCGATCGTGGCTCCGAGGGTGCCGCCGATTACCAGGATCACCGACGATGGTGAGCCGAAGAATACCGCGATCGGATCGATTCCTCCCATGAACATGGCGCCGAAGGTTGTGGCCAAGGCGACGCCGAGACCAATGATGGTTATTGGATCCACTAGCCGGATTCCTTGGTGTCTGGCCGACCATCAGGTACTGGGTCGATGTGTGTGACGGTCGCTCGATGGCCGGGAGTAATGTCGGGGTTGTCGCGCATTCGTAGCAGCGCTGACCGGAAGTGCTGTATCCGGTTCACGCAATCGTCGGGTGATTCGGTGATGATGAATCTGGTGCCGTCGATGAGGGTGACAACCGTGTCAGGTGTCGCTTCTATCGTCTCGATGAGGTCGGCGTTGATGAGGATCTCTGATCCGTCGAGGCGTGTTGCCCATATCATTTTGTTGCCCTCCCACTCTCTTGACCGTTGTCGTCTGTTCCATCGACCTTCAACGATAAAAATGAAGGTCGTCATGAAAATGCTGCAATGCTTACCGAACCGATCGCCCACCGCTCCGCAGCGGGTGGACGACCGGGCCGAGCGGTAGCCCCGCTAGCGCTTGAGGTTCACCAGCTCTTGAATCATTTCGTCACTGGTCGTGATGATTCGTGAGGAGGCCTGGAACCCTCTTTGAGCAATGATGAGGTTGGTGAACTCCTGCGCAAGTTCAACATTGCTCATCTCGAGCTGGCCCGACGCCAGCAGGCCTCGTCCCGAGGTTCCAGCCGCGCCGATTAGGGCTTGTCCAGAAGCATTGGTAGAGCGAAATCGGCTGTTTCCGGCCGAGATCAATCCAGCGGTGTTAGCAAACGTCACCAGCGAGAGCTGCGCCAGCTTGGCGGTCTTACCGTTTGAGAACACGCCCGTCAAAACACCATCGTCGGAGATGGCAAACGATCGAAGGTTTCCGGCCGCTGAACCGTCTTGTTCGAGAACCTGGGTTTCGGAGGCACCACCGTATTGGGTGAGTGACGCAGCCGCACCCGAAGCACCGAAGTTGACATCGAAGTCGAACGCAGAACCTCCAGGCGGGGTAAAGCTAAACGACGGATTGGTGGTTGGGGTCAGCATGTCGCCGGTAGCCGGATCGAAGGTCAGGGATGAGGTTCCAATTGCCGTACCGTCCGGGCCTTCGACGGTCATGGTCCACTCGTTGGTGGCAGTCATCTCAAAGACGAGAGCCACCCGATGCGACTGGCCAATCTTGTCGAAGATGTCTGCCGCGGTGGCGACAGGCGGATCGCCGACCTCGGTGGTGCTCGACAGATTTCCGCCAAGCTGCATCTCGGTCGTAACCTGCGGGGCAACCGTTTCGTTAACCGGAACGCGGATGTCGCCCGTCGGGTCGTTTGTGTTGATCTCGTCGGCTCCAGGAGCAAGGTTCCAGCCCTGCACTACACCACCCTGAGGGTCGGTGAGCAGGCCCTGCTGATCAAAGGTGAATGAACCAGCGCGGGTGAAGAGGAACTGGGAGTCGAGGCGAACCCCGAAGAACCCTGCGCCCTGAATCGCAACGTCGGTAGCTTGACCGGTTAGCTGCGAACCACCTTGACCCATCTGTAGTTGGGTTTTCGCTATCTGCACACCGAGACCAACCTGCTGAGGGTTGATTCCGCCGGTTGCTTCACCGCTACCTCCCGATGCGCCGCGAAGGAGCTGGGAGAGCGTGTCGGTGAACTGGACACGACTGGCCCTAAAGCCGGTCGTGTTGACGTTGGCGATGTTGTTGCCAACAACGTCCATCATCGTCTGGTGAGACCGGAGTCCTGAGACCCCGGCGAACATTGATCGCATCATGGGGGATGGTTTCTTTCTGCAATGCCATCCTTGGCAATGGTCGCATCCTTGCGATTTCACCCGACGCGAGTTGCGCCGGGATGAGAGTTGTCGGCCTAGTTGGCCAAGCGGAGTGTTTGTTAGGAGTCACGGCTCGAACCAACGAGGTGGCCTTGGCGTAGCGCAGCGCGCCGATCGGATGAGAGCGTTCCTAAACGAGTAGTGAGGTTCGCGAATCTGATCGCTTGTTCTTCGGTGACAGCGGTGTCGACAGCCTTGGGCTTGTCGGCCGGCACTGGGTCGATTGGGCCGCTCGGCGGAACCGCCGACTCGTCAGCAACATTTTCGCTGGTCCCTACAACTGGCGCTTCTGAGAGAGGGTCGGGCCTAAGCGATGGCCCTATGACGCCATCGACCAGGACCGGTTCGGTTACAACGACCTTGACCGGTTGCTCGTCACGCGTCTCCGGTAGGGGTGTAGCTTCGGCGCCGACAGTTTCGTTATCAAGAGATTCGACCCCACGGTCGATGGCATTTGCTGAGGCGGCGTCGGTTGAGCGATCGATGCGTTCGACGGAGCTCTTCGATTGAGAATCGACCCCGCTTATTACGATGTCGGCTT
>CBERPN010000267.1:0-6291 GCA_965524675.1 uncultured bacterium
TTAATAACCTCGCGAAAACACCCAAAACCAAATTCTCCCCACCAACCACTTGTGGGGGCGGGGGGCCCCTAGAGGGGCCACCTGCCCGACCAGAACAGATAGAGTTCGAGAGATGGTTGAGCGACAGACGGTTGAAGTCGCAGGTCGAAAGCTCTCGGTTTCGAACCTCGACAAGGTTCTGTACCCGGTGGTCGGCTTTACCAAGGGGCAGGTCATTGACTATTACGTGAGGATTGCACCACTAATGCTGCCCCACCTAAGAGGCCGTCCAATCACGCTTCGCCGCTGGCCCAACGGGGTTAATGAGACTTCGTTCTTCGAGAAACGGTCGCCAAAGCATCGACCCGTTTGGGTTGGTACCGTTACCGGCCCTGGGAACAAGGGCGGCGGAATCGAGTACACGGCGATCTCAGAAATTGCGGCTCTCGCGTGGACCGCTAATCAAGCCGCGCTCGAGGTACATGCCCCGATGGCGCTGGGCAGCGATCTCGAATCGCCGACGATGGTCGTCTTCGATCTCGACCCGGGAGCACCCGCAACCATCACAGAGTGCTGCCAGGTTGCACTACTCATCCGCGACGTTCTGGAGTCGCTCGACCTTGAGGCGTTTCCGAAAACGAGCGGCTCAAAGGGCATGCAGTTGTACATCCCGTTGAACTCGACGCACACCCACGAGCACGCATCGTCGTTCGCTCACGCGGTAGCGCAGTTGCTCGAGAAACAGAATCCCAAGCAGGTGCTGAGCTCGATGACCCGCAGCCTTCGCAAGGCCAAGGTATTTATCGATTGGAGTCAGAACTCTCGTCACAAAACCACTATTGCCCCATACTCGATGCGCGCCAAGGATCGCCCTACCGTGTCGACTCCCATCACCTGGGACGAGGTGTCCGATGGTGCTAGCGAAGAGCCGTTGATCTTCGAGGCCAACGACGTTCTTGAGCGGGTCGACGAATATGGCGACCTGTTTGAACCAACCGCAACGCTCGTGCAGCAGCTACCGTCAGCTCGGTGAGTAGTCCAAAGATCTACACGCGCGATGGCGACGACGGAACCACGGGCCTTTTCTACGGCGGCCGGGTGGCGAAAGACTCCGAACTACCGCAAGCTTATGGAGCGGTCGATGAAGCGCAAGCATTCCTCGGTGTCGCACGCTCATCGACCGCTAGCACCGGTTCATCCGCAGCAGAGATCGATCAGGTCATCACCAGAGTCGAAAGTGATCTCTACGTGTTGATGGCCGAGCTAGCGACCGGTCCCGAAAATCGCGGCAAACTGGAAGCTGGAACCACCCTTGTCACTCCCGAAATGGTCACCGCTATCGAGGTCCTTATCGATGACTACAAGTCACGATTCGATGTGCCTAGCAATTTCGTTGTCCCGGGTGGCGACCCATTGTCGGCGGCGCTCGATGTCGCCCGCACCGTAATCCGGCGAGCCGAACGCGAGGCCATCGCTGCCGCGGCCAAGGGCTCCGAGGTGGTGCCTTATCTCAATCGTCTGAGCGACTTGATTTGGACCATCGCCCGCTACGTCGAGGGTGAAGCGACCTTAGCCAAGGACCGTCTCTAGGCCTGTCCGCCCCGACTACCGAACTCAATATTACTACTACTCTCAACACGGAGAATTATCATGAGCTTGACAATCACCACCGCCAAAAGTGCACCAGCCGCAGCAAAACTCGTCGCCGTCGCAGTCTTTGAAGACGAACTCCCGGCCTCAGCCGACCCCGATCTATTAGAAGCCGTCGGGTTTACCGGCCGCGCTAACCAAACCCGGGCTATGAGCATCGACGGAGTACTAACGCTGCTCGTCGGGCTTGGTAAGGTCGACGAGCTTGACCTCGATGGCGTTCGCAAGGCCGGGGCTACCCTCGTACGGTCAGCGAAGAGCCATGCCCATGTCGCCACCACCATCGTCGCCGACCTACCCGAGGGTCTCGATCAGGTCGCCGCCGCGCAAGCATTCGCCGAAGGAGCCTCGCTCGGCAGCTACCGGTACATCGCCCAGAAGAGCAAACCCGAAAGGGTCGAGCTCAAGAAGCTGACCATCGTCTCGAGCACCAAGAAGGTTAACGACGCGGTGAAGCTCGGCGCGGCAATCGGAGACGGCGTCGCGCTAGCTCGCGACCTGGTCAACGAGCCCGGCGGATCGCTCACACCCCCTAAGTTCGCTTCGACTGTTCAACGCATGGCTCGTCGGGTTGGTCTTAAGGTCAAAGTGATGGACAAAGCTGCTATCGAGAAGGCCAAACTTGGCGGTCTAATAGGCGTGAACAAAGGTTCGACGGTTCCGGCGAGGTTCGTCGAGCTGACCTATGAACCCGACGTCAAGGCAAAGGGAACGATCGCGTTCGTGGGCAAAGGAATCACCTTCGACTCGGGTGGGCTCTCCATCAAGACCGGCAACGGCATGATGACAATGAAGTGCGACATGGGCGGGGCAGCCGCAGTGGTGGGCGCAATGTCGGTGCTGCCCATTTCTAAGCCACCGGTTCGCGTGCGCGCATACCTTCCAATGACCGACAACATGTTGGGCGGCGATGCGCAACGTCCGGGCGATGTCGTGAAACTACGCAACGGCAAGACGATGGAGATCCTCAACACCGACGCCGAAGGACGGATCGTGCTGGCCGACGCTCTGTCGTTAGCTAGCGAGGCCAAACCCGACGCGATTGTCGACCTCGCAACCCTCACCGGCGCATGCATGGTGGCTCTCGGACCAAAGATCGCCGGGCTAATGGGCAACGACGACGGCTGGGTCACCCAGGTTGGCGATGCGGCTAGTAACGCTGGCGAACGCATGTGGCATCTCCCGCTGCCCGCCGACTACAAGAAGATGTACGACTCGAGCGTCGCCGACATGAAGAACATCACTGGGCCTCACGGCGCAGCACTCACCGCTGGCCTGATCCTTTCTGAGTTTGTCGCCGACAACATTCCATGGGTACACCTCGATATTGCCGGCCCTGCCTTTTCCGATTCGTCCGACACGCTCAGCGCCAAGGGCGCCACCGGTTTTGGTGTGCGGACGCTGGTACGGCTTGCCTCGGATTTCACCAAGACATCATGAGCGAGTTGCTAGCTGGCCGCTCGCCACTGTCGCCCGCCGACTACATCGAGGCGACCCGCTCGCTCTATTCGTCGCTCGGCTACGACCCGTACCGCTGGGCCGAGCGGCCAGACACGCCGCCGTTCACTCCCTTCGCTAAGCCGCTCAGCGACTGCAAGGTGGCGCTCGTTGGGTCGGGAGGAGTCTACCGGGCTGGTCAGATCGCTTTTGGTACCCGCGACGACACGTCGATCAGGGTTATCCCTAGCGATACTCAGGTGACCGAGTTAAGAACCGCTCACTTCGCATACGACCAACACGATGCTCGTCGCGACCCCAACGTGGTCTTCCCGCTTACGCCGCTGGCTGAGCTTTCCGCCGCTGGGGTTATCGGAACGGTTGCTGCCAATGCCTATGCGTTCATGGGTGGCATCTACTCGACCCGCAGGGTCGAACAGGAGGTCGTGCCGCTGCTGACCGAACAATTGCTAGCCGATGAGGTAGACCTCGTCCTGCTGGTTCCCGTTTGACCAGTGTGTCATCAGTCGGTCGGACTGATAGCCCGTCATCTCGAGGCTGCAGGGCTTCCAACCATTGGACTCACCTCGGCACTGTCGATAACGGCTGCCGCAAACCCGCCCCGATCGGTGCTGATCGATCTACCCCTCGGTCACACGTCGGGGGCGCCAGACGATCGGGTGGGCCAGCGACAATTGTTAGCCGATGCACTCGCGGCCGGCTACGGCATCGCACCACCGAGCCAAGGGTCGCCGGGAACAATCGTCGAGTTGGCCTACCGCTGGATCGACGACGACTGGAAGGCCAACCCATTGTCGTGGACTCGCGCATCACAAGATGGCGGGTCGTCGGGCACAAGTGCAGGCGACACCCGCACCGGCCGCTCGCTCGAACCCGTGTACCAAACGGCCGACGACGAAGCGCTCGCCGCAAAACGCTCTAGCGACGAGCACTGCCTCACCTGCCTTGGGCTACCGGCAGTCTAGAAAACACAAAACCCACCAACCAGCACAGCTCTTGCTCGCGGTCAGGTTTCGCGGCTCCGACCGCCAAGAACTGACACGGGAACTTCTTGTTCACCTACGTCGTTAGGAACCGGAGGGGGGAAAACGGCGTCGAGTGCGGACCGTTCAAAAGAGCCGCACCCGACTTCGCCTTCCATCTCAAGTCAGTTCCGAAAAACACGACATAAGGAAAGAAGACGATGCGTAAACGATACCGCTCCGCGCTGTTCGCCACCCTGGCAGCAGCGATGCTCGCTGTACTAACGGTGCCAATCACGGCGGGGGCTCAGCCGTCCACTACCCAGAAACCGCTACCCAACACGGTCACCTACAAAGTGACCGTGCACAACCTGACAGTCGGACAACCATTTACCCCACCGGTTTTGGTGACCCATAGTCGCCGAACCGACCTGTACACCGCGGGCGAAGCAGCCAGCGCTGCCATCCAGGGGCTAGCCGAAAATGGCGACGTTCCAGGATTGGTCGGCTCGCTCGACGGAGTCGCTGGAATCGGCACCGTCACCGTCGCAGCGACACCAGACGGCCCGTTGCTGGCCGGCGAGTCTGTGACCGTCGAGATTGAAACCTCAAAGCGGCAGCGACGCCTTTCGTTAGCGTCGATGCTTATCTGCAGCAACGATGGATTCGCCGGACTCGACTCGATCAAGCTTCCGCGTGCGCCTGGCCGATCGGTAAGTATCCCGGTCAATGCCTACGACGCCGGTACCGAAACCAACACCGAACTCTTCGCCGATATTGTTCCGCCGTGCGGGCCGCTGTCGGGCGTTGATTCGGGCGGTCAGGGAACTGGCGCCACCGATCCAGCCCTGGCGGAGAATGGTGTAATCACCTCGCACCCTGGTGTCGGCGGTTCTGCCGATCTCGACTCCGAGATCCACGATTGGGATGATCCGGTAGCCATGGTCACTGTGACCCGGGTCGACAACGCTCGCAGGTACTCGGTAACGATCGAGAACCTCACCAGCGGTCAGCCACTCACTCCCCCGGTAGCGGCCACTCACAACCGTCGCGTCGATATCTTTGAAGTTGGCGATTCGGCCAGTGAGGCCATCCAAAACCTCGCCGAGAACGGTGATGTTCCCGGACTCGTCGCCTCTTTGAAGGGCGTTCGCGGGGTACGCGACATCGTTGTGACCGCTTCACCCGAGGGTCCCCCTCCGGTGCTGCCCGGACACGAAGTCAGCTTCGAGATCTTCACCTCGAAACGGGGTCGCAACTTGATCTCGATCGCCTCGATGCTGATCTGCAGCAACGATGGTTTCACCGGAATCGATTCGATTCGGCTTCCCAAGCGAATTGGCAAGACGAAGACGATCATGGCCAACGGCTATGACGCCGGGACCGAAACCAACACTGAACTCTTCGCCGACATGGTGCCACCTTGTGGCCCGCTCACCGGCGTTGATTCAGGTGGCGCGGGAACGGGCGCTTCTGATCCAGCACTGGCCGAAAACGGTGTAATCACCATGCACGGCGGAGTCACTGGCAGCGGAGATCTTGATGCGACGCTGCATGGCTGGGATGGTGCCGCCGCCAAGATCACCATCACTCGATTGGCGTAACCCCCAGTATTGGCTGGCGTTCCCCGGTCAGGCAGGCCGGGGGGCGCGGGCTGCGTGCGGCACCCTCCGCGCTACCGCGCTCGGGCCGCCCGAACTGCACTCCGTGCAGGCCATTCGGGGCCACGGAGGCCGCCGCAGCGCACAAGGCGCAACCCGGGCCAGACTGCTCATTCCGATGGGGTCAAGTGTCTTTTCCACGCAGTTCTGGCTGCGCTGGCCGCTAGGTCGGCCTCAAAATCCCACCGTTCGAGTTGGAGGCGAGCCGTCTCGAGATCGTCGCCATTGGCGATCAGACTCAGCGCCACGTTGACCGCTCGTTGCACCGCCTGCTCCCCTGGGGCCGAGCGATTGAAACTACGCTCAGTGAAGGCGCGGTGCTCGACCTGCACGGCGAGCGGCAGCTTGCGGAGCTGACCTTGGGTTAGTGGCGGAATCCTACGTCGCACAGCAAGAGTGTTCTCGTTCATCGCCCTCGCCAACCCAAACTGACAGGTTCGACCAAGAGCACGAGCGAACGCAGAGTGTTTCCCGCCGTTGTTGCGAAGACCAATCGCAGCGGCTGTCTCGTCGAGGTCGAGGACGAAACCATCCGGCTGGTTCTCAAGTTCGGTCACCAACCGACGTACTAGCCACACGGT
>CBERPN010000268.1:0-6268 GCA_965524675.1 uncultured bacterium
GGTGGCGGTGGCCGGATTCGAAGACCGCGTCGGTGGGTAGTGCTCTAGAAAACGTCTAGTTACTTGACGGCCACGGGATTCACAGGACTACCACAACCTCCGACGAACGGAAGCGGGGACGCTTCGAGCAAAAAAGTGTATTGCCCATCTGCCTCGCAGTCTGCGGCAAGTTCCTCAAGGTTCCAGTTCTGTCCTTGGGTGAGCCCGAGATCGACAAGATCGAGCATATGGACAGCGAGCATCACCTCTGGATCTTCAGGAGGAAAGACCTCAAACACCAACGTGTCGGTGGCCGCCGCTGCGATCTCGTGGCGGTGAAACCATTCGACACAAGAAACCCCGGGCCCCGGGCTGCCGGACCAGCCGTTGTAGGCCTGCTTGTCGCCAGCAAAGTAGCGCTTCATTAGGCCTGTGCGGATCAGAACGATGTCGCCCGATTCAATAGTGATACCCGCAGTTTCGACCGCCTGGTCTAGGTCATCGGAAGTAATCGCATATCCAAAGTCGAGCACATCGGCACTCTTGCTCCGCGCTATGTCGAGCAAGACACCTCGACCCACGATCGAGCGAACCTGGTCGATGCCATTGGTTGAAGCTCCCCACTCGTCGATGTTCGACGCGGGGTTACCGTTGTACATCGATCCGCCGTAGCTCACATGAGCGAGCGCATCCCAATGGGTCGCCGCCTGAAGACCCATCGTCACGACGTCGTCGCTGGTGCGAAACGATTCGGGATCATCGGAGAAGCCCGTGTTAATGGCCACCATCGTCCGCAAGGGGTTGACCCGGCCCGGAATCGTCCCAATCTGGATTCCATCGAGTTTGAGATCGACCGCTAAGGAGAACCGACGGCCGCTCATCACGCTGGCCGTAGCACGCTTCACCGCAGCAGGGGTTAGATAGTTCAAGGTTCCGAGTTGATCGTCGACCCCCCACTTGCCCCAAGTTCGGACCCTGTCGGCAACGGCTTGAAACTGCTCCGGTAAACCCATGCTGCGACAATAGGGCGTTCGTAGCTGTCACTGCTAACGACTATGGTTTGTCGAGTCCATACGGCGGCGTGCCGTTTCGAGCAAGATGGGGGTCACTTCGTGGCAAAAGGTATCGAAGACAAGCTCAAGGAGATTTCGATTTTCAGCGAGTGTTCCAACAAGGAACTGAAATCGATCTCGAAGCTGCTAACACAGGTATCGGTCAAATCTGGACGGATCCTCACGACCCAGGGCGACCCGGGACGCGAGTTCATGATCATCGTCGAAGGCCAGGCCACCGTTAGGCGCGATGGGAAAGTGCTCGCAACCCTTGGCCCAGGAGACTTCTTTGGCGAGCTGGCAGTAATCGCTGGAGTCCCTCGCAACGCGACGATTACCGCCGACACCGACATGATTATCGAGGCGCTAAACCGTCGAGAATTCTCAAGCCTTCTCGACGAGAGCCCTAAGATCGCGAAAAAGATTCTGGTCGGAGCGGTGACCAGGCTCCACGAGAACGAACGCTACTAGGAGCCTGCTTCTCGCCAGTCTGCAGCTATATCCCTATCCTCGTTTCAATACTTTTCAGTACAAGACTGACAATTCGGTTTGTTCGCGGTACCTTCTACTTATCTGCGCATTGTTCGCGCGCATGAACTGATTTGCAGCTCTCGGAAGGACGTTTCGACACGATGAGGTTTGTCCTCGGCGAAATCTGGATCTCTTTGCTTCTCGCCACCTTGCTCGGCCTCATGTTGGGGTGGCTGCTTTGGAAATCGACACGATGAGGTTTGTCCTCGGTGAAATCTGGATCTCTTTGCTTCTCGCCACCCTGCTCGGCCTCATGTTGGGGTGGCTGCTTTGGAAATGGCGCCGCCGCACAATCGCCCGAACCGACTGGGAAGACCAACAGGCCGAACTCGCTTCGCGTCGCAGCTCGACCGCCGATCTCGAGACCCAGATGGCCGAGCTTGTGGTGGCCCGCAACGCTGCCGAAACCGACCAGGTTCGATTGTCGGCCAAGATCGACGACCTCGAGGAGCGGGCCGCTCTAGTCCCGGTTCTCGAAGCCCGGATTGCACGCCAAAGCCAGCCACCGCTCAAGGCGCCGACTTCGCCAACCGAAAGACTGGCTGGAGCAACACCGTTAGGTGTCGTTAAACCGACCTCTGTTTCAGAGCAGGACCAGGCTCGTTGGGCAGCCGCCACCGCGACCGGGAGCAACATTGGCGAGCCCCCGCAAACTCCTCAGACCAGTCTTCCAGAACCTCCCCCGCGTCCAACTGACACCTCCTCTAGCCGGAGAATTACCCAACTCGAAACAGCTGCAGAACGGGCCAACGATCGGGCCCGTGATCTGGCAGCTCAGCTCGATGCAAGCTCTACCCACGTCGCCGAAGTCGACGCCGAAAGGGTACGGCTGCGTCGCGAACTCGATGAATCGACCCAACGAGTGCGCCAACTCGACGAAGAAGTCTTGAGCACCAAGGCCAAACTAAGCGCCGCTATCGAACGCGAAGTGCCAGCGGGCGAAGTGGAGCGACTCCACACCCAAATAGAGCGGACTCAAGCAGATCTCGACTCCCGCGCAAAGCAGACCGAGTCTCTCCAGGTCGAACTGCGCCGCCGCGGCGGCGACCTAGAGGCACGAGCCCTAGAATCCAACAGACTCGGTGCCGAACTCGCGAAGGCCCGCGACGCTTTAGATCGTCAAACAGCCGAGGCCGTTGCAGCGACCGAAGCGTTCTCCCAACTCGAAGTCGAACACTCGGATTGCGCAGGCAACCTGACTCAGCTTCAAAGTTCTCTCGGCACAGCTTCAGCGAACGCCGCGGCCGAGCGCGCTAGAACCGCAGAACTCGACGAGGAACTCAAACGTCGGTCGATGCGAATCGAGGCCCTCGAAGCCAGATTGACACATCTTGAGACGACCGAGGACGAAGTGACCTCGCTTCGGATCAGCCATGACGACCTCGAACAACGCGCCGCTCGCGTTACTGCGGTCGAATCTGAAATCGTTGAGCTGCGCCGTTCAAACTCCGATTTGCGTGTCCGCAACGAAGAGGCCGAACAGCGTGCGCTGCGCGTAGTCGAACTAGAGGCAAAGCTTCGCAGCGCCGAGCGCGAAGCCGAAGGACTTCGCAGTGCCGCTTCTGCCTTCGAAGCCACGTCCAAGACCGAGCGAGCCGATTTAGAACAGAGTGCTGCTCGCTTGCAAGCGCTCGAAGCCGAAATTTCGACCACCGAGCAGTCCTTGGCGCTCGCAACGACCGAACACGAGCTCGAACTCGAAGCGGCTCACCACGATCTGGCTACGGCCGACGCTCGCATAAGCGAGTTACAAGAAACGCTCGACAAGGCCTCAGCCCCAAGACCACACAAAGCCAAAGCCAAGGCGAAAGCCCTACGGGCCGAACTCGCCGACTGCGCGAAGACAAACAAGGGACTCCGTGGCGACCTAAAGGCTGCCCAGCGGGCAGCCGATCACAGCTCGGCCGCGGCTGAAGCGATGCGAACCGAGCTAGCCAGCGCCAAACGCGACGCAAAACAGCGAGCGACCACTATCTCAGCGTTGCGTACCGATCTAGTTAAGGCGCGCACCGCTAAGGCACGGCACCGCGACAAACGGCTCGCGTCAGCTCAAGCCAAGGCAGCCGACCTAGCCACACAACTCGACGGCACCGACGATCTCAAACTGATCAGCGGTATCGGCCCCAAGTTAGAGAAGAAGCTCAACGAACTCGGGATTACCAGGTTCAGCCATCTAGCCGTTATGAAGAAGTCCGATGTCGAAGCGCTCCAGCAACAGTTGCCGCAGTTCCCGGGCCGCATTAAGCGCGACCACTGGGTCAAACAAGCCGAGCGTCTTCAGCGGAGCGATAAGGATAAATAGCCGACCGGCCCTGGCCAGTGTTCAGCGAGTCTTGCCTAATTATTTCGGGCGGTCATACCGCCGTCGACCGCGATTACCGCGCCCGTGAGGTATGAGGCGCTCGGCAGCACCATCGAAAGTATTATGTCGGCGACCTCGCCAGGCTCACCGTAACGCCGAAGAGCCGTCCGACGCCGAGCGAACGTTTCCTTGTCGGCGCTTGGAATTCGCTCGGTCATGGCGGTATTGATTGGCCCCGGGCAGACCGCGTTAACGGTGACTCCAAAGCGGCCCAACTCGACCGACAGCGAGCGCGTCAATCCAATAACACCGTGCTTGGATGCGGCGTAAGCGCTGATATTGGCCGACCCACCAAGCCCTTCGGTTGAAGCGACGTTGACAATCCGGCCATCACGGTTGCGGATCAGGTCATCGAGACAGGCTCGGATTATCACCGTTTGCGCGGTGAGGTTCACCGCTATTGATCGCTGCCAACCAGCTTCGAAACCCGGGTCAGCGATCGGAGTAGGAATCGAGACACCGGCGTTGTTCACGACGATGTCGATCGACCCAAAAGCGCTTCGAAGGCTTGCGAGCGCATTATCGACTTCGCTGGCGCTGGTTACGTCGCACGCCACGCCCAGCATGGAATCGGAGTGACCAGACGCTGTTTCAAGAGCTGCATCGAGCTGGAGATCGAGAACTCCGACCGCGGCGCCTTCGTTTGCCAACGCCAGGGCGGTCGCTCGACCAATCCCACTCCCCGCGCCGGTGACTAGGGCTACCCGACCAGCAATCGAACGATTCATCATCTCCGCCTCCTGATTTGGTGCCGTGCGAAACAGTACTGTGTTGGCGTGGCCGTGTCCCCTGCTAGTCCCGAAGTCGTAGTTGTCGGAAGCGCCAACCTCGACATTGTTGTTCCGGTACCTCACCATCCCGTCACCGGCGAAACGGTGCTCGGCGGCGACCATCGCCAAATTGCTGGGGGGAAGGGGTCCAATCAGGCGATCGGCTCGGCTCGCCTCGGCCGGTCGACAGCGTTTATTGGTTGCATTGGAGACGACCCTCCGGGCGAAACGCTGCGAAAAGCACTTGAAACCGCCGGAGTCGATGTGTCCGCCATGCTCGTCAGCCATAGTTCCCCGAGCGGCCTGGCAATGATCGCGGTCGACACCACTGGCGATAACGCGATCGTGGTTAGCCCGGGGGCCAACGCCACGATCACCGCCGCTCACATCGAAGCTGCACCCTTCATCGCAGAGGCTGACGTGGTGCTACTCCAACTCGAGATCCCGATCGATTCTGTGGTTGCAGCCGCCAAACTCGCCAAGGGCCGGGTGATTCTGAATCCGGCGCCAGCGAGGCCGCTTTCCCCCGAAGTAATTGCAGCCGCGGACCTTCTGGTGCCAAACGAAATCGAACTAGCGATGCTTACCGGCTCGACAACCCTCGATGACATCTCCGATATCGAGGCGGCGGCACGACAACTCGACTGCGATGTGGTTGTAACCCTCGGCGCCCGCGGCGCACTCGTCGTGACCGACGAAGCGGCCACCCATGTTCCGGCACCAAAGGTGAAACCCGTCGACACCACCGCAGCCGGCGACTCGTTTTGCGCAGCGCTAGCAGACGGAATTCTGCGGGGCTCACTGGTCGAGGCCACCAAATGGGCGGTCCGCGTCGGGGCAGCGACGACGCTGCGACCGGGGGCTAGTACCTCACTGCCAACTCCCGACGAGGTAACTCAGCTCCTCGCCTGAAGCGACGCCCAGACGGTCAACAACGTCGAGCCGATGGGGGGTGGGTTTCGTACATTCGGGTGATGACCACGAGGCCGGAGCCAGCTGTGAGGGCAGCGACCGCGTAGATGGCTGCCTCGATGGAGATCAGGTCGGCGATGATGCCGGCGAGGAGCGCACCGACGGCGAATCCGGCGTCGCGCCAGAGCCGATAGATGCCGACGGACCGGGCTCGCCAGGCGGGGTGAGCGACGTCGCCGACGACGGCGAGCAGGGTTGGGTAGACCATGGCCGTTCCGACCCCGAGCACTGCGGCACCGACTGCCCACGGCCAGAATCCTGAGAGCGTGGCCATCCAGGCGATAGCGACGGCTTGAGTGAGCATGCCAACGGCGATGAGCGGTTTGCGTCCAATGCGGTCGGAGAGACCGCCGGTATAGAGCTGACCGATACCCCACACCCCGGGATATAGAGCTGCGAGAATGCCGATGCGGGCGATTGACAACCCGGCGTCCGCGAAGAAGATTGGCAATAGGCCCCAGGCGAGGCCGTCGTTGAGGTTGTTGACAAGTCCAGCTTGGGAGGCGGCGGACAGCGCCTTGTCTTTGAAGCTGGTGATGCTGAAGATCTCGCCGGTGGTGAGTTCGTGTTGCAGGTCGCTTTGGGCTCGGTTGTGGTTGGCG
>CBERPN010000269.1:0-6232 GCA_965524675.1 uncultured bacterium
CGCTGAGCGGGCTCGACTCGCGCTGCTAAACGCAAGCGCCGAACCGTCGCTCATCCTTCGCTCCTCGTTTTGGCCGAAACTTGGCGCCGTGGCTTCAACCAGTTCAGGGGCCTACCCTTGTAGGAGAACAAGCCAGTAAATCGAGAGCAAGTTGAAGCCATGGCGCCAAAGAAAAGCGAAGAAACAACAAGCGAGGGACGAGCGCCGGGTCAAACGCCAGCATCAGCAGCGCGCATCGAGGGCGCCAAGCGCCCGGATTGCGCCTTGCGGGAAATACACATCTCTCCGCTTTCTGTGTGGCCGCCGGTAGTACTGGCCCCTATGGCCGGGGTTACCGATGTCCCGTTCCGGACACTGTGTCGATCGTTTGGGGCCGGACTCTATGTCAACCAAATGCTCACGGCTCGCGCGATTTGTGAACGTAACGAGCGAACACTCAAACTCGCCGAGTTCGGCGCCGACGAATCACCGAGAAGTATTCAACTCTACGGCGTCGACCCTCACTGGACTGCTGAAGCCACCAAGTGGCTTGTGAACGAGCACGGGGTCGACCACATCGACATGAACTTCGGTTGCCCGGTGAAGAAGGTTACCAAGGGTGGAGGCGGCGGGGCTTTGCCCGTTAAGCGCAACCATCTCCGAGCAATCATCGCGGCTACGGTCAAAGCAGCTGGAGACGTGCCCGTAACGATCAAGTTTCGTATGGGTATCGACGACGACCACCTCACGTTCCTCGACGCTGGTCGAATCGGAGAAGAGGAAGGTGTCCGAGCGGTAGCGCTGCACGCTAGAACTGTGGAGGACCTCTATTCAGGCCACGCTAGGTGGGCAGCGATAGGCGAGTTAAAGCAACATGTAACCTCCATCCCGGTACTCGGTAATGGCGATATCTGGGAAGCTCACGACGCGGTCGAAATGATGCAACAAACCGGCTGCGACGGTGTCGTCATTGGCCGAGGCTGCCTTGGCCGCCCTTGGATCTTTCGCGACCTGGTAGACATCTTTGAGGGCCGGCCCGTGGCGTCACCACCACTGCTCGCAGAGGTGATCCCTGTAATTCGCGATCACGCGCGGATGCTCGTCGAGTGGACCGAAAGCGAGCAGTCACTTCGGGGGTTTCGCAAGCATGCAGTGTGGTATTTCACGGGCTACCCCGTCGGACCCAAAGCGCGGCGCCAGATGAATGAGGTGTCGACGTTGGCAATGCTCGACGAGGTTCTCGACAATCTCGATCCAAGTCTCGAATTGCCACCCGAGGCTATGCGTATTCCACGCAGCCACACGGCTGGCCCCAAGCCGGTCTCGCTTCCCGAAGGTTGGCTTGACGATCCGTACGGGCCTGCGATCTTGGGGCCTGGTGCAGAATCGGTGGCTTCCGGTGGCTGAGTTGACTCTGGCATCGACGTCGCCACGTCGCCTCGACCTGCTAACAGCGGCTGGCATCGTTGTGAACGTAAGCGAACCAGATGTCGACGAAGCATCGTTCGATAGCGAACTCGATCCTAAAGAGTTAGTGGCAACATTGGCGCTGGCCAAGGCGCATTCCGTGGCCGGCGAGAGAGTGCTCGCCGCCGACACCGTGGTAAGTCATCGCGGTCGGATTCTGGGCAAACCCAAAAACCGCAACGTTGCTAGGGCGACTCTGCTCGCAATGTCTGATTCGACGGTTACCGTCGTCAGCGCAGTGGCCCTGATCAAGCGAGGCGGCGAGAATAGCGAGCAGGTCGAAACCGTCACGACCACGCTCAACATTCGAGCCTTGTCTCCCGCGGAGGTTAACGAATATGTCTTAACCGGCGCCTCCGACGACAAAGCTGGCAGCCTTGCAGTGCAAGACCAAGCCGCTTCATTCGTCTCTGAGATCGATGGGTGCTACAGCAATGTCGTCGGTCTGCCAATGTGCGCGGTGAGGCGGATGTTAGGGCTGGAACACAAGGACTGCGATTCTGGTCCTCTTAACTGACGTCTGTGCCGAGCGACGACACATCGGAGTCGCCTGATTTTGGGATATCGGCTGCACCCAGAGTGGTGAGCACTTCATCGGTCACCTCTTGTGTGGCCTCGATCATCGCCGAAAGATTCACAGCCTGGCGGGCCATGGCGGCCTCAAAGAGGTTTCGAGCTGCGCGGCCATTGCCGAAACCTTTGCCTCGGTCGGCGTCGTCGAAGAAGTCTTCGACCGACTCGAGCGCGCCTGACGCCACCTCAAACTTGTTCTTACGAGCAATGATCTCGAAGATCTTGACCAGTTCGTCCGTGGTGTAATCGGGAAACGAGATGGTCTTTGGGAAGCGCGATTTCAGGCCAGGATTAGCGTCGATAAGCTGAGCCATCTCGTCGGGGTAGCCAGCCATAATCACCACGATGGTGTCGCGCCGATCCTCGACCAGCTTTACTACGGTGTCGATGGCTTCGCGACCGAAATCGCGTTCTCCACCACGAACCAACGAGTATGCCTCGTCGATGATGAGGACTCCTTGGTCGGCCCGATCGAATGTCTCGTTCACTTTGGTTGCGGTCTGACCCACGAAGCCTGCGACCAGACCCGATCTGTCTGTCTCGACTAGGTGTCCTCGTTCGACCACTCCGAGTGTGCGGTAGATCTGAGCGAGCAGTCGAGCGACGGTCGTTTTTCCGGTTCCCGGATTGCCCACAAACACCAAATGGCGACTCGATTCCGCAACGTCTAGGCCGCGCTCGGTTCGTAACTTCGCCACCTGAAGCAGCGCCGCCACCAATTTCACTTCCTCCTTTACCTCATCGAGGCCGATCAGCTCGTCGAGTTCGGCCAACAATTCATCGAGCGGGCGTTCCGGCGGCATGTCTAGGGTGGGGTCGATGCCTCGGTCGGTTTCGCCGGCAGTACCCATTGCAGATTTGGCATTGTCGCTGGCGCCACCAGATTTGATCGATCGGAGCAGCATCGAACGAAACTGTTCGACGGCGCTGAGCTCGAGACGCGACGTGTAGTCGTCGAGACCAATAACGGTATGAGCCACCCGCATCGCATGCTCGTAGTAGACGCTCGAATAGAGCGAACCTCGCTTTGCATCAGTACGCACAAGCGTGCGAAACAAGCCCGAAGGTTCGTCGAGCCAGCTCCGCTTACCGTCGAGCAAGTTTGCCTCGCGAACGTCGGCCACGGTTAGGTCAGCGGGAATAAGGTCGGGCAGATAACTACCGATCGCCGACATGAACTCGACAATCTCAAGTTCGGAATGCCTCTCGTCGCAGTCGATGAAGGCGGCCGACAAGTTGTGGGCCTCGATTACCAACTTGTGGTGAAGCTCGGACTCCGTGACGCTAAAGACGTCGTCGCGGATTGGTTCGATCGTGTTGCCCATTCGTTCGATGAACTCGTCGACCGCGTCGGCGAGTCCTGCTTCGTTGTTCATTGGTTCGACGATAGCTCTCCCGAGGCCGCCGCCACCGTGACCGGAACTCCGTTGAGCACAGCGTTGCCCGAGGGCACATCGAGCTTTGCATCGTCGATGAGCTCGTTGAGGTTGGCACCGGTCTGATCGGAAGCAATTTTCATGCGCACACCTTCGACATCGTGACCCCAGCCGTGAGGAAGACAAACCACCCCGACCATGACATCGTCGGTAAGTTCCACCAGTGTCTCTACCCGACCGACCGCTGAGATGACTTCAACGCACGATCCGTCAGAGATGTCTCGTTCCGTGGCATCGCTTGGGTTCATCATCAGCGCCGAACGGCTACGACCCTTCATCAGCACATTGATGTTGTGCATCCAGGAATTGTTGGAACGAACATGACGCCGACCGATCAACAACAGGTCGCTAGGATCGGTCGAGAAAGCGGCAAAGCGAGCAAAATCGTCGACGATCGTCGGTGGCGCCAACTCGACCGTGCCACTGGCCGTCTTCAGCGAGTTGGGCAACCGCGGCACTAGCGGTCCGTAGTCGATTCCGTGTGGGTGCTCTTTGAGCTTCGCCAGCGAAAGACCATCAGGGTTCTTGCCAAATCCCTCACCAAAACGGCCGGTGCGCAGGCGAAAGTCGACCAACCGTTCAAGCGGTGGCAGCGCAGCTAGTTCGTCGAGGATCTCTTGGCTTTCGCGGCCCGCTACTGGACTATCGGATCGCTGGGTTTCTTTGTCGACCATGCTCTGCAGAATCTGTACGTGCACCAGTTCTGGATCTGCTCCCACGCCGTGTCCACCGAGCACCAAGGCCAAACGAGCGAGAATCTCCGCCTCGTCGGGCACCCCTTCGGGCGGTTCGAACACCGCCTCGGAATAGTTGGTCACCATCCGCACTGCATTCGCCTCGAAGGCGAAGTCGTAGTGCGGACGTTCGAGCGGATTGAGCGGCGGCAGGATCACGTCGGCATGCCGGCTTGTCTCGTTGAGGTACAGATCGACCGCCACCATGAAGTCGAGGTCGGCGAACGCTGCGTCGAGCCGCTCGCTGTTGGGGAAAGAGCGCACCGGATTCGCGGCGATGGTGATGACGGCCCGAATTTGTCCATCGCCTTCGGCCTCGATCTCTTCGGCCAGCGCTGCCGCTGGAATCTCGCCGTTGACCTCTGGGTGACCACTAACCCGCGAAGCCCAGCGCCCGGTCTGGTAGCCACGCCCGCCGGGCGTGCGCCCGTCGATGCGGATCGTGGCCGGACTCGCAAACATCACCCCACCGGCGCGATCGAGGTTCCCGGTGAGTACGTTAATCACATCGGCGGCCCACGAGGTGAGGGTGCCAAACTCGACTGTGTGGTTGCCCATTCGTCCGTAAACAACTGCGGTTGGAGCGGCGGCAAGCTCGCTCGCCAACCGACGAATGGTCGCGGCATCGATGCCGGTAGTCTCCGACGCCCGCTCGGCGCTGAAACCTTCGACGAGGTCGCGCACCGCCTCAACTCCCGAAACCGAATTGGCGAGGCGACCAATATCGACAGCCTCGCTAGCAAAAAGTTCATTGATGATGGCGAGCAGCAAATACAGATCGGTCCCGGGCCTCACAAAGTGGTGTTCGCTAGCCAAAGCCGCTGTTTCGGTTCGGCGTGGGTCGATCAGGACCACCTTTCCCCCTCGCTCGACAATGCCCTCGAGCCGTCCCGGGAAGTCGGGAGCGGTGCAGAGACTGCCGTTCGAGGCCACCGGATTGGCGCCGAGCATCAACAGATAGTCGGTCCGATCGAGATCGGGTAGCGGGAACATCAACGGGTCGCCCCACATCAAGCCAGCGGTGAGGTGCTTCGGCATCTGATCGACCGTCGAAGCCGAGAACAAGTTGAAGGTTCCGCACGCTTGGATCACCGGTCGGGCGTAGTAGGTGCCAACAAGATTGTGGGTGTTCGGGTTGCCCAACACCATTGCCAAAGATTGACGGCCGCGTTCTTCGAGAAGTGGGAGCAAACGCTCTTCGATCTCACGAAAGGCCTCGTCCCAGCTCACCTCGGCCCAACCATCGCCAGTTCGCACCAGCGGGGTTCGCAACAAGTCGGGGTCCTCGTGAAGCTGCTTTAGGGTAGACCCCTTGGGGCAAATGTATCCCTTGCTAAAGACGTCGTCGCGATCGCCGCGAATCCGCACCACCGATTCGCCCCGCGTCGTAATCTCCAACCCACACGTAGCCTCGCAAAGCGGACAAGTGCGGAAGTGCTTCTGCGTCGGTTCAAGTTCGGCATCGGAGAGAGCTGTGACGTTGGCCATGGAACACTCTATTGCTTTTCTCCGCCTTCGGCTCCGGCGCTCCGCTATGACTCTCGGCCTTGTGAACTCGCCCTCGCTGGCGCGACGGGACTACAACATCGCCCTTCTCCGCCTTCAGCTCCAGCGCTCCGCGTTGCTTGCTGGCGTTGCCCGGCCACGCAGACCGCGGGGCTGAAATTACTGGCGAAATGTACGCTCACCGGTCATTACAACAGTAATTACGCTCGAGGACTCCAAGTTTTCGGGGCGCTGCGGCGCCTCCGTGGCAACGGCCCGGCTGGAAGCCAATAATCGGGCCCCGCCTACAACACACCACCTAACGGTGTCAGACACGTCCCTAATCAAACGTCCCTAATGGACCTCAAAGGTGAGTGGTGTCAAACACGTCTCTAAATCCTGGGTGTGCAGTCGCACTCCTAACGTTGCTGCCAAGAATTAGAAACGTATCGGACACCGAAGCTTGGCCAGAAGGCAGACGGCGCCAAAGCAAAACAACGTAGCGAGGAGCGAGGGACGAGCGACGGGTCAGGCGCCAGCATCAGCAGCGCGCATCGA
>CBERPN010000270.1:0-6226 GCA_965524675.1 uncultured bacterium
CGCCAACCGGTCGGGCATCTCGGTCGAGTCGATCAACGCCGAGTTTGACAACGCCCAGTTTGAGATGACCCTCGAGTACACCGATGCTCTTAAGGCCGCTGACGACGCGTTTCTGTTTCGGGTGTTGGCCCGTGAATGCGCTATGGCTCACGGCCTTCGCATGACCTTTCTTGGCCAGCCCGTCAACGGCATCAGCGGTAGCGGACTTCATGTGAACTTCTCGTTTATCGATTCGAACGGGGAGAATCCCCTGGCCGACGACAAATCCGAGGATCGACTCTCCACGCTCTCTCACCAGTGCCTCGCAGGGCTGTGCGCTCATCATCAGGCCATGACTCCGCTGTTGGCGCCGACAGTAAATGCCTATCGACGAATCGCAGTGGGCGGGTTCGCAGGAATTAGGGCGAGCTGGGGCTACGACCACCGAGCCGTTGGCAATCGGGTTCCGCCGCCACGAGGGTCGGGAACTCGCATCGAGAACCGCACAGCCGATGGAGCCGCCAGCACTCATCTAGCCGTAGCAGCTGTTCTTCAGGCGGCTCGGCTCGGCGTGGCAGATGCACTTGTCTGTCCCGAACCCGAGCGGGGTGACGGTTTCGAGAATCCAGTTACCGACGTGGTCTGTGGTGCCACGCTGCATGAAGCATTGCGACATCTTGAAGCAGACGAGTCGTTCGTCGATGCCCTTAGCGCCGACCTGGTCGCAAACTTCGTATTCATCAAAGATCTCGAATGGACCAAGTTCACCGAGGCGGCACCCGACCACGGCACGGCCGACCCCACCGTCGCAACCGAGTGGGAACTCGACTACTACCGGCCGTTCCACTAACCAACCAGTGCCAGATTTGGCTGCTAGGACCGCCAGATCTGACTGGAGTTTGGCAGTCGGGACAAGCGCTGTCAGGTATGGCTGTTGGGACCGTCAGCTTTGACACCAGTTTGGGGTGGGGATAGTCCCTGCAGTAGCAGATTGAGACCTGCTCGGTAGAGGAGTTCCACGTCGAACTGGTTGTCGGCTGCAACGATCCCAGTGATTTCCAGCATTACGTAGCCGTGCACGGTGGCCCAAACGTGGTAGGCAAAAGCTTCGTCGCCGCCGACCAATTCGACGAGCCCAAAGAACGACTCTTCTGCTCGGTCGAGCGCGGCCTGCTCGGGTTCGTAGCTGGAAACAACGTGACCGAACATGACCAAGTAATGCGTCGGATTGTCTAGCGCCCAACGGCGATATGCCAGGCCGGTATCGTAGAATGTCGGAGCCGAGCCGAGCGCGTCGTCGAACGAGTCGAAGCCCTCGATTAGGATGGCTTCGACCAGCCCGTTCTTGCCGCCGAACCACGTGTAGACACCTGTGGTTGAACAGCCGGCAGCGTCGGCCACATTCCGCACAGTGAGTGCGTCTGCGCCGCCGGTACGAAGCAGGCTGATGGCGGCCGCGAGGATCGTGGCTCGGGTATCAACGGTTGACTTAACGATACTCACGTAACTAAGTTACAGACGTAACTTAGTTACGGCACCATCTGGCCAAGGAGCACGCACCATGACCGACACCGAATCGAAGACCCAAACCAACCTTTATCTATCGGGCAACTACGGTCCCGTTTCCGACGAGATTACCGCCTTCGACCTACCCGTAATTGGCGAGCTGCCACCAGAGCTCATTGGCCGGTACCTACGCAACGGCCCCAACCCTGCCGGCGATGTCGACCCGGGGACCCACCACTGGTTTATCGGTGACGGGATGGTTCATGGCATTCGGCTCAACGAAGGACGAGCCGAGTGGTATCGCAATCGCTATGTCGGGTCGCAGGCGATTTCAGAGTTGCGAGGCGAGCCCGACATCGATGGCCCGAATTGGGCCGAAAACGCAATCGGTCCAAACACCAACGTCGGCGGTTTCGCTGGTTCGACATGGGCGATGGTCGAGGCGGGCGGATGTCCGGTCGAACTCAGCTACGAGCTTGAAACCATTTGTCGCAACGACTTTGGTGGAACTCTACCGGGCGCGTTCAGCGCTCACCCTAAGTACGACCCGGCTACGGGTGAGATGCATGCCATGGTCTATGCCCCCGCGCAATGGTTCGACCACATCCAGTATGTGGTGGTCGGCCCCGATGCCAAGGTCACCAAAACGGTCGACATACCGCTGCCCGGAATCCCCATGATGCACGACATGTCGCTCACCGAACGGTTCGCGATTGTTTATGACCAGCCGGTCACCGTCGATTACGACGCGGCTCTTGCCGGTTCGGTCTTTCCGCTCGCCTGGAATCCCGAATATGGCAACCGCATCGGGCTATTGCCACGCGATGGCGATGCGGCCGACATCATCTGGATCGACGTTCCGCTCGGCTACTGCTTTCATCCTATGAACGCCTACGACACATCTGACGGTGGGGTAGTTATCGACCTTTGTTTCTACGACGTGATGTTCGACAAAGATCGCAATGGCCCCTTCGGCGACGGCGGTCAAGGTCGCCTCGAACGCTGGGAACTCAACCCGTCGTCCGCCACGGTGTCAATCTCGGTCATCGACGACTCGCCCAACGAGTTCCCTCGTCACCGCGGGTCACTATCCACCCAGCCATACCAATTCGGCTACTGCGCATCTCCCTCGCTCGATCCGAAGGGCGCTTGGCCAACCCTCAAGCACGATCTCAAAACTGGCGAACGATGGGCCTTCGATCACGGCGCGGGTCGAGCAGCCGGTGAGCCGGTCTTTATCGGACGCGAAGGCGGCGCCGCCGAAGACGATGGCTGGCTGGTCACGTTCGTTCATGATCTAGCAGGAGACAAAGCAGAGTTTGTGGTTATGGACGCACAAGACTTCTCACGCGACTACGTCGCCCGGGTACCGCTGCCTCAGCGAGTGCCGTTCGGGTTTCACGGCAACTGGGTTAGCGACAGCTCCGTCAGCCCCTAAAGTGGCACGTAATTACTGTTGTAAGTACCGATAGGCGGTGCTGCGGCCAGTAATTTCGGATTGGAGACGGTTGTGAACAGGCTCGATGGCAAGGTCGCGCTTATTACTGGTGGGGCCCGTGGGCAGGGGGCGGCCGAGGCTGCTCTGTTCGCCGAGGCGGGAGCGTCCGTAGTAGTCAGCGATGTGCTCGATGATGAAGGCAAAGCGATGGCCGAGTCGCTGGGCGACGCTGTGAGCTACCTGCATCACGATGTTTCGTCGTCGGCCGAGTGGGCCGACGTGGTGGCCTCGGTGGTCGATCAGCACGGCCGTGTCGATGTGCTGGTGAACAATGCCGGAATCTTTCGAATGATGACGCTCGAACAAACCAGCGATGAAGACTGGGACCAGATGATCGCGGTCAATCAGTCCGGTGTGTTCTACGGACTACGCGAAGTTGCACCGCTGATGCGCGAGCAGGGGAGCGGCAGCATTATCAACATCTCGTCGATCGCAGGGTTGACCGGCGCTAGCGTCGCCTTCTCTTACGGCGCGACGAAATGGGCTGTGCGGGGAATGTCTAAGGCTGCAGCTAGAGATCTCGCGCCGCATGGCGTGCGGGTCAACTCGGTGCACCCGGGTCTCATCGATACCCCCATGTTCGAAGAGTTCGGCCCTGGCGGTGAAGAGATGGCGGCTGCGACCGTGCCGCTTGGACGTCTGGCCGAAGCCGATGAGGTCGGAAAGCTTGTGCGCTATCTTGCGTCGGATGATTCGGCCTACTGCACCGGCCAAGAGTTCACCATCGACGGTGGGTTCACGGCTTAGGCCAAATCTAGGGTGGGTGGAGCACCGTGGCGGTGCTCCACCCACCAAGAACTGGTGGACCCGCGACGGATTTTCGACTCGCTGGCGATAAACCACGAAACGATAGGTTTCTGGAGGAATCGCAATGCGAATCGGTGCTGTATCCCTCATCTTGTGTTTGCTGGCCGCAGCTTGTGCGGGCTCCAGCAATACGGCTTCGGAAGTTGAGTCGCCGAGCACCGAGGTTTCGCCATCTACCTCGGTGGTAGGACCTGCTCCTGCGACGTCGGAGTCACCGCCAACCTCGGTCGCCCCTTCGACAACCATCCCCCCAGCGATCCAACTCATCGAAGAAGTAACCGGTGATGGAATAACATTCCTGGTTCCAATTGCCGCCGAGCGATATGGCACTGAGTTGTTACCCATCGAGTTTAAGATCGACCTGCCTGAGCCAGCGGTTCGCGTCTATGCAGAGCCTGGGTATATGTATCTCGGTACTACCAAGCACAGCGGTGAGGCGAATGAAGGAGTAGCAATCGTCTCTCCTGCAAGGCTTGCCCATCCCGACTCCATTCCTGCGTTCAGCAGTTCGCCCGATGAGTGGGTCGACGTGCCTGACGATCTCGGTAGCTGGTTGTCCCAAATCGAGCAGCTGACGATCACCGACAGCGGGTCAGGCGAAATCGGTGGTCTATCAGGAAACTGGTGGGATGTTCATCTGAATGACGATCCTGCGTTGGGAGCGCAATGTGGAGATCAGAACTGTACGTTCTTATTCCCGAGCTCATCCGGCGGCGAATGGTGGATTCGGAGCGACAATCCGAATCGAATCTGGCAGATGGACGTCGGTGCGACTCAGTTGTTCGTAATAGTCGAAGCTGAGGAGACGATCTTCGAGTCGTGGATTGCTCGGTCGCAGATTTGGCTCGACGGTATCGAGTTCGGGGCTCTTGTCGATCGGGAGGCGGTCGACAGTCCAGCAGCGGGGGAGTTTGACTTAGGCCGAACCGAGGTGACCTTTGTCGACTCGACACGGCGCACCGATGAACTAACCCGGGACGGCGCGGTGGTGGTAGAAGCGGCGGACCACCGATCACTAACGGTGACGCTGGCCTACCCGGCACGGGTAAGAGGTCGCGATTCTGAACCAGCGGACGGCCAATTCCCTCTGGTGGTGCAAGCCCATGCATTGGGCGGGACAAACAGGATCACTGCGACCGCTGAGGCGTTGGTTTCAAACGGCTTCGTGGTCGCCGCAATTCGATTCCCTGAATCATCGAGCCCGGGTGGAAGCTTCAGATACTTCGCCGAGCAGCCAGCCGACATCTCGTTCGTGCTCGATCAACTTCTCTCCGACGGGCTGCCTGCAGTTCTTGAAGGGATAATCGATGGAGAGAAAATCGGAATCATAGGTAGATCGCTCGGCGGCTCAACGGTCTATGGGTTGGTCGGGGCAGACTGCTGTCGTGACGAACGAATCGATGCGGCAGTTTCTCAGGCCGGCATAGTGTTGAGCTTTGGAGATGAGGATTGGCAGAACCCACCAACGCTGATCGTGGGTAGTCAGGCTGATGAAAATACTCGAATCGAAACACTGCGCGAGATCGCGGCAAAGATGCAGGCTCCTGTCTCGCTGCTCGAGCTCACCGATGAGGGCCACCTCGACTGGACTGTACCGACCAGTCCCAACTTCATCGGCGTCATCAACCTGGTTGTCGCCTTCTTCGATCAGCACCTACGAGATGGTGACCCCGCTCGGGTGGAAGAAATCGCAGAAGAAATCAACGGTGTCTGGCAATCGCGCTAACAACCCCAAAATCTAGTGTGGGCTGAACACCGTGGCGGTGCTCCATCCACAAAATTTCGGGTTAGGGGAGGTTGGCTATGTTGTCTAGGAAATGGTCGACCAATTCGTAGCAGCGTTTGCGGGCGGTGTCCTCGTTGGCCTCCGTTTCGGCTAGGAGAGCCTCGGGGTCGCCGCCCTTGGCTTTGAGTTCTTGGTCGCCGCCCTCGGCTAGGAACCCGGCGAGGTGTGCCAGGCTCACTTCGGGGTGAAACTGAACGGCTAGCGATTTGCCGATGGTGAACATTTGGGGACCGACGCTGGTGCGGGCCAACTCAATGGCACCTGGCGGAACAGTGAACTTGTCGTAATGCCACTCGAACCAAGGACCGCTCGAGATTCCGGCCCCGTCATCGACCTCGATGTCGTACCACCCGATCTCGATCTCGGGAGAGAGTTCGACAATGCCGCCAAGGGCCGCCGATAGGGCTTGGGCGCCGAAACATGTTCCAAGGATCGGTTGACCGCGGTCGTGTGCCTCGCGTAGGCGTTGAAGTTCATCGCCGATCCACGACCCGATGTTGTCGATGTCGTACACCGAACGAACACTGCCCATCGCCACGATGATGTCGAAGTCGTCAAACTCGGGGAACGGTGCGGCAACATCGGGCTTGTCGTAGTCGTCGCAGACAATATGGTTGGTCAGTTCGAAGCCCCGCTGTTCGAGACGTTCT
>CBERPN010000271.1:0-6168 GCA_965524675.1 uncultured bacterium
GGGGTCGAGGCGAAACCTGCCGATGGCGGCGGCGGATCTACTTCCACGGTTAACGACGAAGTGTCCGACCCCTGGTCGTTCCACACCTTGAGAACCACCGAATACGCGCCTGGCGACACGAACGAATGCGTCGGGTTGGGCGAGGTTGAGGTCGACCCGTCGCCAAAATCCCAGCTCCATCGATTGGGCGAGTTGCGGGAGGTGTCGCTGAACTCGACTGGCTGGCCCGAGGTCGGATTTGCTTCACTGACTGTGAAATCGGCGGTCGGGGCGGGCGCCACAACCGTGATGGACGATATCTCTGTGTCGGCACCTTCGGCATTCTCGGCGATGAGAGTGACGGTGTAAGTCCCTGGCTCATCGTAGCTATGAGTTGGGCTTTGCGCCGCCGATGAAGATCCGTCGCCGAAATCCCAAGCCCATTGCGTTGGACCGTTGATCGAGGTGTCTGTGAAGGAGACCGGGACCCCAGCCGCTGGTCGGCTAGGGCTCGCCACGAAACTGGCGGTCGGTGCGGGCGGCGGCTCAGCGACCCGCACACGAATCCTGGCCTCATCGGACCCTGCAGCATTAGCAGCTACCAGGGTCACCCGGTAGCTGCCCTTTTCGTCGTAGCTATGGCAAACGGCCTGGCCCGCCGCGGTACCGCCATCGCCGAAGTCCCACGAAAGGCTCGATGGGTTTTTGGTCGACGTGCTGACGAAACAAAGCTCGACTCCTGCGGAAACATTGCGCGTCGAACTACCGTCAATCCTGGCGACTGGGGCGTCGATCGGGGCTCTAATGGTGATGGCGATCGTGTCGGTATCGCTACCAGCGCTGTTCGAGGCAGTGAGCGACACTTGGTAGGTACCCGGGGTGGAGAACGAATGCTGCACCTCGGTGCCGGAGGCGCCACTTTCGTCGTCGAAATCCCATTCTAGCGAGGTGGGCGTTCCGGTCGATTGGCTGCGAAAGACAATGAAATCGCCGACCTCTGCGCTGAGGGTAGCGACACTAATTATCGCGGTCGGGGCCTCGACGCTGTCGAGCACCAAGATGCTGACCGTCGCCGTGTCGCTGCCAGCATTGTTCGAAGCCCGGAGGGTAACGGTGTAACGACCCGGGGCAGCGTAGCTGTTGGTCACCGAGTTTCCAGTAGCGGTTCGGCCATCGCCGAAGTTCCACTCGAGTCGGGTAGGAGAACCGGTGGATCGATCGGTGAATCTTACAGAATCACCAGTTTCAATAGTGCCGTTGTCGAACCGAAAGTCGGCCCTCGGGGCGATATCGACACTGTTGGGCAGAACTACGAAGGTGTGTTCGGCACTATCTGAATCGGTGGAGTTATCGACAAACAGCGTGACGACATAGGTACCTTCGATCGGCCAAGATTTTCGTATTCGAGGCCCGTTCGCCGAGGTGCCGTCGTCAAAGGTCCAACTCCAAGAATCTGGACTGCCCAAAGAGCTATCGGCCAATGTGACTTCCTCGCCAACTTGAATCTGGTCGCTGGAGAACGAAAAATCGGCTTGGAGCCGATCGGTGTCTACCGGAAGCGGTTCGTCGAGCTCGGCGGAGTCGCTTGGATCCTCGACTACAGGCTCTGGTTCATCGACAGCGTCCGGCTCCTCCGCTGGAACCAATGATGGATCGTCGCCGATCGGGGGCAGAATCGACTCCTTGTCGCCGCCCCCATCGTCTGCAAGAGCCGAGGACTCCGCCCCTGACTCACCGGGTCCGTCGCCATCGATCGCTCCAGACCCTTGCTCGCCGCCAGTGACCTCGGCGCTCGCCACGCCGGCATCGTCTAGCGAGGAACCTGTCTCGGCGACCTCGCTGCCGCCAATTCCTTCGCCGGCATTGGAGGTATCGAATTTGCTCACCGGCCTGACACGATCGACCTCAATGATTCCGGCGTTCGCACCGTCTGGGTCGTTGAACCAGACCAAACCGTCCTTGACGATCAGATCGATCACTCCGGGACTGCTCACCCGAACGGTGCGCAGAACCCGACGCGCGGCCAAGTCAATGATGGTTACCTGCCCTGTCGTGTAGTTCGCGACGTAGCTCGTGCCAGCCGCCTCAACCGGAGATCCAAGTTCTGAACCCGGAGCTGCGATATCGATCACATCACACTCGCCTGAGTCAAGCTCGCCTAGATGCAGTTTTCCGCTAGCGCCGTCGGAAATAAGAATGAACCGATCGTCGTCAGCCGCCGTGGTTCCGCCACTTCGAGCAGTCGAACCCGGCGACCCGGCTATACAGATCGACTCGCCAAGGCCGCCCTTCGGGGTCACGTGCCACGCTTGATCAGTTGAAAAATCGATCAGGTACGGTTCTCCGGCTACGGCGACGACCTCGAGCGCCTCACCGACTGCGTCGGTGGGAGTTGTCCGGCGAATCCGATCTTTATCAGCGTGAATTAGGCCACCAGCTTGGTCGACACCCCACACTGAGCCGTTGCTGTCCGCGACCACCTGAAGCAGTGGACTATCGAGCGCAAAGGACTCTTCAGCTGCAAGATCGGTTGCGGAGAAGACCGCGACGGAATCGTCGTCGATCACGAATACTGCGTTCTCGCTAGCCGCCAGCATTGGTCGGCCCACGGTTCCCGATATGTCGATGGTCGGCAGCAGCCGCAACAAGACCCCGTCAGCGTTTCCTAGTCGCATCGCATTGGTATCGAGCACGAATGCGCTTGGCCCCGCTTGCACAACATCTAAGTCGTTTCCGGGCTCAGCTACCTCAATTCGCGCCGAGACTTCGCTGGTGGCCCCGTTGATCTTGATGACCTCGCCGGTCGCGGCGCTCTCCAGCCAAGCTGTCGGGTCGCGAAACTGAACCTCGGCCGAGGAAGAACTGCCGATCCGAAAAGCCATCACCACCAACAAAGCAAGCACCAGCAACGCCGCGGACCGTCGCGACCAAAGCAGCGTCGATTCTCGATTCATGGCGCCTCCTCAAGTCGATCCGGTGGGGGTGATTTGGGGTCCGAAAGAGCCACCGACGATCCCGATGACTACTTTGCGTGATTGTTCGAGCAGAACCTACCACAGAACGTAACCATAGCTGGTTGAGAGTCGAGTGTTCTAGGGACTCCCTATAGTGGATCAGCTAATGAGACCCAGACGCAAAGTGGCGGACAAAAAACCCGAGGGTCTGTTATCGATGAACCCTACGACACTTCCCAAGTCGGAAGTGAGTGAAGCAGGTCCTCGAGCTTGCCAGGGCCATCCTTTTCTTGAGCCAAGGCTAACTGGGCGTTAGTTTCAGCCCCGTACTCTGGACGTTCGACCGCCCTGAATACACCCATTGGCGTCGGCTCGGTTGGCCTCGCTGCCAAGCGCGACAGAGCAAACGCCAATGAGGGGTCGGCGTGGGTCTCGTCATGGACGACCAACGCCCCTTCGCCGACATCGGCGACAGCCACCACCTTCGCCGCTCCGTGCTCATCTAGCACGACACCCTTTTCGTGATCGGCTCCGAAGCGAATCGGCTCGCCGTGACGAAGTTCGATGAGCATAGAATCGCGGTTAGCCCTCTTGGTGATCGTGTCGAATGCGCCATCGTTAAAGACATTGCAGTTTTGGTAGACCTCAACCAAAGCTGATCCTTTGTGCTCGTGCGCTCGCCGAAACGCTTCCTGCATGTGCTTGCGATCCATATCGTGGGTTCGTGCCACAAACGTTGCCTCTGCACCCAATGCCACGCTCACCGGGTTAAACGGGTGATCGAGTCCACCAAAGGGTGTCGACTTGGTGACCTTTCCCTGTTCGCTGGTGGGCGAATACTGACCCTTGGTTAACCCATAGATTTGATTGTTGAAGAGCAGGATTTTGATATTGGCGTTGCGTCGCAAGGCGTGAATGAGATGGTTGCCACCGATCGACAACATGTCGCCGTCACCGCCGACAACCCAAATGTCTAGATCGGGCCGCGCCACCGCTAGGCCGGTGGCGATCGCAGGTGAGCGACCATGGATGCTGTGCATGCCGTAGGTGTTCATGTAATACGGGAACCGCGCGGCGCAGCCAATACCGGAAATGAATACCGTGTTCTCTCTCCGCACCCCAAGATCGGGCATCATCAGCTGCATGGCGGTCAGAATTGAGTAGTCGCCACAGCCAGGGCACCAACGTACTTCCTGGTCGGAGGACCAGTCGGCTTTGACGGTTACGGGAACTTCACCAAGATCGGTCATGAAAGTAGCCTCCTACCTTTAGAGTTCTTCGCCAGCGAGCGCACGGGTGAGCATGGCTTCTAGCTCACCGGCAGTGAAGGGATGGCCCATCACCTTTGTCACAGACTCGGCATCGACCAAAAACTCCGCTCTGACGAGCATCGAGAGCTGGCCGAGGTTGAGTTCTGGAACAATAACCCTTTCGAAAGACTTGAGAACCTCGCCAAGGTTCTTCGGGAACGGGTTGAGGTGGGTCAGGTGCACATGCGCGACCTTGTCGCCGCCGCGACGCTTTCTTCTGACCGCTGCGCTAATGGCACCCCATGTCGAACCCCACCCGAGAACACAAATATTTGCGTCAGCATCGCCTTCGACCTCGACCAACGGAATATCATCTGCGATCTTGGCAATACGTTCTTGGCGGATCTCGGTCATTCGTCGATGATTCTCGGGGCTGTAGCTAACATTGCCGCTACCGTCCTCTTTTTCCAGCCCACCAATGCGATGCATTAGTTCGGGGGTCCCAGGAACTGCCCACGGACGAGCCAAGTTTTCGTCGCGGAGGTATGGCCAGAAGACTTCCTCACCGTCGGCGTTGGTGTGGTTGGCGTGGGTCGCGTATTCAATGTTGATGTCGGGTAGCGACTCGACGCTGGGGATCCTCCAAGGGGTGGTTCCGTTCGCCAAATAGCCATCCGATAACAGGATTACTGGGGTTCGATAGGTGACCGCCAGACGGACGGCCTCGATCGCGGCATGAAAGCAGTGACTCGGGCTCTTCGCCGCCACTATTGGCATTGGCGCTTCGCCGTGGCGGCCGTACATCGCCATCAAGAGGTCGGATGCTTCGGTCTTTGTTGGAAGCCCGGTGGAAGGCCCGCCGCGCTGAACATCGACGATAACGAGGGGAAGTTCGAGGCTAACGGCCAGACCCATCGTCTCACCCTTTAGCGCCAAACCCGGACCGCTCGTCGTGGTGACAGCGATGTGGCCGCCGTAGCTAGCCCCTAAAGCCGCACCGATAGCGGCGATTTCGTCCTCTGCTTGAAATGTTCGCACTCCGAAGCTCTTGTGCTTTGCAAGCTCGTGCAAAATATCGGTCGCCGGAGTGATCGGGTAGGAACCAAGAAATAGCGGCACCTTCGCCTGATAGCTAGCGGCGATTAGACCCCACGACAACGCGGTGTTGCCGTTGATGCTGGTGTAGGTACCGGCGGGCAACTTCGCTGGGCGAATCTGGTATTGCTCGCTGAGTTCGGCGGTCTCGCCGAACGCGTGCCCGGCATGCAACGCAGCTTTGTTGACCGCAACAATGGTGTCGCGTGCGCCAAACTTCTGCTCGATCCACTCGAGGGTCGGCTCGAGCGGACGGGTATACATCCACGAAATCAACCCGAGAGCGAAGAAATTCTTAGAACGCTCGGCGTCACGGGGTTTGACATCGATGTCCTTCGCAACCTCTTTTGCGAGGCTACTCATCGGCACCTCGATAACGACGTACTGCTTCAGAGAGCCATCGGTGAGGGGATTCTCGGTGTATCCGCACTTCGCCAAGTTGCGCTCATCGAATGCGTCGACGTTAACGATTAGGGTGCCCCCGCCTTCGAGTCGCTCAAGGTCTTTCATCAACGCCGCCGGATTCATAGCGACAAGAACATTCGGAGCGTCGCCCGGAGTAGTGATCTCATGGTTAGAAATCTGCACTTGAAATGCTGATACTCCCGCAATGGTGCCCTGAGGGGCACGAATCTCAGCCGGAAAATCTGGCAGTGTCGCCATATCGTTTCCCAAGAGAGCACTGGCACTCGTAAAACGATCGCCGGTGAGCTGCATACCGTCACCGGAATCGCCAGCAAACCTAACGATTACTTTGTCGAGGTCGCGGGGCTGCGATGGGGGTTCTGCAATATCGGTCACGGGGTAATACACCTCAGTTTTAGCGACCTGGGTAACCTGTCGACCAAACCATAGTCACACCCGACGACCAAAGGTCGAACTGCCCGCAG
>CBERPN010000272.1:0-6156 GCA_965524675.1 uncultured bacterium
TCAGCGCTTGCGTTCAGCAGTGCGCATCGAGGGCCGAAGGGCCGGATTGCGCCTGCGGGAATCGAGGAGCGAGTAACGAGCGACGGGTCAGCGCTTGCGTTCAGCAGTGCGCATCGAGGGCCGAAGGGCCGGATTGCGCCTGTGGCAAGTTTGTGAAACTACGAACAAGCAATATCGTGGAAAGATATGTCGTCTCGTGTTTCGGTCGTTCCGGATGCAACGGTGGCTCGGCTGCCGCTATACCACCAGGCTCTGGTGGAACTTGGTCGATCCGGTGAGACCACGGTGTCGAGCGAACGGTTGGCTGAACTCGCTGGGGTGAATGCGGCGAAAGTCCGCAAGGACCTGTCGAGCCTCGGCTCTTACGGAACGCGTGGCGTCGGTTACGACATCGAGTTCCTTACCCTCCAGGTTGGCCGCACACTTGGCTTAACCGGCGAGTCGTCGGCAGTAATTGTTGGTTTCGGTAACTTAGGCCAGGCGTTGTCGAAGTACTCGGGTTTCGCCGACCGCGGGTTTCCGGTGGTGGCTGTGGTCGATGTCGATCGGACCAAGCTGGGCAAAAGGGTAAACGATCTGGTGGTACGTCACCTCGACGAACTACCAGAGCTCGTGGCTGAGTTAGATATTTCGGTCGGAGTAATTGCCACACCGCAAGACGCGGCGCAGCTGGCCGCCGACGCGCTCGTTGCCGCGGGCGTGCAGTCTATTCTCAGCTTCGCTCCATCAATACTTGAGATTCCCGAAAGTGTCCCGTGGCGTAAGGTCGACCTGGCCACCGAGTTACAGATCTTGAGCTATTACCAAGCCCGGGTCAGCCACACCGAGCACCCAACATGAGATGCTATTTCGTGCTCTCGCATAGTGACACCGATTACAGCGGTTCGGATTGGCATAGTGTGGTCGCTAGCGAGAAGCTTGCGTGCGAAGACGAGGAAGGTTTCTAGGTGTCGGTCGTTGTAATCGGTGTGAACAACCGCACGTTACCGCTCGACGTTTTCGAGCAGCTCACGATTGCAGCGGCCGATCAGCCGAAGGCACTGCACGACCTCATGTCTCGCCAAAACGTGCTCGAAGCGGTAGTCCTAAGCACCTGTAACCGCACCGAAGTTTGTGTGTACACCGAGAGGTTCCATGGCGCCTACGGCGATGTGCGCGATTTCTTGGCCGACACTTCGCACCTACCGCCAGAAGCGTTCAGCGACCATCTATACACCCACTACGAGCCCGATAATCTCTACAGCCACTACGAGGCCAACGCTGCTCGCCATTTGTTCGAGGTCGCCAGCGGCGTCGACTCCGCGGTGCTGGGCGAAACGGAAATTCTTCGTCAGATCAAAGACGCCTGGGAGCTAGCTCACAGCGAGCAAGCTACCGGTTCTGCACTTAACGGCCTGTTCCAGCACGCATTTGAAGTTGGGAAGCGTGCCCGTACCGATACCGGCATCTCGCGCCACATCACCTCGGTGGCTCAGGCGGCCATCGCAATGGCAGCCGAGCGGCTGGGTTCGCTCGACGGAAAGCGGGTCTTGATTGTCGGTGCTGGCGATATGGGTGAAGGCTCGGCTGTCGCAGCCGCAGCCGCCGGCGTTTCTGAAGTTCTCATCGCTAACCGAACTTGGGGAAATGCAACCGAAGTCGCCGAGCGCATTGGTGCCAAGCCGCTTCGCCTATCCGATCTCGCCGACACGCTCGTAGGCGTCGATGTCATGGTTACCGGAACCGGCGCCACCTCGGTTATTGTCGAACACACCGACCTCGACGCGGCCATGGCCGCACGTGGTGGGCGCCCGCTTTTGGTGATCGATATTGCGATGCCTCGCGATGTAGATCCTGCAGCCGCCGAAATCGATGGGCTCACACTGCTCGACATGGACGATTTGCAAGAGTTCGCAAACGTCGGGCGTCGAGAACGACAAAACGAACTATCGAGCGTGCAGGGCATCATCGACGATGAGTTGCAGAAGTACGTCGGCCGCACCACCGTGCGCGAGGTCGAGCCCCTAATAGCCGCATTGTGGTCACAGGCCGATAAAGCTCGGCGTGGCGAGTTCGACCGGTTTCGAACCCGACTAGATCGGCTCGACGCCGAACAGCTCGAACTGGTCGAGGCCATCACCAAAGGTCTGCTTGGCAAGATCCTGCGTTCGCCCACAGTGCGTCTCAAGGAGGCGGCTGGCACAGCAAAGGGCGATCGTCTGGCCGAAGCGCTGCGCGAACTGCACGACCTCGATGACTAATGCTGATTCGGGTCGCTACTCGCGGTAGCGCACTAGCCATCTGGCAGGCTGAGTATGTGTCGGAGCTGCTTCGATCGGCCGATGCGTCGGTCGAAGTGCAGTTGGTTCGGGTGTCTACCCAGGGCGATCGCGACAAGATCACCCCACTCGAAGTTATTGGCGGCAAGGGCGTCTTCGTCAAGGAAGTACAGTTGGCCGTGCTCGACGATCGAGCTGATATAGCGGTTCACTCGGGCAAAGACCTGCCGGCGGTGACACCCGATGGGTTGGTGGTTGCAGCAGTTCCGGAGCGCGGCGACCCTCGCGATGTTCTTGTCGGAACCAGTCTGAAAGATCTGCCGAACGGAGCCACGGTGGCAACCGGGTCGATTCGGCGCCGGGCCCAGCTCGCAAGCCTTCGCCCCGACCTCAGGTTCGAAACACTACGGGGCAACATCGAAACCCGCCTGCTGAGGGCCGAGGCGTTCGATGCGATCGTGATGGCTGCCGCAGCGTTGGCTCGCCTTGAACTCAAGCCCGAGGTGGTCGACCGATTGGCGGTGGCGACCATGATCCCCCAGGTCGCACAGGGGGCGATCGCCATCGAGTGCCGCTCCGACGACGCTGAACTCCGCATGCGACTGGGTGATCTCGATCACTCAAAGTCGCGAACCGCTTTCGATACCGAACGATCATTTCTCGCCGAGGTTGGAGGCGACTGCGAGTTGCCCATCGCCGGACATGCCGTGGTGGATGCTGGCACCGTCGAGTTTTCTGCCGCAATACTGAGCCCCGGTGGGCAGACCGTCCTAACCGAAACTCGTTCCGGCACCGAACCCCAACGTCTTGGCCGCGATGTAGCTCGATGGTTGTTAGATGAACAAGGCGGCGCCAACCTGCTGGGCAGGCCGTGAGCGGGCTCGCTGGGGTGAGGGTTGTGGTCACCCGTGCGCAGCCGCAAGCGTCGGCACTGGCGGCTGCATTGCGAGCGGTCGGCGCTATTCCAATCGAAATACCAACTATCGAGATCGCCGATCCCAGTGATGGCGGCGCGGCACTAGCCGCCGCGGTCAGCCAGGTTGAAAGCTACGACTGGGTGGTCTTCACCTCGGCAAACGCGGTCGATCGATTTCTCAGGATCGGTCCTCCGAAGGCTGCGAGGATCGCCGTGGTAGGAACGGCTACAAGAGCTGCTCTCGAACAAGCCGGGCATAGCGTCGACCTCATCCCGTCCGACCCGTCCGATTTCGTTGCCGATGCGTTAGTTGAAGCCTTTGATGAGGGGCCGGGACGGGTTCTTTACCCGAGTGCAGCAGCTGGTCGACCCACTATCGTCGACGGGCTTACTAAGAAGGGTTGGAACGTTCATCGGGTGGAGGCCTATCGAACCGGGTTTGCAACCGTGTCCGAGGCGGCGCGGGAAGAGTTGGAGCAGGCTGAGGTGGTGACGTTTGCTTCTGGCTCGAGCGTCGATCGGTATTGCGAACTCTTCGGCGCCGACCAGATTCCACCCGTTATAGCGTGCATTGGGCCTGTCACCGCTGCTGCTGTGACAGCTCACGGAATCGAGCCAACTATCGCGGCCGTCGACCACACCGTCGATGGCTTGGTGCGAGCATTGGTTGATCTGTGGGAGTGTCGGCAGTCTTGACCGGGTTCGATCGTCGGAGCGTGGTCCTGGTCGGCTTGCTGGTGGCGGGTTTGGGCGTGAGCTTCATCGGTTGGGGCCGAAGTGGTTCGCGGTCACGTAGCAGCTACGAACTGGTGAGGTCGGCGCGGTCGTTAGATCTGCTCGACGGATTGTGGGCCGATCTTGCCCAGGTCTGGTTTGTGATTCCGTTGTTGGTGGCCGTTGCAGTTGTTGCGGGCATTTTCAACAGGACGGGTGTTCTGGCGGTGCTAGGGGTGGCCATTGGGTCTCTGCTACTGGTTGGCTGGTGGCAGGTAAAGGAATCGATCTTAGGTGTCGATACCGGGGCAACCGCCGGTGCAGTCTTGGGTCTCGCAGCGGTCGTCCTATCGCTTTGGTTATTGCTCGACAACAAGCGCCGAAGCGGCTCGGACGACTAATTCGATATCGAAGCAATTCCGTTGGAACAAAACTCGACAACGCCGCGTCTAAGCGGTTAAGCGATACGAAGGATTAAAGATGGACCAGCCTCAGATGCCACACGGTGACCGTGCCACCGAACCAATCGGCGAAGTCTCGCCGCTGGTGGTCGAGACCACCGTGCAAGTTTCCCAGAAGCTGCCTTTTCGTTTGGCCCCGATCGTTGCTGGCTTAGTTGCCGTTCTGGTCTTGGCCGCAGGGTCGGTGGCCGCTATTACCCAATTCAGCTCGAGCGCAGCCGACGGTGCCGAGTCGCCAGAAGCGGCAGTGCAGGAGTTCTTTGTTGCCCTCGGCGATGAGGACCTGCTCGGGGCCGCTGAGCTGATCGAACCGTCCGAGCGTCGAACGCTCGTAAACCCAGGAATCGAAATAGTAGGAGAGCTGCAGCGGTTGGGTGTACTGGCTGACGACCTCGATCTATCGTCGGTCGACGGCATCGATCTTCAGTTCGACAACATGACCTATAGCCCAGAGTCGCTCGGGGGTGGAGTTGTAAGGGTCGCCGTCGATGGCCAGGCCACCCTGATCGGCAACGTTGCTGAGCTCCCCCTCGGATCGCTGGTCACCGACCGCCTCGACGAGGAACTTGCGGAATTGGCCGAAGAGGGGCCCGAGACGAACGTCGAGGAAATGGCTGGCCTCGGTGTTGTGGCGGTAGAACGTGACGGCGGCTGGTATGTGAGTATGTGGTACTCGGTAGCCGAAGCTGCACGACGTTCGTCGGGCCTTGCGGGCCTCCCGGCGTTCGGAAACGGTCCAACACCATCGGGGGGAGATTCTCCTGAAGACGCCGTGTGGGCCATGGCCAATGGCGTTTCAGCGCTAAGCCTTGAAGAGATGTTGGCGGCCATTGATCCTGAAGAGGCGGCTGCGCTATATGACTACTCCACCCTGTTTCTCGATGACGCTCAGGCAGAGCTAGACAAGGCGCTCGCCGAGAACAATGTAGAAATTACCTTCGACAGAATCGACATGCGTTCCGAAACGAATGGCGACGACGGGTCGGTCTGGCTCGACGGAGTTGCCGTTACAGCGGTCGTTGAAGAAACTGGTCGAGTGAGCATCGACAGCGAAGCTGCGTGCTTGGTGTTCGTCGAGAGTTACGAAGACGGCACCAACGAGTGCATGTTTACCAAAGCTCAGCTCGACGATGCCCAAGCCGAGCTGGGTACCAGTTTCACTGATTCTGATGCGGCCGCCGTTCGGGTTCACAGGGTCGATGGTCGTTGGTACCTCTCTCCAACCGCTTCGATCACCGAGCCGATCCTCGGTCTGTTGAGGCAACTCGGACGCGAACAACTGGAGAGTTGGATAGATGATCCGTTCTCGTTGTTCGAAGAAGCTGGATTAGGTGACCTTGGTGGACTCGGCGGATTCGATCTAGGCGGCTTCGCTGGAAATGACCCGGTCGCTGAAGCAGCCGATTCTGAGTTAGTCGACGTGTTTGTCGTGCAAGAATTCGCCCCAGCTGGAACCCCAGCATTCGATGTCAAGGCCGAGATCGAGCAACGCTCAAGCTACGAGCTGTTCGAACCGGTACCGATGGGCGAAACCGACGTACTCAGTGGCACCACGACCAACGTGGACCTGTACCCGGGCGACGTTCTCCAAAGCTGGATGTTCACCCAGTAGCTGCCAATAGGCTGGGTTGTGTGATCACGATCGACGATATTGAAAGGGCGGCCGAACGCCTCTCCGGGGTGGCGGTTCGAACCCCCGTCATCAACAACTCGGCAATCGACGAGCTCGCAGGGTGCGAGGTTTTTCTAAAGGCCGAGAGTCTCCAGTTGACCGGGTCATTCAAGTTTCGAGGCGGGTACAACGCAG
>CBERPN010000273.1:0-6149 GCA_965524675.1 uncultured bacterium
TGTATGAGAATAGTCGACGATTACGGCGAAATCTTGGCCTTGGTCGACCAGCTCGAAACGGCCCCGAATCCGAGGTAACGCTCCGAGACCAGCGACAATATCAATTTCCTCATAGCCAATTCGCACAGCTACCTCAGCGGCCAACAAAGCATTAGAAACGTTGAAATAGCCACCGATTGGAAGCTTGATTCTGTGTCCGCGCCATCCGAAGGTACTCCCGCCGGTACTGAGATCTTCGATCTTTGCCAGGCGGTCGTCGACACGGGTGACGCTATCGTCGCCAAGCCTCGCTGCCAAGCGCTCTCCGTATGGGTCGCCTACCCAAACCACTGAACGTGAGCTACGGCCGGGTTCGAACAGCAGCGCTTTTGCTTCGAAGTAGTCATCCATCGAATCGTGGTAGTCGAGATGATCGGTAGAAAGATTACTAAATACCACCGCAGCAAAATCGATGTTGTCGACTCGATGCTGGACCAGAGCGTGCGATGACACCTCCAAAGCAACAAGGTCGACACCGGCCGCGGCGGCCGCGGCGAGCCGCTGTTGGAGCACGACTGACTCTGGAGTCGTCCGAGTCCCCGTGAGCGTGCCGATCACCAAGGCATCGTCACCAGCCGCGACGGCGATCGCACCCAGCATCGAAACAATCGTGGTCTTGCCATTGGTGCCGGTTACACCTACAACACTTAGGTTCTTACTCGGGTTTCCGGCGAACTCGGCGGCCATCTTAGGCATCGCAATTCTGGTGTTCGGGACCACTAGTTGAGGAAGGTCTACGTTGAGCACCCGTTCTACGACGAGGGCCGAAGCACCAGAGTTCATCGCGTCGACAGCATACTCGTGGCCATCGGCTACCTCACCGGAGATGGCGAAGAACAGAAATCCCGGCTCAACATCGCGACTGTCGTAGGCGAGGCCCGAAACGACCGGGTCCAACCCGATAACACTCGTCGTGTCGCAGTCCGCTATCGCTGCTAGCTCACTCAGATGCATCGTCTGATGCTTCTGGCTCTGAGTCTGGGGCGTCCTCAATTTCAGCGGATTCGTCAGACTCGCTCGACCCGCCGGAGCTGGGCTCATCGCCCGCCTTGTCGGCGAGGGCTTCTTCCAATGCCCGCTCAGCTTCGGCCTCATCGCGTTCGCGTTGCGTGCGTTCAAGCTCGGTTTCGGTCCGGATTCTTTCGCTAGCGACCCCACCATCGCGAACCGAAGGCGGAACCCTAAGATGCTGAAGGGCATAGCGCGACAACTTGGCAAAGAGCGGGGCGGCAGCCTTGCCTCCAGAGATCTCGCCGTCGGAGCCCCGCGGTTCGTCGATAACCACCAGGATTGATACCGCTGGATCGTCGGCTGGCAAGAACCCGGCAAAGGTCGCCACATAGTGGAACCGTCCCTCGGCATCGGTGTAGCCGCCGCCGGGCTGAGGCTTCCACGAGGTTCCGGTCTTGCCAGCGCTGCGATAGCCGGGGATAGCCGCCGCCCGACCTGTGCCGGACTCGACCACCGACTGCATCATCGCAGTCAGTTTCTGCGCAGTCGACTCTGCAATGATTCGCCTGCTCGGCTCATAGGGGGGCTCTCGAAGCTGCCCGTCTGATGCAATGGTTCCGAGCACCAACTTTGGGGGGACGTAAACGCCATCGTTCGCAATGATGTTGTAGGCCTGAATTACCTGCATTGGAGTCGCAGCGATTCCTTGCCCTATCGAAATGCTGGGCAGACCAGTGCCGGACCAAGATTCCACCGGGCGAAGGATCCCGGGCGACTCGTGCGGGAAAGTAAGCGTGCTCTTGCGCCCAAACCCGAAGGCTTCAAGATTGTCGTGCAAAGCGACGCTTCCAAGCCTTTCCGCCCACTGGATAGTTCCAATGTTTGAAGATTCGCGAAGGATGTCCACCGGGGTCCACCATTTGGTTTCATGGAAGTGGTCGTCGGTGAATTCCTTGTCGTAAATCGTCTTTTTGTACGGAACATCGCTGGCGGATGTCAGCTCGGCGAGTCCGGCTTCGAAGACACCTGCGAAGGTGATGGGTTTCATGACTGAACCAGGTTCGTAGAACCAGGTAAGGGCCTTGTTCTCACCCACCACCACGACATCGTCGGAGCTGTTGCGCCCGACCGACGCCATCGCCAACACCTCTCCGGTCGATGGCCTGCTGATAATCACCACACCGCCGTCGGCGTTTGCGGCCGCCACCTGTTGCTGCAGCAGTCGCTCGGTCTCGAACTGCAGGGTTCGGTCTATTGAAATCTGGACATCGTCACCCGCGACCGCTTCGGTTATGTCGTAGACACCGCCGGGGATCGCATTGCCAGCCTTGGCTCGCTCGAAGCGAAGCCTTCCCGGGGTCCCTCGTAGTTCGTTGGTATAGGCGAGCTCGATTCCACTCGCGCCCACCTGGTCGACGTCTACCCGTCCCAAAACACTTCTAGCGAAGCTATCGCCGAGAGGACTAAACCGCTAGCTTTCTTCGATGCTGTACACACCCGATATGTCGAGAGCGAGCACTCTGCTCGCCACCGATTCATCCACCTGTCGAGCAATATAGGCAAAGCTGCTATCGGATTTGGAAAAGCGGGCCTCAAGCCTAGCGGCATCGACATTTACCAAAGGAGCGATCGACAGGGCTGCCCGGTGCGGATCGACGATCAGGCGCGGATCGGCGTACAGGGTTGGCGCCGGCAGCGACACCGCCAACGCCGCCCCCGACCTGTCAAGGATGCGGCCTCGGTCCCCCGCAAGTTCGACCGATCGCAGCCGTTGTGACTCTCCGTAGTCCAGGTAGCGATCACCGTAGAGCGCCTGAACCCGGACAAGTTGAAATATCAATCCCCCCGCAAACATCCCAAACAGCGCAATGAGAAGGATGAGACGCTTTGGTTTGACCCGCGCGGCGACTCGACGCCGCGACCTCTTGCTCGCCGGGGTGCGGCTTGCGGAGCGTGGGCGCGACGCACCCCGCGGCGCTGTCGTTGGGCGACGGGTAGAGGTCACGGGCTAGCACCGAAGGGATCCGCTCCGGGCGGCGCAAGCCGTGTCGAGGGATCATCGGGTACAACCGGCGCGAGATAGGGACGATCGTCTGGGGTGACCATACCCAGGCGGACCCGTGCTTGATGGAGAATACGATCGGGCGATTCGAGTCGCGCCACGTCGAGAGACAGCCTCGCTTGCAGTTCTCGCTGTTCTTCGATTTTGTCTTGCAACTGGTCCTTGTGGACTTGGGATTGCACAACACCGGTTTGCACAAAAACCGATCCAAACAACGCACCGAAGATCATTAGAAACGCGAACGCGCCAAGTGCTCCCAGCGACCAGACGCGCGGGGTCTGAATTGTCTGAAGCTTGGGGCGACGCTTAGTAGCTGCGTTGCCGCCCGATCGAGGTTTCTCGCGCCTTTGGTGCCCGGCGGATCCTGCGCTCATTTGGCCGGACCCGACCGCTCGATAGCTCTAAGGCGAGCGCTCGATGCTCTGCGATTTTGCTCGATCTCAGACTTCGCTGGCTTCTTCGCGCCGCTCCAGAGGAGTGTGAAATCAGCGTTGGTGACCGGGATAGGCGATTTGTGATCGTCCACATCGACACGGTCTCTAAACGCGTCTTTGACGATTCGATCCTCACCCGAGTGGTAAGCGAGGACCGCTCCTCTTCCGCCAACCCTCAATCGGTCGAGCGCTTCGTCGATCGAACCGCGCAGTATCCGAAGTTCATCGTTAACCTCAATCCTTAACGCCTGAAATGTGCGCTTCGCTGGATCACCGCGACGCTTGTCCCGAGCAGGGATCGCTTCGCGGACAACCTCGGCGAGTTCGCCGGTAGTGGTCAGCGGCCGTGCCGAGATAATGGCACGCGCGACTCGCACAGCGTGGCGTTCATCACCGTAGTAGCGCAGCAGGTCGACCAGATCGGTCATCCCGATCTCGTTGATCACCTCGCCTGCGCTACTACCCGACTGACGATCCATTCTCATGTCGAGCGGGCCATCAAAGCGATAGCTAAACCCGCGATCCTCGGCATCGATCTGATACGACGACACGCCGAGATCGAATAGGAAACCCGAGATCTCCGAGTGCCCAAGCAAGTCGAGTTGGCCGCCGATGCTGTCGAATCGAGCCTTGCGAGTCGTGGCCCTATCGCCGTAACGAGAGAGGCGCACTTTCGCTGCCTCGAGCGCGTCCTCATCTTGGTCGATGCCGACGATCGATAGCGAACTGTGAGCGGCCAGAACCGCACTCGCATGCCCTCCGCCGCCCAGCGTCGCGTCGACAACGACTCCGCTGGGGACCGCTGCAAACAGCGAGACGATTTCGTCAACCATCACCGGGGTGTGCTCGAATGACATGGTCGTTGGCCCGAGTGCTCCGCTACCTGCCCCAGAGTAGAGACGGCTCTCTTCTCTGGACCGTCGACCGTGCGTATCCGGATGGCCACACCTAGCAGCTCAGCTGGGCATGGCTTCTTGGTGACACACGGCTCGGCCATCGGCAGTCCCCCGACCAGCAAACGCACGCTGGGTTTTCTCTCCCAAACGAGCTAGATGGCAAGCGGGCGGAGTAGGGGCCTTCCATCGCGCCAATCGGAGGACTGCCGATGAACGAGCACATGTCGATGGTGTGGAACTCTTGGTGGGTCTCCTGGTTGTTGAATTAGTAGGTGGGCTTAACGGTTGAGCTAGCGGGATTGCTAGGCGGCGGGCGGTGGGGTTAGATCCCCACTCCCCCCTCTAGGGCTGCCAGCATCAGCTGATCGGCTGCCAAGCTTTGAGTCTTCCAAGCTTCTCGATCCCAGATCTCGATGTGGTCGCGGGCCCCGACGAGCACGACGGCCCCCGCTAGGTTGGCGAAGCTCAATAACGACTCCGTTAGAAGAACTCGCCCCTGGGTGTCGGGGCTCACCATCGTCGAAGCTGCAGTGAAGGCTCGAACTACCTGTTGGTCCGATACTCCCGACCTCGCTGACTCGGTCATCCGGTCGAGCATCTGATTGAAGTTGTCCTCGGGCCACAGAGCCAGACACTCCCCACGGCCCGGCGACAAGTACGCCTGTTCGGGAAGTTGACGACGAAACTTCGAAGGAAGCACTAGACGCCCCTTCTTGTCGAGCGTGTGCTCGAATGTTCCGACGAAGGTCACTGACCTCTAACTCCTTGTTCGTGGGCATCAACGAAGGATGCCAGTTCGGTTGACTTGCTTGGTGAGCCTGCCGGGCAGCTGTGTCCGGCATGGCCGGAACGAGACGCAAAACCTGCCCTTGTGGGTTACTCATTGCCTCATTCCCCATAATCCGCCACTCTATGCCTTTTCCACCCACCCTGTCAACCACTCAAGCCACAATGAGCGATATTTCTCTCAATATCCCCAATAGCAACACGCTTGAGTTCGACGTCGGCACGCCGCCACAGCGCACCGGCAAGCAACCTTGGGCGGGCCCTAAGCGTTGAGTGTGTTGGCTTGAAACTAACGGCGCTATGCGCCGCTTATGGTCGCCGAGCTACTCCGTGCCCGCCAGTGCGCAGACTCTGGTGTTGTGTGCGTCAGCGATTGGTGATGATCGGTGTCTGATACGTTCGTTATTCCTGGCCGTGCGAGCAGGCAGCCTGAGTGGGTAGCCAGGTTTAAGGGACGTGTCTGACACCACCTAGTGGGCGGACTGGCCGGGGCATGGGCGGCCCGAGCGCGGTAAGGCGGAGGGCGCCAGCCCGCAGCCTGAGCCCCGCGGCCTGCGTGACCGGGGAACGCCAGCCAACAACGCACTCCGTGCAGGCCGTTCAGGTCACGGAGACCGCCGCAGCGCACCGTCTGGGTTTCGGGCACCACCTGGCATCGCTGCTGTCGACTGCTACCTGACGGCGCAAAGCGCCGCTTCGGATCTCCGAGCTTTCAGTCGCCCGCCAGGGTGCAGACTCCGGTGTTGTACGTGCCCGCGCCACGAACCGGCCCGGTCGAACCAGCCTTGTGGGCGGAGCCTGACCACTGCACTCCGTGCAGGCCGTTCAGGTCACGGAGACCGCCGCAGCGCACCGGCTGGGTTTCGGTGGCCCGGGCGCGGAAAGGCGGAGAGAGCAGGCCTGAGCAGCCCGCCGCGCCAGCAAGGGCGAGTTCACAAAGCCAAGGGACATAGTGAAACGCCGGAGCCGCAGGCGGAGAAA
>CBERPN010000274.1:0-6102 GCA_965524675.1 uncultured bacterium
CTGACCGTCGACCTGCACCCCGGCCACGTCGAGTCCGACGAAGTCGAGGTTGATCGAGGTCAGAGCTTCGGTTAGCACCGCTTCGATGTCGACCCAGCCGTCGACGAAGTTGCTATCAGGGTCGACTTCGAGGGTGATCGTGTAGTGCGAAACGTCGTAGCCGCCATTTCCCGACGTCGGGAAGTAACTGTCGCCAAGCCCGTCGGCGCCTGGCCTTTCGCTACCTACTTGTGACTCGGAACCGCTCGACTCGGGTTGGGTTGTCGTAGTAGGGGGTTCGGCTGTTACGGCTGGGGCTTCGGTGGATGAAACCTCTGGCTGTGTCGCAGGTGCTGCGGTGGCGGGTGCAGCCAGATCTTCAACACCGGTGGTAGAGCACGCCGCGGCGATGAGTGCCCCGACGAGCAATAGTGTGGCGATGCGACTCATTGTCTTAAGGGTACGGACCGCGGCTGGCTAGCGGGTGTCAGCCTCTTATGATGTCGGCAACCGCTGTCGGATTGTTCTCGAGCAGCAGGTCTGGCGATACTCCAAACCAGCTGTCGGCGAGGGTTGCGTAGAACGACGACATGCTGATCGTGGGCACGAGGTTGTCGTTTGAATCGAGCTGGCTTAGCGATGGCGCCTCGCCCAACAAGCCGGTGTTAACCGGGCCCGCTAGCAGCGACAACGATGCTGCTCCGTGGTCTGTGCCCGTGCCCGATTGTTGAGGTCGTCGTCCAAACTCGCTGGTCGTAGCGATCAGCACGTCGTCGGCGATGCCGCGCTCAGCCAGATCGGATCGAAAGGTTGATAGCGATGAGTCGAGTTGGCGCAACAGATGGTCGTGGGTGCCCCGTTGGTCGTCGTGGGTGTCGAAGTTTCCGTGGGTGATATGAAAGATCCTAACGCCCGAGTTCGCGCCGATGACCTCGGCTGCCACAGCGAGTTGCCAACCGAGTTCGTTGTCGGGGTACGAGTCGGCGACTCCGTCGACTTCGACGTTGTTGAGCACCTCTGCGAAGTCGAGGGCGTTACCGAGCCCTTCACGTGCCAGAGCCATTGTGGATGTGTCGCTGGTATTGGTAGCCGACATCGCCGCGATGCCAGCTCGTAAGTTGTCGAACCAGCGGCTTTGTTGACCGACCCACCAAGCCACGCTGGGGCTGGTAAGCCCGGCGGTGACCGGCTTCGCCGAAAGCATCGCTGGCGACCTGCGAGTTCCGAGCGAGAGGCCGGTGATTGGGTCGCCACGGTCGAGTTCGTCGCAGAGTCGGCCAAGAAACCCCGTGGGCGAAAGATCGGTTCCGGTTTCGGTACCGCTCCACCAACGTCGCTCCATTTCGAAATGTGAGCCTGAGCCGTTCGGGATGCCAACGCCTTGAAGAACGCCGATGCCCTGATTCCAGGATTGTTCGAGATTCTTGGTTATCCCGAATTCATCGTCGACGAGTACCAGTTCGTCGATGGCTGGCATGAGCGTCGGGCGAAGGATCGATAGCCGATCGCTGGTGTAAGGCACCAACGTGGCTAGGCCGTCGTTTCCGCCGTTTAGTTCGATGACCACCAGAGTGCGTTCGGGGTCGGCCACGACCGTTGGTGCAGGTGCTTCGGTAAAAGGGGGTGCGGGTCTTGTGGTTGTGGTCGTCGTGCTAGTAGTTGTGCTCGTGCTGGTTGTGGACGAGGTAGTTGTCGTGGCCGGTACAGCGGCGTTTTCGTCGACCGCGCCGCGTTGGGTGTACCAGACCGTTCCTGCGGCGGCCCCCGCTGCTCCACCAGCGAGCATGCCAATGAAGCGGCGTCGACCGGGTCGCGTGCCTTCGACCGGAGTGTCCGACGCGCCGAGCCCGAGGTGCGGCTCGCCAGATTCGTCAGCGACTTGGTGATCGCTCAGCTCAGGATCACCCGGGTCGGTTGGGTCGTTCGGAGTGGAAGTCATGCGAGCGCGAACTCAGGCGAGAGGATCGTCAACGTCAGCAGCAGTTCGAGGCGACGCTCGCCAGCCGGCTGGGCTCGTACGGCGGCGTCGAGTGTCGAGCGCGTCGTGTCGCTCACCTGATCGAGACAGCAGTGATACAGCACGTCGTCGACGGTAGAGGCGACCGTATCGAGCGTAGCTTCGGGCAGGGTCACACCCGAGAGCAGGTTGGCGCGAGCGAGCACCTGGCCAGCCGATACCCAACGGTCGTCGTCGGGCCAGCCCGCGACGTTTGGAGGCTGTAACGGCACTTGCCCGAGTTGATCAAACCACCATGATTCAACCCGGTGTTGGCTCGCCCCCGGCAGCGCAGCCTCGTAGCCGAGCGCGGTCGCGGTTGCGGCTAGCCACTCGACAGGTTGACGGGCACGCGTCGGTGGTGCGGCGAGGAAGCTGGACTCGTCCAGCAGCGCGTCGATCAGCGGCTGAATTTCGAGGTTGTTGGCGACGAACAGGGCGGCGAGGCGTTCGACCACCGACTCTTCGGGTGTTGATCCGGCCAGGAAGCGAAAGATCTTTGTGACGATGAATGGGGCGCACGCCGGATGGTCGACGACTTTGTCGACGATGCTTCGGGCATCCCAACGGCGGCGTTCGCCGAGAAAAGTGAGTTGCCGATTGAAGAATCGCTCCGGGTCGAAGCTGGCGCCTCCGTCGGTCAGAACCCAACCGGATAGCCCGCGGGCCGCGGCGCGAATGTCGGGCTCTTCGTAATGGCCCACGCCCACGGCAAATAGCTCCATCAGTTCGCGTGCGTAGTTCTCGTTGGGATTAGATCCCTTGCTGCGATCGCCGTCGAGGTATCGAAGCATCGCCGGGTCGACCGTGATGTCGTGTATGAGGTCGCGGAAGTTGCCGAGGGCGTGGCGGCGAAAGAGTTGCTGCTGGGCGAACAATAGGTTGCGCGATGTCTTGTTGGCGCTGGAGGTCAGGTGGCCGTGCCAGAACCAAACCATGCGCTCGTGTAGCCCGGAGGTGGGCGACAGCATCACGTCGAACCACCATTGCTGGAGTGAGTCGTAGGAATCGCTATCCCAGTTGTGGGTGGCCGCGGGATCGGTAGCGCTGGGATGAAAGGGTTGGTCGACCGCGACCAGCGCCTGCACCGCTTGGGTTGGGTCTAACGATCCGAAGGTGTCGATGTCGGCGCGCCGCGGCGCAAACCGAAGGCGCCGAATTGCGCGCAGGGTCTGCTCGCGTTCGTTCACGAGTGTTTCGCGTTCGAGAGTGGGTTGAGAGTTTGCATAGCTGTGGCGCGGGCTGTGGCGCTCAGTCTTGGGGGGAGGGGGGAAGCGGATTACCCGCATCGCCAGCTTACTGCGACTTTTCCACAGAGAATAGTTAGCGACATCTTCGCCCTGCGACTTGGCGATCCCGTCCTCTTCAATCGCCTTCGATCGTGATTCCGATGACCTCACCAACACGGGCCAGGTCTGGGTCTGCCGCTAGCACATTGGCACCGTGTCGTAACGCCACCGACGCGATCATGCAATCGATCATGCCTCGCGGCGTTACTCCAGTGCGGCGACACATCCGATATATTCGAGCAGCGGCTTCGAAGTCGATAGTTGGATCGAATCGCAGCAGTGTGAAGCGTTGCATTAGCCGGCGAAGTTCATGCTCTCGGTGGTCGGTTCGGGCACCAGCCAACACCTCCATTACCACCGGCTCGGTCACGGCGACGTCGTCTGTGCTAGCGATCAGGTAGGTAAGTTGCTCATCGACTCTGCTTCCGGTCGCTCGGTCGAACTCGACCCATGCCGATGTATCGACAAGGATCACGGGGCGTCCGGACCGGCGTCGGCCGGGATCTTGTCGATGGCCATGCTACCGCGCATCGCCAAGGCCTCGTCGCGCGTCATCGGCTGACCAGCAAGGTGGCGGAGTGCTAAGTCGACGGCTTCGGTCTTGCTGTGAACCCCGAAGCGGTCCATGATCGCTTCGACATAGCGGTTCTCGATCTCGATGTTGGTGCGAGTCTTTGTCATACACTGATTGTACACGCAAGGTGTACTGAACGTGTATAACCCGACTGGCCCATTCGACAGGGCGGCCGTTCTGTTCAAATGGATACGACTCGACGCTTACTATTCGTCGAGTTCGGAACAAATGGGCTTACTGTGCACGATCGTTAGTCGTTGAACAGCTCTGGTGAGCGCCACATATAGCAGCCGCAGCCCGTTGGGGAGGTCGGCGAATTCAGCGGGTTCAACAACGACCACGGCGTCGAATTCGAGGCCCTTGGCTGCGGCGGCATCGATGAGCGATACCGCGCTTCCGAGCGTGGGCGACAATCTGGTGTCGGTGGTATCGACATCGGCTGCTCTTAGTTCGTCAAGCAGTTGGTCTAGCAGGTTCGCGGGAGCGATGACTCCGGTGGTCTGAAAGGTGGTGGCCAACTCTCGAACACTGCCGACGACCGCCCTTGCTAGTTCGGCTTTGCTTACCGAAACCATGGTCGGCCCGGGCCCAGCGTGACGCACCGATGTCGACGGTGTAATTGTCGGCGCCGTGTACTTGAGTAGCCGGTTTGCGTAGTCGAGCAATGGGCCCGGAACGCGGTAACCAACGGTGAGTTCGTTGCGGCGCACCGAGCCGTTGCCTGGATTGGCGTAATCGGTGGACTCGGTTGAAAGGCCCAGCGCTTCGACAACAGCGTCCCAGCTGTGCTGGGCTGCGGGTGCGGTGGCCTGGGCGATATCGCCCAGAATAGTTAGTGAGCCGCGCCGCGCTCGGCGCCCGACCACCCGCAATTCCATGGCGCTTAGGTCTTGGGCCTCGTCGACCACAACGTGGCCGTACTGGGTTGTCGTTCCGCTACATAAAGCTTGCGCCTCGTCTAGTAGCGGAAGGTCGGCCTCTGTCCATGGCTCATCGGCGAGTTTGGAGGAGGTCGAACGATGGAGCAGGGCCCGTTCTGCGTCATCGAGCAGTCCGCTCGACGCCCGCTCTAACAACGACCGATTGCCGAGCATCGTCTTCACCAGTGCTGGTCCGCCAAGATTGGGCCAACTGCGAGACAGGAGTTTCTTGAACTCCGGGCTGTTTCTCACCGTCGCCAGCGAGTCTGAGACTTCCAGTTCGCCAACGCCGCGACCGATCAGCTGCTGACGAAGCTCTCGCAGAAGCAACTGCGAGTAGACAGCCTTGGCTTCGTTGAGCGGAAGCGGCCGCTCAAGCGCTGTCCTTTGCGCCGCCGAGACTTGTTCTCGAGTGAGGCTGACCGTACGCACTCCAACCGGCAGTCGTTCAACCCCGTCCGGCACCCGCAGCCGACTGTTCGCGACCGCACGGATTAGAGATGCCATTCGCGGGTCGCCCTTGAGCACGCTTGTGGCAAGTGCTTCAACGCCGCGGACCCGGTGTTTGACATCGAGTAGTGAGCGAACGGTGGCCTGGCTCACCGCCGTCTCGCCAAGCGATGGCAGCACGTTGCCGACGTATTGCAGGAAGAGTCGGTTCGGGCCGACGATGAGCACCCGGCTAGAGCTCAGCTCGTCGCGGTGTTCGAACAACAGAAAAGCTGCGCGGTGTAAGCCAACTGCGGTCTTGCCGGTTCCCGGTCCCCCCTGCACGATCAGACACTCGGCGAGGGGCGCGCGGATAATCTCATCTTGCTCGGCCGCAATCGTCGCGACGATGTCGCTCATCTCACCCGATCGCGAGCGCTCAATCTCAGCTAGCAGCGGGTCGGGGAGTCCCGAGCCGATCATCGAGTCTGGGTCATCGAGGTGCTCGTCGAAGATGTCGATCAGCGTGTCGCCCTGGCAGGTGAAGCGGCGTCGCAACGCGAGCCCTTGAGGGTCGGCGGCCGTCGCACGGTAGAAGGGGATAGCTACCGGTGCTCGCCAATCGACCACCAACGGCTCTGTCGCCTCGTCTTCAATGTGGCGTCGGCCCACATACCAAGAGTCGCTTGAACCGAGGAGAGGGTCGTCGTCGATGCGTCCGAAGCACAAAGTGGAATCGCCGAGTTCAAGCGAGCTGGACCGATTCTGGAGGTGAACCTGAATGACCCTTGATTCGAGGGTGTTCTCGTCGCGGACGGCCCGTTCGCCGAACTCGAGGGTCTCCCGAGCGCGTTCGACCATCAGCTCGAGCGCTGTTCGCGCCTTGAGAAGATAGCTCTGTTCGGCGCTGAGGTC
>CBERPN010000275.1:0-6083 GCA_965524675.1 uncultured bacterium
TTCTGAGCTGGCGCGGACAGCTGCGCCCGATCGACTTTCAGGACCTTCAGTTCGGCTTCGACCTACAAGACGTCGCTCTAACCTCCGCCGACATCAATCGGAACTATCCCGAAATGCTCGCCCCGTTCCAAACCGGTTACGCCAGCGTACGCGGCCTGCCCGAACTGTCTCCCGAACTAGAGCGAGCGCTAGCCGCGGCGCGTAGCCTCAACCTGATGAATCTCGGCCTGCACCTTCGAAGGCCCGGGATCGCACAGTACCTCGGCGGCCACGCCAATCGGGTCGCCAGCTGGATGAACTCATCCTGAAATGGTTTCACGGCTAGTTTCTTTGGGTGATCACAACCCCTGCGCCCAGCGTTCGTGCATCGCTGCGGGAGCTCTCCAAAGACTATGCCTCGATGGCGGATTCCGAGCGATATCCGGCGATGGCCACACTATTCTCTACAAAGGGCAGGCTCGTGTCTCCGAGCGGCACAACGGTCGGCCACGACGCGCTTGCCAGAGCCTTCTCCGGTCTTTCCAGGTATGAATCCACGTTTCACATGTTGGGTCAATCGAGGTACTGGCAGGATCAAGAAACGATTCGAGGCGAGATCTATTGCCAAGCCCATCACTTCTCGGCTAGCACGAAAATGACTATGTTTATCCGCTACGAAGACAGCTACGAAGCCGCTGGCGACAGTTGGCTGTTTTCGGAACGTGTCGTGTTAGTTTCTGCCACGACTCGGAGTGATTTGGACCCCCCGACTCCGTGAGGTCCAAGCTTCTGGCTGGATTCGTATGTCCAGCGACATGACACTGAGGTAACTGCAATTTCGAGACGACGCGGCCACCGGTGGCCGTGTTAGAACTGGCCTGCGATGCAACCGTCCAATGACAAAGCCTGTTACATCCTCGACGATCAGGTCGGCTACCTGCTGAGGACGGCAAACCAGCGACATCGTGCAATCTTCTCAGAGTTGATGCCCAACAAGATGCCTCCGATGCAGTTCGCAGCGATGGTCCGTCTTTACTTCGACGGTTCGATGTCGCAAAACCTTTTGGGACGCACCGCGGCGATGGATTCGGCGACGATCACCGGTGTGGTCAATCGCCTAAGGAAGCAAGGCTGGGTATCGCACCGCCAAGATCCAGGCGATCGTCGTTCCTACATAGTGGACTTGACCGACGAGGGACGGGTAATGGTCGAACGACTTCTGCCCGCTGCCGCAGAAATCACCGCTGCAACACTCGAGCCCCTCACCAGAGCGGAACAGCTCGCACTGGTCGAACTACTCAGGAAACTCTCTCATTCCAGCCGGGCAGATGGCCCCCCTGTGCGCCGTAAGGAGCCGTAGCCCGACCAGTTGAGGCATTACTTGCATACGAGTGACCTTGGTCATAGTGTCAGGTTGCACTGGGAGCGGAGCTGAAGATGAAACCTCGACGCACGATTATCACCATCGAAACAACCAACGATGAACAAGGCCGCCAGATCGAGCCGATCACCCGGGTTAGCGCGGCTGCGGTTTTTGCCAACCCGTTCGCCGGAAGTTATCACGATGATCTGACCCCATTGTCCGAACTCAGCGAGACCTTGGGTGCCGAACTAGCCGCCGCAGCGGTAGAGGCGCTCGGCGGCCGAGAAGTTCACAGCTATGGCAAGGGCGCGATCGTCGGCAGCAACGGCGAACTTGAACACGCGGCAGCACTGCTGCACCCAAGTCTGGGCAAGCCACTGCGTGAGGCTGTCGGGGGCGGTAAGTCGATCATCCCGTCGGCCAAGAAGCGGGGAGGGCCCGGAGTTAGCCTCGACATTCCGCTGCACCACCGCAACGCGGCATTCGTCCGGTCGCATTTCGACGCGGTGGAGTTCTGCCACGTCGATGCTCCGCACGCCGACGAACTGGTACTGATCGTGGCAGTAACCGACGGCGGTCGACCGCTCCCGCGTGTCGGCGGACTCGTAGTCGAGGACATCATCGGCGAAGACGGGCTTCGCTGAACACCATCGCGGCCGGACAACAGGAGGCAAAGCAAATGAGCAGCATCAGGATCGATAACATCGCCACGATCGTGAGCGGCGATCTCGACGAGCCGCTAATCGACGGCAACACCGTGATAGCGAATGATGGTGTGATCACCTGGGTCGGCTCGGATGGCGACGCTCCCGACAATCCGGTCGATATCCGCATCGATGCGGGCGGCGCCACAGTCATGCCGGGCCTGCACGACAACCACGTCCATCCCGTCTTTGGCGACTACACACCTCGCCAACGAACCGTCGACTTCATCGACTCCTGTCTGCACGGCGGCGTTACCACCATGATGTCGGCGGGCGAACCGCATGTGCCGGGTCGACCTACCGATGCGGCCGGGGTCAAGGCGTTAGCTATCCTGGCCCACAAGTCGTTCGCGGCAGCCAGGCCCAGCGGGGTGAAGGTTCACGCCGGTGCAGTGCTGCTGGAGAACGATTTGGTGGAAGAAGACTTCGATGATCTCGCCGCCGCCGGCTGTCGGTTGGTCGGCGAGATCGGCATCTCGGGGGTGAAGGATCCAGAGGTCGCCAAACGTATGACCGGCTGGGCCCAAGACCGCGGCATGCGGGTGATGATTCACACCGGCGGAGCCTCGATTCCCGGTAGCGGCGTGATCGGGGCCGACTTCGTAATCGAGGTGGGTGCCGACGTTGCCGGCCATGTCAATGGCGGGCCGACCAGCCTGCCGCTGGGCGATGTTGAACGGATCCTGGCCGAGACCGACTCGATGATCGAGGTGGTCCACAACGGCAACATAGCCACCCTCGGCCCAATCGCCGCCATGGTCCGCGACGGTGGGCAACTCTCACGTCTGGTCATCGGAACCGATTGCCCCGCAGGTTCAGGCGTGCAACCACTAGGTATCTTGCGGGTCATCGGCCACGTATCGGCGCTGGGTGGGGTAGCTCCCGAGGCGGCGGTTGCTGCGGCGACCGGCAACGGCGCGACCCTTCATGGCTTGCAGCGTGGACGGGTCGCGGTGGGCATGGAAGCCGACCTCTTAGTCATCGACTCCCCGATGGGCTCCCAGGCAAACGATGCTCTCGGGGCCTTCGCCATCGGCGACACACCCGCTGTGGCGATCGCAATGATCGACGGGCAGATCAAGTTCACCAAGAGCCGCAACACCCCGCCCCCTACCCGAACAATTACCGCCGAATAGGCGCTGAATAGCCAAGGACAATCGTTGAGCACTCCTACCCTCAAGAACTATATCGGCGGCCAGTGGCTCAAAGTCGCGGGCGTAGCTACCGTCCCGGTGTTCAACCCGGCAACCGGGTCGCCGATAGCGCAACACCCGATGTCGGACGACGCTACCGTCGACCAAGCCGTCGACGCGGCGGCCGCGGCATTCGAGGGGTGGCGCCGCACACCGGTACCCACCCGAGCCGCCGCAATGTTTCGCTATCGCGCCTTGCTCACCAATGCCATCGAAGAACTGGCGGGAATCATCACCGACGAGAACGGAAAGACCCTCGATGAGTCGCGCGGCGAACTCGTTCGGGCCATCCAGTATGTGGAGCACGCGGCGGCAGCGCCCGAACTAATGAAGGGTTCGGCCAGCGAGAACATCGGCACCGCAGTTGACATCATGTCGATTCGCGAACCATTGGGCGTGTTTGCAATAGTCGCTCCCTTTAACTTCCCCGCCATGATTCCGCTCTACTTCACGTGGGCGGTCGCTACGGGCAACACGGTGATCGTCAAGCCCAGCGAGCACTGCCCGCTGACCACCATTCGAATGGTCGAACTGGCTGAAGAGGCCGGATTCCCGGCGGGTGTGATCAACGTTGTTTTGGGCGGGCCCAATGTGGTCGACCGCTTGGCGCGGCACCCAGAGGTCGCGGGGCTTTCCTTTGTTGGGTCATCAGATATCGCCAAGCTCGTTTACACCACAGTCACCGGAGAAGGAAAGCGCTGCCAGGCACAGGGTGGCGCCAAGAATCATCTAATCGTGTCCGACACCGCAGTGCTCGACCGCTGCGGCCCGAATATCGTGTCGTCGATGTTCGGCAATGCTTCGCAACGCTGCTTCGCTGGCTCGAACCTGCTGGTAATGCGCTCACGTTACGACGAGGTTCTCGAGCTGGTACTCAAGGCTGCTGGCCACTACCAGCTGGGTAGCGGTCGCGACCCTGCGACCACACTCGGTCCGGTTATCAACCAGCAATCGCGCGACCGCTTCATCGCCGCGATCGACCAAGCCGAATCCGAAGGCGCTGAAGTGCTGCTCGACGGTCGAGGCGCCAGCGTCGCTGGTTTCGACGACGGATTCTGGCTCGGCCCAACCCTCATACGGACCGCCACCGACACTGCAATCTTTACCGACGAACTCTTTGGTCCGGTGCGCTGCATTCACCCCATCGACACTCTCGACGAAGCCATCGACATCGTGAACGCCAGCAGCTTCGGCCACACCGCAGCCATCTACACCGAACTGGGCGGCGAGGCCCGAGAGCTACAGATTCGGGCCGATGTCGGCCAAATAGGGGTCAACATTGGCACCCCTGCTCCCATTGCTTTCTATGCGGTTGGTGGGCGTCGCTCGTCGTTCTACGGAGATCTGCGCGGCCGGGCAAACGATGCGGTCGATTTCTACACCGACAAGAAGGTCGTCGTCTCAACCTGGCATGCCAACTCGAGCGAAGCGGCCGGTATCGACCCGGTGTTCGAGGGCGAGGTCTAGCCAAAGTGGTAGTGCGCTACCTGCGGCCGCGGTCGGTGGCCGACGCCTCCGAGGCGCTCGCCGATGGAACCTGGCGGGTGGTCGCAGGAACCACCGACGTGTATCCCGAAGTCGTCGGTCGAAGCCTTACCCAAGACATCATCGACTTAACTGGGGTGCCCGAGCTTCGAGGAATCGATCACCACGACGGCCTCTGGCGCATTGGCGCCTGCACCACTTGGACCGATCTCGTGCAAGCGGACCTGCCCCCACAATTCGCCGGGTTGCAATGCGCCGCGCAACAGATCGGTGGCCTCCAAATTCAGAACCGCGGAACAGTCGGTGGAAACCTGTGCACCGCGTCGCCGGCGGGTGACGGAATCCCCGCACTAATGGCGCTCTCGGCGAACGTCGAACTCGTCAACCCTCGCGGAGCACGGGTCATCCCGCTCACCGATTTCATCACTGGTTATCGCACGACGGCGCTGGCCGCCGACGAGTTCCTCGCATCGATTCGAGTACCCGATCGGCCCGGCCCATCCAACTTTGCGAAGCTCGGCTCGCGCAGTCACTTGGTCATCTCGATAGTGATGGTGGCTACCCATATCGAGACCGATCATGCTGACGGCCCGGTGACGAGGATCGCGGTGGGAGCTTGCTCGCCGGCAGCCATGAGGTTGCGCGGCCTAGAAGAACAGCTCCGGGGTTCTGTCGACTTCGACGCTGTCGAGCAATACGCCCTCGACGAGTTGAACCCCATCGACGACATCCGCTCCAGCGCCCAATACCGCAAAACCGTTGTTCGGCCGCTGGTGCGTCGATCGCTAGAAGCATGCGGAGAACAGCTATGAGCGCCGCCGCCGAAACCGGAGTGTCGCTGACCATCAACGGCGCCCATCAGCAGCTAGCCAACTCGCCCACCCAACGGCTCTCGTCGGTACTGCGCGACACCCTTGAACTCACCGGCACCAAGATCGGCTGCGACGCTGGCGATTGCGGGGCGTGCACCGTCTTGATAGATGACCACGCTGCCTGTTCGTGTCTGGTGCCGATCGGGGCGCTGGTTGGTGCGGAGATCGAATCGGTTGAATCGTTGGCGTCGAGCGATCTCGGTGCCTCTTTGGCAGCTTCGTTCCTTCGTCATGGCGCGGCCCAATGCGGTTTCTGCACGCCTGGGATGTTGATGGCCGCACTTGGAGTTCTACGTGAGAACCCGAACCCATCGCGAGACGACGTCGTCTCCGGGTTGGCGGGGGTGCTGTGCCGCTGCACGGGATACCAGAAGATAATCGACGCGGTCCTCGACCTCGACCACGCTGGCAACCCACTAGAACTCAGCGCGGGTAAGGCGGTAGGTGGTCGACTCGAGCGGGTCGACGGTCAGGCCAAAATCGACGG
>CBERPN010000276.1:0-6048 GCA_965524675.1 uncultured bacterium
CAATCCAGGCCGGGTCGGGGTGGCCATCCTCACCGCTGGCCCTGGGGTCACCGACGGGGTTACCGGTGTGGCCAACGCCTGGCGGGCCAACTCCCCCATTTTGGTCATCGGCGGCCAAGGTCCTTTCGACAACCTGCGACGGGGGTCGTTACAGGAGATGGATCACGTGTCGGTAATGCGGCCCATCACCAAGTGGGCCGATGCTTGCTATCAAACCCAGCGGATTGGCGAGTACATCGAGTTGGCGGTGCGCACCGCCATGTCGGGGGTGCCCGGCCCGGCCTTTCTTGAGATTCCGATGGATGTACTGCACGCCCCGCTCGATCTAGAAACTGTGACCCTTCCTACCTTTCGCGATTACCGGGTTGCGTCGACCGCCTCGACCGAGCGCATCGAAGAAGCACTGACAATCCTGCGCAGCGCCCGCCAACCAATGATCATGGCTGGTACCGCTCTCAAATGGTCCGAGGGCGCGGACGACCTTCGGGCCTTCGTCGAAGCAACTCGGATGCCATGTTTTACCAACGGGATGGGCCGCGGCCAGTTGGCGATGAGCCACCTACAGTTCTTCAACCGGACCCGCAAGGATGGCTTGTCGGGTGCCGACGTGGTGGTTCTAGCTGGGACACCTCTCGACTTCCGGATGAAGTTCGGCGCCTCGATTCCGCCCGATGCCAAACTGATTCAGCTCGATCTCGACGAGACACTGATCGGCCAGAACCGCTCGGCCGATGTCGGTCTGGTGGGCAACCTGGGCGCCAACCTTCGGGCTCTGCTGGCGGGTCTCGACGAGGGTGAACTCGATTTCAGCGATTGGTCGGCCGAGCTTCGAACCAAGGAGGACGAGGCCGAACGAGCGCTCGAAACGCAGCTCGGTAGCGACGAGGTTCCTATCGACCCGATGCGATTGTGCAAGGCGATCGCCGACGTTGTCGCGTCCGACGATGAGATGATCGTGATCGGCGACGGCGGCGACATCGTCGCCCAGGCTTCGAAGGTGCTCAAGGTGCCCGATAACGGCACGTGGATGGACCCCGGCCCGCTCGGAACCCTCGGCGTGGGCATGCCCTTCGCTCTCGCCGCGCAGATTTCGAACCCCGATAAGCGGGTTCTCATCGTCTACGGCGACGGCTCTTTTGGGTTGAATGGCTTCGAGTTCGACACCGCCGTCAGGTTCGGCCTGCCCATCGTGGGGGTGGTGGGCAACGACGCCGCATGGGGCCAGATGATGCGCCCCCAGGCCATGATCTTTGGAGCCGATCGCCTGGTCGCCACCGAGCTTCGCTACACCCGCTACGACAAAGTCGTCGAAGCACTGGGCGGCCACGGCGAGCACGTAACCGAACCCGACCAGATCGTCCCCGCCTTGGAGCGAGCCTTCGCCAGCGGCAAGCCGGCGTTAGTAAACGTAGAGATGCGCAAAGACATAGAAGGAGTAAAAGGCTCCACCTACGTATAACCCAAATTACTGTTGAAAACACCGCCAACCGGTCATTACAACAGTAATTTCGGAGGGCGATTCGTAATTACTGCTCGGAGCACCGCTAGGCGGTCATTGCAACAGTAATTTCGGCGAGGGATTAGAGGATGCGGTCTGATAGGTCGCCTGTGGTGGGATCTTTTAGGATGATCTTCTTGCGGCCATCTGGAAGCAGTTCTTCTTTAATGACGTCGAGCCCGTCGAGGGTGCGCTTGCTCGGTGCAATCCTTGGAGTAGTGCCGTGCCGCCAATCGAGATCGATCGGCTCCCACCGCTTCGAATCCGCGGCCTTGTAGCAGGCGTCCATGATGGCGTTCACCACGTACCCGTCATAGAAAGTCTCCATTGGTTCGCCGCCGTTGTCGATGTGGTCGAACATGTCGGTAAACATATTGACGTAACCCAACTCGGTCACCTCGTCGCCCACCGGAAAGAGCCAACCAGCATCGGTTTCGGCCTTTTCGGCCACGTAGCCATCGCCCGCCCCGGTGCTGAACATTTCGAATCCGGTGCGCAGAAAGTGATTCAACCAAATCGTGCCTTCGGTACCGGCAACTTCATCGCGCAGGTCCATCCCGCCACGGAAGGTCCAACTCACTTCAAACTGGCCGATGGCACCCGACTCGAAACGAATCATGGCGATGGCATTGTCTTCGGCCTCGATCGGGTGCACGAGGGTGTCGGTCCAACATGTCACCTCCACAGGACGGTTGCCTTTGCCAACGAACGCTCTGATGATCTCGATGCAGTGACACCCGAGGTCGATGATCGCTCCCCCACCTGCCAGCTCGAGATCCCAGAACCACGGGCTGTGCGGGCCGGGGTGGGTCTCGCGCGAACGTACCCACGTCACGTCGCCGATCTGGCCCTGCTGGGTCGCGGCCACCGCCTTGAGACTCTTTGGGGTGTAGCAGAGGTCTTCGAGGTAGCCAGCGAAGATGCCAGCGTCCTCCACCATCGCCAAGATTCGTGCCGCCTCCGCGGCGGTGCGGGCCAGTGGCTTGGTACACAACACCGCCTTGCCAGCTTCGGCGCACAATCTCACAGCCTCTTCGTGCAGGTGGTTAGGAAGCCCGATCACCACGACATCGGTGTCGGGATGATTCACCGCGGCAGCAATGCCGGTCGTCGATTCTGGAATATCCCAGCGCTCACAGAAGGACTCACCGCGCTCGACGCTGCGCGAATAGACGACTCCAACTCGGTCGCGGCCACGCTGACTGTGCAGGGTGTTGGTATAGAAGTCACCGATAAGACCAGTGCCGAGCATCGTGACGTTGTGTCCGCTCATCTGTATTAAGTCCTCGCTTGTTTGGTTTCAGGCTTGTGTGGGTATCACCCGCCGGGAGGCGGGCTGAAACTCTCGATACTGATGTCGTCGGCCGGGTTCATGAACCGCCGCGATTCGCCTGCCATCACCAGACCCTGGTCGATAATTGCCTGGTCATCGACCCTGTGCAGCGGCGTATAGCCGGGATGGTGATGATCGATTACCGGATCGTTGGCTGCGGTGTTGTAGGCACAAACGATGAGCTCGCGCGGCCCGTCGCTGGCGTTTGGAGACGAGTTATGAAGTGTATTTCCATGAAAGAAACAGACATCGCCCGGCACGCCCAGAAATAGCGCTTCTGGCAGGTGGCTAGCCAGCAGCTCCATCCGGTCGACATCGGCGCCGGTCTGTTCGCCGTAGATGTAATGATCGATTCGACCGAGGCGGTGGCTACCCGCCAACAACCTCAAGCAGCCGTTCTCTTCGGTCTGTTCACTCACCGCAATCGCGACGCTAAGCATGTCGGGCCATAGACAACCGTTCTTGTACCAGTAGCCGTAGTCCTGATGCCAGTCCCATGTGCCGCCGCCGTTGGGCGCCTTGGTGGTGACCTTTGAATGGTAGTGATACACCTCGCCGCCGAGTAGTGCCTCGGCAGTACCAACCATCCGGTCGAGTCGGGGGATCAGCCCAAGGGTGTCGTCGCCCGGATGGTTCCAGACCGCGATCGAGGTCGCTCCCCCGCTCTGGTCAGCCAAGCCGTAGCTGCGCTCAGCTATCGCTTCGTCGCCTCGAAGCGCCTCACCGACAAGGGCGATCTCCTCGCTCGAGAAAAACCCGCGGATGATCAGATATCCCTCTGCGTTCCATCGCTTGATCTCAGCTTCGCTCAGCATTGTTCAGCCGATCAGCGGAGCTAAGGCGTTGCGGGCGATCAAGAAACCCCGTTTGACAAGTTCGTCGGTGCCCTCGAACGCTCGATCCTCGTGCTCGACACACACCACGTGGTCATAGCCATTGCGGTACAACGCCGAGATGGTGCGATCCCACGGGACTTGGCCCAGCCCGGGCAGGCGCGGTCGTTGCCAACCAATGCCAGTCGACATCACGCCGTGGTCGTACAGGCCGGTGGCGTCTATCTCCATGTCCTTGCCGTGGAAGTGATAAATCCGCTCACCAAATTCATCTATCGCCCGCTCGATATCGATCATCTGCCAAACCAGATGCGACGGATCTAGGTTAAGTCCCAGCGTGTCGCCCGGCGTGGCTTCGAACATTGCCCGCCAGGCGGAAGGGCTGTAGGCGAGGTTATTGCCTGCCGGCCATTCGTCTTGGCTGAAAATCATCGGGCAGTTCTCAATACCGATTCGGACTCCTTGATCGGCCGCGTGACGACAAAGATCGGGCCAAACCGCTTCCATATCGATCAGGTTCTCGGCCAGGCTCTTGTTCTTGTCGGCTCCAAGGAAAGTGTTAACCACCGGCACCCCAAGCTTGCCTGCGGCTTCAAACACCAGACGGAGGTGAGCCTGCACGGCTTCGCGAACAGCGGTGTCCGGGTCGAGAGGGTTGGGGTAGTAGCCGAGACCAGAAATCTCGATACCGCGTTCGCCTAAGTCACCCACGATCTGTTGTGCCTCGTCGTCACCTAGCGCGGCGGCATCGATGTGGCACACCCCACCGTAGCGTCGCGCCGCGCCTTCATCGGCTGGCCAACAGGCGATCTCGAGCATGGAGAATCCGTTGGCGGACGACCAGTCGGCCACCTCGGTGACGGGCGTGTCGGGAAAGGCTGCAGTAAGTAGTCCGAGTTTCATGGATTGTTCCCTTGTCGTTCGACGGTGACCCAACGTTGCTCGTGGGAGCTCTTGGCGATCGCGACCGGTACCAGACGTCGCGACCGGGGCACTGGAGGAACCAATGGTGCCGCTGAGTACCATCACCCAGCTCGACGCCTTGGAGGTGCCGGTTACCATCACCCCCGAACTACCCGGACGTTGGCAGTGGATCGGCACCAAGACCCTACGTTTCGAACACGACCCAGACATATTCGACCGGCTACCAGCGGCAACCGAATTCACGGTCGAGATCCCGGCTGGAACGACAGCCGCCACGGGTTCCCGGTTGGCGCAAGCGTTCTCGTGGTCGTTCGCCACTCCCCCGGTCGGTGTGGTCGAGATCGTGCCAGCCAACGGAGCGACCTTGGGGCTAGAGCCCCTGTTCTTCGTTCGGTTCGATCAAACCATCGATCCGGCCGCCGTCTTGGAGACGATCTCGCTGACGGCCAACGATGACGAATTTGCGCTACGACTCGCCACCTCCGACGAGGTTGAGTCCGACCGCCGCGTGAGCAAGCAAGCGAGTAAAACCTCCGACGATCGTTGGCTGGCTTTTCGCGCCCAAGGCCCGCTGCCTCGCGATGCGCAGCTCCGCGTTGCAGTCGGGCCCGGTGTTGCATCGGCTGAAGGTCCGCGTCTGAACGAATCGACGCACACGTGGTTGCGCAACGGGATCCGCTCGACCGAACACTTCAGCATCGAGGGCGACTCGACCGTTCTGGAGATTCCGATCGATGAATCACACGTACCCAATCTTTCGATCCAGGTCGACCTGGCCGGAACCACCGAACGCACGACCGCCGGCGGCGAGCCGTTGCCCGACGCACCCCGCCGACCCGCGTTTGCGGTTGGCAGCCTCGACCTGTCGGTTCCGCCGCTGACCCGAACCCTTACCGTCACGGCCGAGCCGCGCAACAGCAGTCTCGAACCCGGGGCAGCTACCACGATCAATGTGTTGGTCGTCGACGATGACGGCCAGGCGGTATCGGGCAGCGAGGTCGCTCTGGTGGTGGTCGACGAAGCCGTCCTGGGCCTCACCGGCTACCAGCTACCAGACCCTCTCGAGCTGTTCTATGACCCGATCTGGAACCGAATCGAATCTAGCTACGGTCGGTCCAGCATCGTGCTCGCCGACCTCAGGCTGCTACTTACCGAGGATCAGTCGCAGAGAGGTCCAGCAGATCTCGACACATCGGGTCGTCGGTCGAAGGGCTTTGATGCGAATGCGATGGAGGACGACAGCGAGACTGAGGACTTCGCTCTGGAAGATTCAGAAGGGGCAGCGCTGTTCACAGAAATCTCAGGATCGGTGCCGAACGGCCAAGCCCCGCAGGTCGAGGTACGCGACAACTTCGATGCGCTAGCCCTTTTCGCTCCTCGGGTAATCACCGATGCTTCCGGTAAGGCCCAGGTCGATTTGGAACTGCCCGACAGCCTCACCCGCTACCGCGTAATGGCGG
>CBERPN010000277.1:0-6003 GCA_965524675.1 uncultured bacterium
GTTGGCTTGGCGCCAAGCCAAACCAAGAGAACAAGGAGCGAGTAACGAGCGACGGGTCGGGCGCCAGCATCAGCAGCGCGCATCGAAGCCCCAGCAGGGCCGGATTGCGCCTGCGCAGAAACAACGAGCGACAGGTCAAGCGCCAGCATCAGCAGCGCGAGTCGAGCCCGCCCTACGGGCGGATCTCGCCTGCGAGAAACATTGTCACAGCAGAGCGATAACGTGCTGTCGTCATGCTCGAACAGCACACCTACCTCGTTTCGGAACTCGGGCATGCTATTGCTGGCGCCCTCGACAACGAATTCGGCGACCTCTGGGTATCGGGCACCATTAGCGGGTTGAAGCGCCACAGCAACGGCAACGTCTATTTCGATCTTGTCGAACCGGCTGACGAGGTGGGCCGCCCACCGCTAGGCCAGCTCAGCCTCGTTCTTCTCAAATCGAAGAAGCCTCTAATCAACAAACTGCTCAAGCGATCGAACGTTGGACGCATGGCGGACGGCATGCAGGTGCGGATTCGCGGCGGCGCTGATTTCTACGCCCCGAGCGGACGCTTGTCGGTACGGATGACCAGCATCGATCCAACTTTTACCCTCGGCAAGATGGTCGACCAGCGCGAGCAGGTTCTTGCCCTGCTCAACGCTGAGGGTCTACTCGATCGCAATCGTTTGTGCAGCTTTCCAGTCGTGGCGCTACGAGTCGGTCTGGTGACTAGTAAGGGAAGCGCCGCTTACCACGATTTCGTTACCGAGCTCGAAAGATCTGGGCTCGCATTTGCCGTTACCTTGATCGACACGGTGGTTCAGGGCCCCGACGCGCCACAAAGGATTAGCGCCGCTATCGCTACGCTCGCTTCGAAGCAAGATCTTGATGTTATTGCCATCATTCGAGGGGGAGGTTCAAGGGGCGACCTCGCCACCTTCGACAGCGAACAAATTGCCCGAGCGATTGCGCTTGCTGCAACACCGGTTGTGACAGGCATCGGACACGAGATCGATACCAGTATCGCCGATGCGGTCGCACACACGAGCTTCAAAACTCCGACCGCTTGCGCTAATGGTTTGGTCGAACAAACACGCCTGTTCGAGAACGACCTGTACAGAATCTGGACTCATATCCGCCAGCGCTCATCACACCTGCTCGAACTTGCCGGAGCTGCTCTTACCCAACGCTCACAGCACGTTGCCAGCCATACCCGCCGAACGCTCGAGGTTGATTCGCAAAAACTAGCTTCGGCCGACCAGCGAATCAGGCGGGCTTCGATCAACGCCACCAGCCAAGCATCGAACCAGCTTCGACGCCGCGAACTGCAGCTTCGACGCGAAGCGCCGCGATCGCTGGAATGGGCCGAACGCCAGCTGTCGACCCTTGCGGTACGGGTTAGCGCCTACGACCCTGCACGCGCTTTGGCTCGAGGATGGTCGATTACAACCACCCTCGATGGGACCGTCGTGAGAAGCATCGATTCTCTCGACGATGGCGCCGGACTCGTCACCACGGTGGCCGACGGACACATAATCAGCACCACTACGACGACTTCAGCTTCCCCCTATGCAGTCACAATCGAAGCAGAAACTCATGAATGATCAAACAACTCCTGAATCTACCGATGCCGATGCGCTCAATTCGGTCACCTATGCAGAGGCAATGTCCGAGCTCGACAGCATTCTGTCCGATCTTGAGGTTGACGATATCGATATCGACGCGCTGGCCAGCAAGGTCGAACGAGCGTCGCATCTAATCGCCGAGTGCCGCAATCGAATAAGTGCCGCCAAGGTGCAGGTTGAACAGGTGGTTGCCGATCTCGACCACGACGCACCAGTTGCAGGCGAAGTCTTGTCCGACCAAGACCAGTAGAGCTATTCAATCGGTGGCTTCGGTACAAGACCACTATCCTTAGCTTGCAATGAGCAGTCTTCTCGAAGAAGCGGCACGCCGCCGAACTTTCGCCATCATCTCGCACCCCGATGCCGGCAAAACCACGTTGACCGAGAAGTTCTTGCTTTATGGCGGCGCTCTCGGCAAAGAAGCCGGATCGGTCAAGGCCAAGGGTTCGCGCCGGTCAGCCACCTCAGACTGGATGGCGCTCGAGCAACAGCGCGGTATTTCGATCACATCGACCGTGCTTCAGTTTCCCTACCGCGACTACGTCGTGAATCTGCTCGACACACCGGGCCACCGCGACTTCTCCGAAGACACCTACCGAGTGTTGGCAGCAGCGGACGCCGCTGTGATGGTGCTTGACGCGGCGAAGGGCATCGAACCGCAAACTCTCAAGCTCTTCGAAGTCTGCCGCCAGCGGGGCCTTCCTCTTCTGACCTTCATTAACAAGTGGGACCGGCCTGGTCTCGAACCGCTCGAACTATTGGACGATATCGAACAACAGATCGGGGTACTTCCCACGCCCATCACCTGGCCGGTCGGGATCGCTGGCGACTTCAAGGGGGTCATCGATCGCAATAGCGGAGATTTCATTCGCTTTACCCGCACCGCCCGGGGTGCCACCGAAGCACCCGAAGAAGTGGTCGAACCATCACGAGCCGAACTCGAAGAGGGAGACGACTGGAGCAACGCCCGCGAAGGCGTGGAACTGCTCGACGAGATCGGCAGCGAACACGACCAAGAACTCTTTCTTGGGGGTGAAACGTCGCCGACCTTCTTTGGCTCGGCACTGACCAACTTCGGAGTAAGGCTATTGCTCGACACGTTGATCGAGCTGGTTCCTCCACCAACAGCTCGCGAAGACGTCGCTAATGTATCGCGCCCGCTCGACGCACCATTCTCGGGCTTTGTGTTCAAGGTCCAAGCCAATATGGACCCATCGCATCGCGACCGAATCGCCTTCTTTCGGGTGGCTTCTGGCCACTTCGAACGAGGCATGAATGTGGTTCATCAGCCCACCGGAAAACCGTTCAATACCAAGTATGCGCACACGGTATTCGGCCAAGATCGCGAGACCCTCGATGAAGCGTTCCCTGGCGACATAGTCGGCTTGGTCAACGCGGCTGAGATTCGCATAGGCGACTCGATTTATGTAGATGAAGCGGTGGAGTTCCCACGAATTCCCCCTTTCGCACCCGAGCATTTCTCGATCGTACGAACCCTCGACGCTGGGCGCTTTAAGCAATTCCGAAAAGGTGTTACCCAACTCGACGAGGAAGGCGTGGTTCAGGTGCTACGCGACCAAGATCGAGGCGACCAAGCACCCGTGCTTGCCGCCGTTGGTCCAATGCAATTTGAAGTAGCCGTCTACCGACTCGAGAACGAGTTCGGTGCCCCCGTTGAGTTGGTGCCAACTAGCTACAAAATTGCCCGCTTAACCGACCTCAAAAGCGCGCCAACCTTGCGGGCCATGCAAGGCGTCGAGGTGTTATATCGCGCCGATGGCACACCGCTAGCCCTATTCGAAAGTCCGTACTGGCTGGCCCGGATAGAAGGCGAGCAGCCTGAGCTACTGCTCGAACGACTGGTTGCCGAGGGAAGCGCTGGCTGAAGCGACTCGAGCATCAGGGTTTGCGACCTGGTCGAGCAGCTCACACAAAGCCGACTCGTTGCGCTTGAGATCGCCGGTAAGTAGCGCATCAAGAACCAATCCCTGCACCGTGGCACAGGTTAGGGTTGCATAGCGAACGTCTTGGTCGGTTGGGTCTCCATCGCCAAACGCTGCGGCGAGGTGATCGATTCGACCCTTGAGCGCGTTCGCCTCGAACTCTTCAAAAAGAATCGGTTGACGAGACGTAAGAGTCGCAACTTCAAGCATCACTTGGCTCCAGCGGCGCCCTTCCTCGTCGACTAGCTGGTCCCAGAGCCGTTGCAGAATCTGCGATGGTGAATCGGACGTGGAGTCAAACTCGCTCAGCCGGGCTGTCTGGCGCTCGTCGATATGGTTGACCGCATCGATGACCATCGCCTCTTTCGACCCAAACTGGTAGGTAAGAGTGTAAGTGCTGGTGCCGAGTTCCTTAGCAAGAGGTCGTAACGACAGGTCGGTCAACCCGTTGTCGAGGATGTAGTCGACAATCTCTGCAATTAGATCGACTTTACGTTGAGGATTTGGGTGTCGTCCCACACCGACCCCCCCTTTCAGATTCTGTCAGCGAAGTCTCGCTGTTGTTGGATTTATTCGATAACTGGCTATTGAATGAAGCTTGTTCGACCACCACTGAGCTTGAGCATGACCGAGGGGGAAGTGACCCAGAATTCATGCCAAGCTGCAGTAGTGAAAATCGTAAAGGTGGAACCAACCAACTCGTTCGTCGCCATTGACCTACAGGAGTGTAACCGCTCCGTAGGCGTGGTACGACAAGCTCGGAAAGTTCTACAAAGTTCGGCCAAGGATCTCGCCCGATCTTTGACCTATGGATTCGCCTCATTTGAGTTACCTGTCGGCGGCGCATCGGCAGGTATTAGCGCAGAAGCAAAAGAATCTGAGTCTGCGATTTCGGACTTTGTTTCTGCTGTAGCACCCTTGGTCGAAGCTGGAACGTTCCTCCCATCGCCGGGAAAGGGCGTATCGGAATCCGATCTCTCGGATCTTCGGCCGCTCGATTCACGCTCACAACTCTTGTTCGAGTCCTCCGCAGACTTCGTTGCGGAACTCGAAGCTCGAAGCGTGGCAACGACGATCGAAACGGCACTTGACGGGCTGGCTAACAAGACGGTCGCAATCGAGGGCCTAGATGGTTCTGCGGTTCATCTGGTTCGTGAGATTTCAAGGCGGGGCGCAAAAGTCACCACGATCTCAACCCCGGGTGGTGTCGCTCATTCTTCGACCGGCTTTATTGCCGATGCTCTCGCCCATGCCGTGCACGAGTTCGGGCCCGCGATGATCGAAAACCTCGGAGGCGAGGTTAGCGACGCCCACTCAATTTGGAAGGCGGAGGTCGACGCCATAGTGCCCCGATCCAAGATCGGTGTAGTTAACCATGGGGTCGCCGACCAGATTGCAGCCTCGCTGATCGTTCCAGGTGCACCGCTGCCGATCACGGCGAAGGCACTCGCTCACCTTCGCAGGGCTGGAAAGGCTGCCTATCCAGACTTCGTTTCGATGGCCGGGCCGATCATCGGCTCTTGGCCCGACGACGCAGCGACGCCCGAATCGATTCGCGCCGATGTCGATGCCAAGGTGGCAGCTGTCGTCTGCGATATCAAAGACCATCCTGACGGCCCTTTGCTAGCGGCTTGCTATCGCGCCGAAAGCTTCCTGGGTACCTGGCAAGAAGCGCTGCCCTTCGGCCGACCTCTCGCCCCCTAGGTATGCTCTTCGCTAGGGACGCGCTAACTAGTAGCCAGCACCGACGGCTGAGTCGCCGCCGGCTGTTACTGTCAGAATCTCGGCGCCGGTCTCGGCGACGATCACTGTGTGCTCAAACTGGGCGGACGGCATTGCATCGTCGGTGTGTTCGGTCCAGCCGTCGCTCGCCTGAGAATAGGGCGCTCTGCCAGTCGTAAGCATCGGTTCGACCGTAAAGGTCATCCCAACCCGAAAAGGCTCGGTGTCACTCGGCTCTATGCAGTGATTTATGTGAGGAGCCGTATGGAAAGTCTGCCCAATACCGTGCCCGCCGTAGTCGCGCACTACTGCGTACCCGCGAGCCCGAGCAAACGGTTCGATCGCCTCGGAGATACGTCGCAACGGCTCGCCGGGGCGGATTGCCGCAATCCCCCGTAGCGTTGCTTGACGGGTGGTCTCCACCAGCGCTGCGGTGGGCTCATCGACCGTCCCGACCAGAATCGTTGCAGAAGTATCACCGTGCATCCCGTTGGCGAAGGCGGTGACATCGATGTTCACTATGTCTCCAGCTTCAAGCGGTCGTCCATCAGGAATGCCGTGACAGATCACGCCATTCACCGATGTACATATCGACTTGGTGTAGTTCCTGGACCCGCCGTATCCCAGCGTGCTTGGGTAAGCCCCCAACTCGATGTAGGCGCTGTGCGCGACCGCGTCGAGCCGGTCGGTGGTGACACCCGGAGCCACTGCGGCCGCGGTCCGAATCAAAA
>CBERPN010000278.1:0-5991 GCA_965524675.1 uncultured bacterium
GGACTTCTTGAACCCCGTTGGCTACGACCTTTAGCGCGTCGATGTCGAGACCGGTGTCGGTTTCGTCGAGCACCGCCATCTCCGGCTCGAGAATCGCCATCTGCAAGATCTCATTGCGTTTCTTCTCGCCGCCCGAAAACCCTTCGTTTAGGTAGCGGTCGGCAAAAGCTGGGTCGATGCCCAGACGCTCCATCCACTCCATGATCGACAGACGTAGCTCGAGGATCGACAGGTCGATTCCCTTGCGGGCCGATAGTGCTTGGCGCAAGAAGTTGATTACCGAAACCCCAGGAATCTCGTGCGGGTGCTGAAATGCCAAGAACATGCCAGCTTTACCGCGAACATCGGCGCCCCAGTCGGTAAGGTCGTCGCCCTGAAAGCGGATACTTCCGCCGGTTACCTCGTATTCGGGACTACCGAGCAGGGTCGCGGCAAGGGTCGACTTGCCACAGCCGTTGGGGCCCATCAGCGCATGAACTTCGCCGCGGTTCACGGTGAGGTCGATGCCATTGAGAATGTCGGGAAGATCGGTGTCGGATACTTTTGCTCGAAGGTCTTCGATTTCGAACAGCGGAATTTCGGACAGCGGAGTCTCGAATGGAGAGGTGCTCATGGCTATAGATTCTACGGCGAATGGGTCGTGGGCAGTGCAGCCGGAACGATCCAATCTGGCCTTGGTGCGGGGGCCGCTATGTGGCCACGGCTATCCTCTCGCCCTGTGGCTGACCTCGGTGGACAATTCGGCGATGCGGCACGACTTATCGCTCGCCGCTGGTGGTTAGTTATTGGGCTTGCCGCGCTAGCCGCTGGTCTGGCGATTGCCTACCAGGCAGCTATCGCAAGCACGGTAGGAAGTGCCGAGGCGCGGATTGGCTTTGGCATCGATCCCGAGTTCTACGACATATTGCCCAACCAGCGACGGATTGAGACCTACGTAGCGAGCGAGGAGTTCGCCACTGCGCTCTCGGCTGTAACCGGCGAGGTCGAGGTCGACGTCGTGTTGCCTAATGGCATACAGGCGTTTGCCGACGTGCGGGTTCGCCACGCTGAAAGCGACGCCGCGGCGCTGGATATCGCTGACGAAGCTGCTCGCCTCGTCGTGCAGCGAATGGATGACTACTACGCATCTGGCAGTCGCGACGACAGCGACGAGCGTTCTGCACTCTTATCCAAGCTCGAGGAGCTCGCCGCCGAAGAGCTCGACCTCAGAGCCGACGAGGCCCGATTGCGCGATATTCAATCCAGAACTGTGCTGGTTCGCTTTGAGGATGAAGGCGCGTTTGGCGAATATGAGGCCGCTGCCACCGAACGCAGCAGCGTGCTTCAGCGCATAACCGCGGTGGTGATTCGCCAGGGCGACATCGAGCGCGAGCTGCTCGACCTAGACCGGATATCGCAGCCGCGACGCTTCGAAGTGCTCACCGCTGCCGCCGCAACGTCAAGGGCTAGCAGCGAGCGTCCCTTGCCCGTGATCGCCGCTGTCGCTGGAGCAGCTCTTGGGCTACTTCTCGCGTTGGGAGGAGACAGATCGAACTTGCCGATACGAGCGGCCACCGGCCTCGAACGGCTCAATCTTGGAGCCGACACCCTCGTTGCAGAAGACTCGCTGAGGCCGGTTGCCTTGCTAATCGACCGCAGGCTCGACTCGGGACAGCGTGTGGCGTTCATTGGCTTCGGCATCGATCCAGCTGCGGCGTTGTCTCGGGTTCACAGCGTGCTCGGATTGCTCGGCACAGCCAGTGTTGTGGTTGATCCCGATGCCCATTCGGCTCCGACCGAAGTCGGACTTGTCAACGGCGGATCAGGCGATTCCGGCGTAGCCGAGGTGACCCGTTCCGCTCACGGCGCGGTGTTGCTGGTAGGGCGTGGTACCCGTCGCCCGAGCAAGCTGCAGCCGGCCGTTAGCGAGTTGAATGCGCTCGGAGTAGAGCTTTTGGCTGTCGTGCTCGTCGACACAGCTACCGTATGACCGCTGCCTCGGCACCGGCACCGGCACGACTCGCTGTTGTCCCAATCGACGCCACAACCGCTGCCCGAGGAATAGTCGTCGCTGCCTTGCTGCTTGTGATGCCGTTGACCGGGGCGGCAATCGGTCGTGGCAACATCGTCGAGCCCACCGATACCGAAACGGTCATCAAGCTAGCCATCGGGTTTGCAGCTCTCATGGCTTCGATGATCCTGTCGCCTCCCGCTACATCGGGCACGCATATTCGCGACCGGTCGCTGCCGCTGCTGTGCCTCATTGGCCTCGGTGTGTTGGGACTACTGACCGCTCCGTTCGCCGTGAACGTGCCAGCGGCGCTGATCGATTCGCTGCTGCTCATCTTGGCGGTGGCGGCGATTGGGAAACTGGCCTTCGACATCGGCACCGAACGATTCTTGCAAACTCTTGTCTTCACCTCTGCTGGCTTGATGGTTGTCGGCGCTGGCGTTGCTCGCTTCTTTGAAGCCGACAACTCGTTGTTTCCTGTCGATTCCGGTTTCGGCGGGGTCGACAGGTTCAGCGGTGTCTTTGCCGACGCAAACACCCTCGGCCAGACAGCGGCGGTCGGAGTGCTCGCCGCGCTGGTTTGCTGGCGCCACTACCGAGCTGGCCCGTTGTTGCAATTGGCTGGTCTTGGCTGTGTCGGGTCGCTGCTGATCAGCCAGTCACGTACTGCCGCGGTGGCCCTCGCGCTCGCTGTGGTGCTAGCTCTAGTGCGTTCGGGAAAGGGTCGTATCCTGCTTCTCGCTGGCGTTGTTATCGTTGGCATCGCCGCCAGCACAGTGTTGACAAGTTCCGACCTTGCGACAGGAGCCTGGACGCGTAGTGGCCGGATCGAAGAAGTCACAACCCTCACGGGGCGAACCTCGGTATGGAAGGCCACAGTAGGTCGCGTGATCGAGCGACCGGTCGTTGGGTTTGGTGCAGGTTCTTCACCTCGGACAATGAGCGAGGAAGTGCAAGCTGGTCGGATCGTGTGGCCTGCCCTTCATGCCCACAATGCTGCTCTGCAAGCGCTGTTAACCACCGGACTGGTTGGCCTTGGGTTACTAGTCGCTGCAGTGCTGGCCTGGTTTGCGAGCGAACGAAACCGGCTACTCGACCCCTTTGTGTGGCTGGTGATCTTGGGCACGACAACCGAGGCGCTCTTGAATCGCGCCCCCTCGACCTATGTTCTGCTTTTAGCCGCGGTCTTCAGCTTTACCAGCCGCGACTAACCCACTCGTCGAGGCTCGGGCGCTCGGCACCGATGGTGGTGTCGTCGCCGTGGCCGGGCATGACGATGGTGTCGGCATCGAGCGGCGCAAAGAGCAGCCGATCGATCGACTCGATGATTCTGTCGAAGCTTCCATCTTGGGTGTTAGTGGCTCCGGGCCCCCCAGGAAACAGCGTGTCGCCACTAAAGAGCACCGGGTGGTCTTCTAGTTTGAAGCTCATCGAGCCAGGGGTGTGACCCGGGTTAAGAATGGTACGCAGTCGCAGCTTGCCCACCTCGATAACCGTTTCGTCCTCGAGCAGATAGTCGTAGCTAACTTTGCTGAGCATCGGTGCATCCTCGGCGGTTATCCCAATCTTGTAGCCAGCCTCACGCATTGCCGGAATGGCCGCTATGTGATCCCAATGGCCGTGGGTCTCAAGAATCGTGCTGACCCCGGTGGCCCGCGCTAGTTCAAGCAGTTTGTCGTGTTCATTGGCTGCGTCGATGAGTGCCGCGTCGCCGGTTTCGGTGCAGCGCACAACGAAGACGTTGTTGGCAATCGGGCCAACAACCAGTTTGTGAATCTCGACTCCGGTAGCAGAGTGATGAAGGGTGGACATCAAGTCGATTGCCATGTGGCCATATTACGCGCGGCTCAGGACACTAGAGTGCTGCTCCCGATGAGACGACCTCAAAACCTAGGTCGGCGGCGGCCGGGATTTGGCGACGGTCGAGCGTGAGAAAGCTAATCGGGCTCGGTAGCCGCTCGGCCGCGGCGAGATGAATTGCATCGCTGGTTCGCAGCCGGTAGCGGGCACCAATCTCGGTGGCGCGCGCCAAGCAGCGATCGTCGACAGGTATTTCCACCACGGTGTCCCAGTCGTCTCGAAAGCTGCGCCATAACTCGTCGTGCTGGCCGCTGTCAACCGCCACCTGGTGAAGCGCCATTAGTGTTTCGGTGCGCGCTAGCGCCGAGCCGCACCACTGGTCATGGTCGTTCATTGACTGCATAACTAAGGGTCGGTCGGGGCTGGCTAGGTAACGACGCAAGAACGCGGAGGTGTCGATGAAGAGCACTATTTCTTATGCCTGCTTAGCGGCCGCGGATGTCGGCGAGTACATCGGCAAGACGGATGTCGACTGGCAAGGTGGAAGGCGGGGGAGTGGTGCCGCGACGCCCAGGTATTGACGTTCGCGGCGGTATCGCCAACCCGGCTGCATACAAGGTATCGAGGCTCGATTGGGCTGTTGGTTCGAGCGGTCCAAGTATTGCGGTGGGTTTCCCGCCGATGGTTATGACTATGCGCTCGCCCGTCTCGGCCCTTCGCAAGCTTGCGGTCAGGGTGCTGCGAAGGTCGCGCATGCCGATCTTACTTAGCGCCGAGTTGTCCTTCGGAAGATTGCTCATCTCATGAGTGTACACCTGTGTACACCTATGAATTTGCGGTGAGTTAGCCACGCCTTCTAGGATCAGCGAAGAGCCAATTCGAATTCAATCCTCCGGAGTACTAGCGATGAACTTTGCCTTTAGTGAAGAACAAGATCAACTACGCGAGTTCGTTCGCTCATTTCTCGACGACAAGTCCGCAGAGGACGCGGTGCGCGAGCAGATGGCGACCGAGCAAGGCTACGACGAAGCCGTATGGTCACAGATGGCCGAACAACTAGGGCTACAGAGCCTGATCATCCCTGAAGAATACGGCGGCCAAGGTTTCGGCTATGTCGAGCTCATCGTCGTGCTCGAAGAGATGGGACGCACACTGCTGTGCGCCCCATTCTTCTCCAGCGTGGTACTTGCAGCAAACGCCTTGATTCACTCGGGCGATGATGCTGCCAAGGCTGCGCTACTTCCCGGAATCGCCTCTGGCGAAACCATCGCCACGCTCGCCTTCACTGAAGAGAGCGGCAAGTGGGACGAAGCTGGCATCACCATGGCTGCCACGGCTGCCACCTCCGGTGAGGCAGGCGACGGCTACACCCTGACGGGCACAAAGATGTACGTGCTCGACGGTCATGTAGCAGATCTGCTTATCGTCGCCGCCCGCACCGGCACAGGTGTCTCACTATTTCAGGTTGCAGGCGACGCCGAAGGGCTCACCCGCACAGCGCTGGCCACCATGGACCAAACCCGCAAACAAGCGCGCATCGACTTCGCCGAAACCCCTGCCACTCTCATCGGAGCCGAGGGTGGCGGTTGGGATGTTCTTGAACGAGTGCTCGACCTAGCTGTCGTGGCACTTGCCGCCGAGCAGGTTGGCGGAGCGCAGATGGTGCTCGACATGGCGGTCGAATACGCCAAGGTTCGAGTGCAGTTTGGTCGACCGATCGGGTCGTTCCAGGCAATCAAGCACAAGTGTGCCGACATGCTGCTCGAAGTCGAGTCGGCAAAATCGGCTGCATACTATGCCGGTTGGTGCGCCTCAGAACTCAACGACGAGCTCCCCTCGGTTGCGAGCCTGGCCAAGGCGTACTGCTCAGAGGCCTACTTCCACGCTGCCGCCGAGAACATCCAGATCCACGGAGGAATCGGGTTCACCTGGGAGCACCCAGCGCATCTCTACTTTAAGCGTGCCAAGAGTAGCGAGCTGCTTTTCGGCGACCCCACCTATCACCGCGAGCTGCTCGCCCAGCGAATCGGCATCTAGCCCGATCTAACGGGGTAGTTTAAACGCCACCTGGCAAACATCGAGATAGCTTGGCGAGGAGTCGAGAGTCGAGGAGTTGACGAACATGCTCGTTCTAGTTTGGATCGTCGTATTCATTCTCATCGTCATGATCGCGTTGGTTGCTGTGGGTGGAGCCGTCAAAA
>CBERPN010000279.1:0-5984 GCA_965524675.1 uncultured bacterium
CAGAATTTGTTCATGTTCTTTACCTCACCCTTCACCTAGCCTTGTTGAAATGACCGCCGAGATGATCACCTCTGAGTTAGCCCTAGATGGCACCGGTTGGCCGCGCCCGCAGCGGCGCGCCAGAATTGCAACCAACACTATTGATGAGGTGCCAACGAGGTGACCATGCCACAGACAGCCGAGCGGCCTGAGACGTTCTCCGAACTGTTCGAGACGATCTGTGCGAACGTTCGCCTAGCGATCCGCGGCAAGGACGAGGTGATCCGGCTAATGGTCGTCAGCCTCATCGCCAGCGGTCACGTTCTTATCGAAGATGCGCCGGGCGTCGGCAAGACCACCATGGCAAAGGCGCTCGCGGCATCGATCGATGGGTCGATGGGTCGAATCCAGTTCACGCCCGACCTGCTCCCAGGCGATGTCACCGGAATCTCGGTGTGGAACAGGAACACCGGCGATTTCGATTTTCGTGAGGGGCCGGTGTTTAACAACATCGTGTTGGGCGATGAAATCAACCGAGCGTCTCCCAAGACCCAGTCAGCGCTGCTCGAATCAATGGCCGAGCGTCAGGTCACGGTCGATGGCGTAACCCATCAACTTTCCAGTCCTTTCATGGTGATCGCCACCCAGAATCCGATCGAACACGAAGGAACTTACGTCCTTCCCGAAGCTCAACTCGATCGCTTCTTGATGCGGCTATCGGTTGGCTACCCCGACCGAGATGCCGAAATCGACATCCTGACCACGCTCGATGCGAGCGACCCAACGGCAGCGCTGAAGCCGGTCGTCAGCGGAGAAAACGTACGGGCGATGGCTAAAGCGATCGCGTCGATTCATGTAGCGCCATCGCTTCGTAGTTACATGGTCGATCTCGCTACCGCTACCCGCAACCACCGCTCACTGGCACTCGGCATGTCGCCCCGGGCCGTCTTGGCGCTACAAACGGTCACCAGAACCGCCGCCGCTGCAGCCCAACGCGATCATGTGATCCCCGATGACATCAAAACATACGCTCTGCCGACCCTCGCCCACCGGCTAGTTCTAAGTCCCGAGGCGCAACTTCAGGGTGTCTCTTCCGCTCAAATACTGACCGAGATCCTCGCCGGGTTACCGATTCCGACCAGCCCCGGGTTGGTCCGGTGACCAGCATCGGTCGTTTCAGCCCGGCCATGGCTCACTGACATGCCGACCAGGTCTGGGTGGGGGCTGGTAATACTCGGCGGAGCGTTGCTCGCCTCTGGACGAGTCCTGGGCGTCATCGAACTGTTCGTCTGCGGAGTAATCACCCTCGCCTTGGTGATAGCTGCTGTCATCTACGTCATTGGTAGGCGGCTGCGGCTCGAAGTTCGCCGTCGCATCCAGCCGCCGAAGGTGCACGTAGGTACAGCCAGCCGAGTGGATCTGTCGCTCACAAACCGGAGCACTCGACGAAGCCCCGTGCTTGCGATCCACGACAGCGTTTCGGGTACTCACGGAGCGCACCTACAGGTCGCACCGCTGCGTCCCGGCGCGACCGCCCGGGCGGCGTATCGACTCCCTACAAGCAAACGCGGCCTGGTGACGGTGGGCCCTCTCGATGTCGAGATTACCGACCCGCTCGGACTTTCACGGACTCGATTGGCGGCAGCCGGGGTTTCAGAACTGATGGTCTATCCAAAGATCTACGCCGTAACGCCGCTCCCCCAAAGCGACAGCATCGATCCGTACGCGAATTCGTTCCAGACCATCGTGCTAGGTCGCACCGGCGAAGATTTCCATGCACTACGCGAATTTGGACAAGGCGACGACCTGCGGCGTGTCCATTGGCCCTCAACCGCCCGGTTCGACGAATTGATGGTCCGCCAGGAAGAGCAACCATCGCTCGGCCGGGTAAGCATCGTTATCGACAATCGCAGCTCGGCGATGAGCAGCGAAGCGCTCGATCTAGCTGCCACGATTGCGGGCAGCGTGGGCTTAGCTGCCCAAGGCCAACACGACCTCGTTCGGGTTATCGCAGTGGGTAGCGGATCGATCCACTTCGCAAACAGCAACGCTGATGTCGAGTCGATTCTCGGACACCTGGCCATGCTCGAAACGTCAGTCGAGCCAGATCTGCTACCGACTATTCAGAAGGTGGCAACGCATGACCCCGGAGGCGCTCTGGTAATCGTTACCTGCGTCGCCGCCGTAGCCGAGAGCAATGCCGTTCGGACCCTAGCGAACCGTTTCGCAAGCCTCACCACGGTGGTAATCGACCCCACAACACACAACTCGAAAGCGACCTCACTCGCACTCGAAACATCGCCACGGCGCGTGGTGGTCACTGCAGACGAGCCATTCCCAGGCATCTGGAACCGCACTATTGGGTTGCGGCGCCGGCGCCCCACAGGAGTATCGAGATGACAACTACCACCGTCGCCCGCCCTCGCTCCGCATCGGTAGGGTTGCTGCCACTCAGTGAAATTGGCTTGACCGCGACCGGAATCGCCGTCGCCCTCAGCTTTGTTCGGGTATTCGAAGACACCGGCTTTGTTCGGCCACTCGTGGCGACGGTCGTCGCTTCGCACGCACTCGCTGTTATCGCTCGCCGACTCGGGGTGACATTGTCGGTTTCAGTACTCATGTCGGCCGCTGGTCTTCTCGTTAGCCAGAGTTTGCTGTACTACGGCGACACAACCAGGTTCGGGCTTCCCACAGCGGCAACCCGCACCCAAATCGAGGCCGACTTACGCGAGGCCTGGACCCTGTTCGGAAACATCAGCGCGCCCGTCGAATCCATCACCGGGTTCTTGTTGGCATCATCGTTGGCGCTGTGGATCGTAATGTTCCTAGCCGATTGGGCGGCGTTTCGACTGCGCTCGGGGTTCGAGGCCATTCTACCGACAGGCGTCGTCTTCATATTCGTATCTCTGTTCGCGGCCGACCAACGACGGCTTTTGGTCACGGCATTGTTTGCTGCGTCGGTGCTGTTCTTCATCATCGCTCATCGCGCTTCGACGCTCGAGTCGGTATCGTCGAGTTGGCTCGGCGCGACAGCCCGACGCGGCACCCAAGCTGTCTTAGCCTCTGGCGCAGCGATCGCCTTGGTCGCGTTGCTCTTCGGGCTCATTGCGGGGCCTCGACTTCCCGGCGCCGATGACGTGGCAATAATCGACCTCGAGACCGTCGGCGACGGCCCCGGAACCCGAGTCGCACTCAACCCATTGGTAGGCATTCAGGCACAACTCGTCGACTTGCCGAACACAGTGGTGTTCACGGTCCGCGCCGATCAGCCGACCTACTGGAAAGTCACATCGCTACCATCGTTTAACGGGCGCGAGTTCACGGCAAACGAAAGCTTCTCTAAGGCCGAAGGCGAGCTCGACAACCGCGCGTCCGACACGATCACGACCCCCCTTGAGCAGGAATTCGTAATCGAGGGGCTGGCGGGTGAATGGCTGCCAGCTGCGCACGAGCCCCAAGCCGTTGACACCGACGGAGAGTTCGAGGTCAATTGGAACCCCAATATCAGTTCGCTGATCCTGCGCGACCGGAATACCTCGGTCAGCCCCGGCCTCAACTACAAAGTCACCTCCGCAATTACACAGCACAGCCTCGACCAGATACAAAATGCCAGTGTCCCCAGCGATGTCGACGATGTTTTCCTCGAACTACCAGACGACTTCAGCGAAAAGGCGGAACAGATCGCCAGAGAGGTAACAGTTGGCGCCACCACCCCCTACGAACAAGCACTAGCGCTTCAGAACTACTTCCTGGCATTCGACTACGACATTAATGTTGCGGCCGGTCACGACATCTCGCGAATCGATCAGTTCCTCGATGCCCGCGTCGGTTACTGCGAGCAGTTCTCGACAGCTTTCGCGGCGATGGCTCGCTCGCTGGGTATCCCAACCCGGGTGTCGGTGGGATTCCAGGCAGGGCAATACAGCGCAGAGGAAGAGCTCTACCGGGTTCGTGGCGCCGACGCCCACGCCTGGCCCGAAATACTCTTGGAGGACGTTGGCTGGCTGCGCTTTGAACCGACCCCAGGTCGAGGTGCTCCGGGCGACGAGGTTTATACAAACAATACGCCGACCAGCATCATCGACGATCCTTCAATACCCAGCCCGGCAACCAGCATCGCGCCGCCGGTCTCCGACCGGGAGTTCAGCCCCGGCGACATAGACCCGATCGACGAGACCAATTCTTTGGACCCAACGTCGACACCCGCACCGATAAACGACAGCTTCTCCATTCCAACGTCGGTGATTCTCGGCTTCTTGGGTATTCTCCTAGCCATCGTCACAGCATTGGGTTTGGTTCTCGCTCTTAAGGCACGACACCGGGCCAAGCGCTTGGCTGTTCACGCAGACGAGAACCGTCGCCAGATAGCCGAAGCGTGGTTGATAGCTGAGGATCACCTTTCGATGGCTGGCTTCGCGCCGAAGCCGGCCGAGACGCCACTCGAGTACGGCGCCAGGGTAAGCACAAAGACCCGCATCATCAAGGCCGAGATCAACAGCTTGGCCGAGCTCGTAAGCAATGCTCGCTTCGCGGTTGTCTCGCCGAGCGACAGCGATGTCGAGATCGCTCAGAAGGCTTCAGCCAAAATTGCCGACAGCCTCAACAACAGCCTCAGTTGGCTAGACCGATCTCGATACGCTCTCGATATCCGGCCGCTACTCCCGGCCCAATCGACGATCGACGAGACGTAGGACCCGCTCCGGTAGGTGAGCGGAGCGAACCCGCTCGCCGCTTGGGCCAGGAACCGTCTAGGATTCGTCGCTGCCTTGGTTCTCGTCGTAGTCGCGACGAAACTTCTCGCGCATTCGTTCGCCGGTCGACCCGAAGTAATCTCGAACGCCAGCACCTGGAACGTTCTGAGTCATCTGCTCGAGCCCAACCCGGCCCAGTCGCCGAAGGTTCTGCTCAAAGAAGAATGCCGAACCCAGCATGAACACAAACCCCATGAACGCCACCAAGTAGTGGATTTGCAGGGTAAATACCATGAAGGCAACGCCCGCAAAGAAACCCGCCGTAGCCCACTTCAGGTTACGAAAAGCATGTGTATAAACCGTGGTCGAACCGACCTCGCGGGCGAGCGCAGGGTCGGTCTCGTATAGCTGTTGCTCGATCTCACTGAGGATCCTTTGTTCGTCCTCCGAAAGCGGCACTCGTCCTCCAAGCTCATTCCCTGCACGGCGCATGGGTCTTTGATCGGGCGCCAATTATCGACCGCGGCGCGCGACTACGCCCCTCATCATCTCACAAGGCAGGACGTAAAACAACGCGTTCAAGAGTTGTTCTGCGCGCCTTGGGACGGACCCCACTGTTGATCGCCGCGACGTTTCGTCTCCAGGCCGCTCGGCTTGGCCAGCGTGGCGGGTCCAATGGCGCTGTCACCAAAGCGCCGACGAATGTCAGCAATGGCTAAATCGGCCCCACTCTGACGAGCAAATGACGAGCTTCCCGAGCCATCTAGATCAAGCGATAGCTGTTGACTGGCGTTGTCGGACAGGCCGTGAACACCAACCCCCAGCAGTCGGATTCCCTCAGCCAGATCTACCGCTGCCAGCAATAGCTTCGCCACCCGAGCGATCTCGATCCCAGAATCCAGCGGGTTCGGTTGGGTCGCCGATCGGGTAATTGTCGTGAAGTCAGCAAAGCGAACCTTGATCGTTACCGTTCGCCCGGCGATACCTGCATCGCATAACCGTTGCCCAACCGCGTCCGACATACGAACCATTTCTCGTTCGAGATCGGCTCGATCGAACCGATCGACCGAGAATGTCTCCTCGTGGCTCACCGACTTCATCGCCTGATTCGATTCGACCTTGCGCGGGTCGCGTGCGTTAGCTAACTCGTGCAGGTGACGCCCGCTGGCCCTGCCGACGGCCGCTATCAGCGCTTCCACCCGAAGCGCCGCAATATCAGCTACCGATTCCACGCCGATTCTTGCCAGCTTCTCAAGAGTGACGCTACCGACTCCCCACAAGGCCTTGGCCGGCAATCGATGCAAGAAGTCGATC
>CBERPN010000280.1:0-5975 GCA_965524675.1 uncultured bacterium
TGGTCGGGTTTCGAGAACAGGTGATCTGCCCCAGCAATTTCAACTACTTGTCCGAATTCACCAGCCGCCTCGGCCAACGCGTATCCGTTGCGCGGGTCAACCACCTGATCAGCACCTGCCACAATCGCCAGATAAGGGCGCTTCAGTCCAGCTGCGGCGGCGATCACATCATGATTGTCGAGGTCGTCTAGGAAGGTCTCGCCTAAACAAAACGGTGTCCCACCTACCGATACCTCGGCGCGGCCAAACTCACGAATCTCGGACTCCTGGCCAGTGAAGAGGTGACGGACGTGGCCAACCTCGCTTGGGGCGGCCATGGTTACCACCGCATCGACAGTCTTTAGCCGTTCGGCTGCCAACAACGCGGCCGAACCACCGAGGCTATGCCCAATGAGAGCACACGGCCCGAAGCCACGTTCGATCAGCGCTACCGCCGCTCGTGTCAGATCCGACACATTCGAACTCACATTGGTACTATCGAATTCGCCGCCCGAATCTCCGAGCCCAGTAAAGTCAAATCTGAGCGCAGCGTAGCCAGCACGGGCTAGTTGTTTGGCCAGACGGGTGCTGGTGTGGAGGTCCTTCCCGCAGCTAAAACAGTGGGCCAAAAGGACAGAGCCGCGCGGCTGGCCTTCGGCTCGATGAAGAACGCCGTGGAGCTTGGCTCCCGCCCCTCCCACAAATTCCAGGGCCTCAGTTTGTGCCATTGCCTAACCTTTCGTCACGTACCGTGGTTTTGTATGAATAGACCATCACTACGCGTAAGGATCTAGTCAATTCAGGCTACTTCGCTTGAAAAAGTCCTCATGACCCTACTGCCTCGGCCGAAATACCTACCAGAGCATCCGGGCGGAGCCGGCCACTCTTTGCAGCCAGACCAGCAACCGAATTGGGAAGATCATGACACGTCGAACCGGCACTGACGTCAACAGCCAGCATCTGGACCAGGCCCAGATCACCAAGCAAGGCCGACGTACTCCCGTACTTCGTGGAGTCAGCGCGTGGCGACAACTGTTGGCCGAAGAAGAACAGCGTTGCGAGCGCACCGGATTTAGAGCAGGGATTATCAGCATCGATCACGGACCTACCGAAGGCACCGCTGACGCCGACCGCACCGCAATGGTGCTAGCGGTTCTGGCCGACCAGCTCGAGTGGACCGATCGGGTCTGTGTCATCAACAATAGCGAACTACTGATTCTGATGATCCCGGTACGCAGCGTTGGCGCTACCGAGCGTCGGGCACGTGCTATCGATGACGGTATGAGAGCTATCGGCATCAATGCCGCCATCGGCTACGCACTTCGCCGCGGCGACGGCAACGGACTCTTCGGAGCCGCGGCACGCGCCGATGCATGCGCTGCGGTAGCACACAGCCGCCACATTCGCCTCACCGCTTAGCTGTTCGCGTTAGAGCTGATCAGGCGTTAGAGCACCTCGGCTATCGCCCTAACCACGTCGGCTAAGTCTGGGGGCGTCTCGACACCCATCGACTCGAGCGCGAAGAACGCCTCGGTGTGGGGACCTCGTGCCGCCAAGCTGACAACTAGTTGGCTAGGTGTCGAAGCTCCGAGCGACACCAGCGCTTCGAGGTATCCGCAACTCGGATCTGAATATGTGAGGTTACCGACAACGTCGAGTGCCGCTGCCAAGCGTGAGTACAACTCGTCGCTAGGAGCCTCGATGAGCAATGCATCGTCGACCAGTCGCATCTCCGGCTCAGCTATGGGACCGGTGGGCACAGGACCGGGTTCTCGTTCGAGTAGCGCGATCGCCTGGTTGAGCCGGACCGTAGTCTCTGCCCCATCGGCGCCAGCGATGTCGGGGTGGTTCTGTCGCACCAGTTCGAGGTATGAGCGACGCGCGTCGGCTAGCGAAGCCTCACTATCGAGCCCAAGGGCTTGGCGTGCCTGCTGGTGATCCACAGCGAGATTGTAGAACCAAGCGATACCCGAGGGGCTACCAGATCTCGCGTAGCGCTAGTCCTGATCGACCCTCAGTACTCTTGGTCGCCAAGATTTGGGTGAGATTGAACTCACCAGATTCGAAGCCGACAGCCGACCCTGCCATGTACAACCGCCACGCCTTAGCTCGACCAGGAGAGGTGATTTCTAACGCCTCGTCCCAGTTGGCTTCCAAGCGCCTTACCCATTCGCGAAGGGTCAACCCGTAGTGCTCTCGCAACGATTCGAGATGACGCACCTCGAGCCCACTGCGACTAATCGCCGACACCACTTGTCCGGCTTCGAGCAGTTCGCCATCTGGGAAGATGAATCGGCCGACAAAACCATCGGGATCGACCCTCGCACTCGGCTGGGCCACCGAGCGGTTTATGGCGTGGTTGAGGAGGCGCCCACCGGGAACTAGCAGTCGTTGCAAGCCATCAAAGTACGTTCCAAGCCGCTTCTCGCCAACGTGTTCGAACATACCAATCGACGAGATAGCATCGAACGGGGCGTCGTCAATATCGCGGTAGTCCTGCAGTCTGATCTGGGCATGATTCGCCATGCCTCCGTCGGCAACGCGTTTCTCTGCGAACTCTTGTTGTTCAGCGGAGATCGTAACCCCGACGGCGTCGACGCCATAGTGCCTAACCGCATGAACCACCATTGCGCCCCAGCCACAACCAACGTCGAGCAACCGCATACCAGGTCGAAGTCCGAGTTTGCGACAGATCAGGTCGTACTTGTTGATCTGTGCCTGGTCGATTGAGTCGTTCGAGTCCTGATACACGGCGCACGAGTAGGTCATAGTTTTGCCAAGAAACAGCGCGAAGAAGTCGTTTGACACGTCGTAATGCGATGAGATAGATCTGGCATCGCGGCCGTGGCTATGAAGATAGCCGCGCGACTTTGCCTCTTCTGGAGGCACTGGCAGTGGCCGCAACCGTGCTAGGTCACGCACCGTGTGAATGCCAAGCACCGCGGCGGCGTCGGCTAACAACTCGGAATCGAGCGTGATCTTTCCCAGGCGCTCGCGCAGCCCCAAGACCGCGTAGATATCACCTTCAATTTCAACATCGCCCGCAACATAGGCTCGGCCAAAGGCCAGCTCGCTGGCTCGACCCGTAACGATGCGATGGAAGAAGTCTGGCGAAACAATGCGAGCCACCGTCGCTGAACGCTCGGGCCCAAGTTCGGTCCCGTCGTACACCTCGATCCGGATTCCGAGGGCGTCATCGCCCAGCAATCGACTGAGAAGTCGCTCCATGTGCATATTGTGCTCAATGTGCATAGCCGCCCACCTTCAACCACGATGCGAGACACTGTTCCCGCGCTACTAGTTCATGGTTGGCACAACCCCACGAGCATTCAGAATATTTCTTGGAACACGCGCTCGGGTGGTTACTCGAGCATCGATCGAGCGATCTCGACAGCGACCCGAGCGTTGTTCTCCGCCAACGAAAGATTCGCGGGCAGAGTAGCGCCCGACGTCGCCTCAGCCACCGCTGCCAGGACGTAGGGGGTGACGGCGGCGCCACGAAGGCCGTCACCGCTTGCCCTGCGGAGGGCTCGTTCGATCGCCTCATCGATCAACTCGTCAGCGATTGCCTCGGACTGCGGAATTGGAACAGTTACTAAGACACCGCCCGATCTTCCTAAGTCAAAGTGTGCCTGGGCGATTGCAGCCGCCAATTCCGGCGTCTCGACACGCATCGGAATTGGGACCCCACTCGAGCGCGCGTAGAACGCAGGAAACCAGTCGGTCTGCATCCCAAGAACGGGCACGCCCAGTGTCTCTAGGCGTTCGACGGTACGCGCTAGATCAAGAAAGTTCTTTGCACCGGCAGATACGGTTACCATGCGGTGCGACGCCAATGCAACCAGGTCAGCGCTAACATCGTCGGCTTCGCCTCGATGCACCCCGCCGATGCCCCCGGTTGCGAAGACTCTAATACCAGCATTAGCAGCAATGAACAGTGAGGCTGACACCGTCGTAGCCCCGACCGGCCATTTCTGAGCGACCGCAATTGGCAGCTCTCGTTCGGCGGTCTTGTGCGCCTCTCCAAGGATTCGGTCGTGCTCAGACCGGAGCAAACCTGCCCGCGGTACACCGTCGATCACCGCGGTAATCGCCGCTACGCCGCCGCCTTGCTCGATAGCGGCGGTGCAACGTTCGAGAGCCTCTGCATTCGCCGGTGAGGGAAGGCCCAGGTTCGAAAAAATCGTGCTTTCGAGGGCGACCACTGGCTGTCCGTCGGCAAGGGCGCTCGCGACTTCGTCCGAAACCAATACTTGGGACTTCATCATCGATCCGTTTCTAGTGTTCTGTCAGGAGCTGGTTCGAAGGAATCTGGCAAACTAGCGCCAGGGGAGGCTAAGACAAGCGCTGCGAGCCGATGCCCAGCCTCAACCGAAGTTCGAGGCGATGAGCCAGCCATGATCGCTGTGAGGTAGCCGGCAGCAAAGCCATCGCCAGCCCCGGTGGTGTCGCTGACCTCCTCGACCGGCCTAACCCGTACCGCAATCGCTGGCCGGTCGGCTACCAGAACAGTCGTTGGATCCGGGCCTGCTTTAACAATGGTGACGGTCGAACCAGCAATCGCCCGACCAGGTTCTACAGCGAGGGCCTCCAGCTCACTTTGATTACCGAACACGGCTACTGGTTTGAGATGTTCGACCAGCGCCAACAACTCCGCAGGGCCGAACTCTTCGATCGCTGCCACCGACGAAAGGTCGAGAGAAATCATGACCTCGGCATCGATAGCGTCGCCGAGCAGGCGAAATGTTGTGCGGGCCAGTGGACCAGTGAGCACGCTGTAGAGGGGCACATGGAGAACCTCGACCCCCTTGAGAATGTCGTCATCGAGACTCGAGAGGTTCAGCGCTGCTCCGCGGTCGGTAAGAAAGGTTCGTTCTCCGCCAGAGTCGACCAACACGATAATCGACCCGGTTACCCCGCTACGGCTCACCCTGGCGTCGACACCGAGTTGTGTGAGATCGTCGATCAATCGCTGGCCGAGCGGGTCATCGCCCACCTGACCAACAAAGCGACTAGGGGTGCCAATCGCTCTGGCTAGGGCTGCTACATTTGCGGCGCTGCCACCGCGTCGACGTTGAATCTTGGTAGGGGTGTCGGTTCCCTTACGAGGATCACGAGACAAACGGGCGACGATGTCTTCGACCAAGTCTCCAATGGTGGCGAGCACCCGCTCACCCTATTGCTCGTAAGCCAACGAATGGTAGCTACGAGATCGAGGGAGCGTCGGACTTGTCCTCGGCCGCACTGAGATCGATGATGTCGGCATCGGTTTCGATAGGGGCGGGAACAGGAGGGCTATAGGTTGAGGCCAGCTCTGACAGATCGTCGGCCATCTGACGGAGACGATGCTGTTCAAGAACGATCGAGCCCTGGATCTGCTCGAGTTCCACGTTGCGTGTATCGACATCGCCTTCGAGGTTGCGTAGATCGGTCTGGAGTCGACTCGCCGCCTCGAATGCCTTGCGATCGCTTTCGCGTGCGATCTCGGTCGACTGAATTTCGGCCTCGGCAATGATCTCGTCAGCTCGAACTCGGGCTTCCCCGATGGCATCGGCCGAGGCTTTCTGTGCCATGCGCAAAATGACTTCGGCCGCTTCGTCATTGGCACTTTGCTGAGCTGGAGTCGCCGCTACGGCGACCGGTTCGACAACTGGTGGAGGTGGCGGGGCAACCGCGGCGACGACTGGCTGGGGTACCTCAGGCACCTGAAGTGCTTCAGGCTCGGCTGCCACCATGGGAGGAGGCGGAGCGGTGGCGAGTTTAGCGCTTTCAGTTCGGCAAATTTCGAGCGCTTTGTTGGAGCGCGCTACCTCGCCATGAAGCGAATCGATCTGGGCCGCCACCTGTTCCAGGTATGCGTCGACCTCCGCTGGGTCATAACCCTTTCGACTCTTGGACGAGAAGGTCTTTGCAATGACGTCCCGTCCGGTCAGTCCTCGGTCTGCTGCCATATTCATGATCTCCAGAGTTTGCCGGCCACCATTTTGACTCAGCTG
>CBERPN010000281.1:0-5933 GCA_965524675.1 uncultured bacterium
GTCCGTCGGGTTCGTGAGCAATAATCAACGCAGTTTTCACAGCAGTACGCTACCTCTCATTAGGGACGCTTAATTAGAGACGTGTCTGACACCATTATTCGATGTCGAACCATATGTTTACTTGGCCGGTTCCGGCTACTGCTTCGTAGTCGCCGTATTGGGTGCCCGGGAGGGTGCACTCGCTGCCTCCGAGCGCGCCTAACATCATCAGGTAGTGACCGAAGCGGCCTTCGGGAGCGTGGGTCGAGAACTCGGGCATGTACTCCAACACAGCCTGATGATCGCCCGCAAGAAGCATTGCGATGACCGTTTGGTCGGCCACCCTGGCTTCTTCGGTGCGGATGTGTTCTAGCCCCGAGCCTTCGTGGTCACGAAACTCGCGCAGCGGCCAGAACCTGTGACTGAGCCCGCCGCTGGCCAGCAGAATCACCCTGCGATCGACACCCGTGATCGCCTCTCGAAGTAGCTGGCCCAACAGTAAGAAGTCAGCCGGTTGACCCGTTTGGCACACGCCGACCGACACCCAAGCCTCTTCGCGTTGAAGAGATGGCAGCAGATTGATAGTGGGGTAGTGAATGGGGAGGTGCGGATCATCAATAGCGGTGATCCAGGTGTCGTCGCGGCCCTCGGATAACGACGCAAGGGAGTTGGCGAGCTGCGGATCGCCCACGATTTCGTACGGCATCTGTCGCATTCCTCGCGGCAACTCCTCTGAGGTAAATAGCCCGGTGCGGTGCTGGTGGCTAGTGATGATGTGTTCGATGGTGGTGAACCAGTGAGTGTCGAACACCACGATCGTGTCGGCTTCGAGCTGGTCGAGCTTGTCGCGGCGGATGTCTTCCAACGCCTTCAATAACGTGAAGTCTTCGCCGCCGTTCATGGCTCGCCGGTCGGCTTCGGACATAACTAATGGCGGCACGTGCGACACCAAAGCAGCACCAACGATTTGGCCCATTACTACTGCGCCATCGGATTCGGGTTGGCGTGCACGGTGGTGCCTCCTGCGATCGAGTTGGAGACCTGCCGGTAGAACCCGCCAATCATCTCGATGGGCTTAAGACGTGCGATCTCTTCAGTGGGGTTATCGAACAGCTCGATCTCGGCCTCGCCTGAGTAGACCGGCCCCACCGCGACGTCGTATCCGCCCATCGTCACCAGTTCGTCGAGCGAATCGCGGCCGTCGGCCTCAATGGCTGGCATTTGCCGGGAGTGCAACATCGGGTGTCCGTTTACGAAGCCCGAACTTTGGTGGATACCCGGCTCGTCGGTAATGGTGAAGCGGGCATCGGCAATGCGCCGACCGAAGGTACTCACCGACGCACCGAAGCGGCCACCCACTTCGAGTCGCGGACCGGCCTTGCCTAGGGTTACCGCACGGGTCATCCAGATTTCCGACATTTTCTTCGGGTATCCCTGGAAGCGGCCCCTAGCCATCGCGAAGTCCTTATCGACCCAGATATAGGCCGCGCGGCTGTAGACGTCGCCCTCATACGCACACCGGATTGTTAGGAAGACCTCTTTGTATTGGCAGCGTGCAGGGTCGAGTAGTTCATCGAAGTTGTCGCTACAGCTCTGCCACTCGGCCCAGATCAATGCCACCGCACCGGGGTCCTCCGCTGCGAGCTCGAGGCCGTCGGGAAGCAACTCGGCCACGTTCTTTGGATCGGTGCGCCACTCGATAGTGAGCATCTCGCCCGAGTAATGCCACGGCGGTGAAGGCACGACCGAGGCCGCACCCGTGGGTGTGCGAGGAAACATCAAACCCTGAAGTTTTGCCATCGTCGGACTATATCGTTCGCTTCCAAACGATTCCAGGGCCGTGTACTCTTGCGGAATGCCAGCGGGGTTTTCTAGTAGTGACGCCGACGAGCTTCTTCTCGCCGAGCGCCAGGTCCAGGCCAAACTTGGCGAGCTCGAAGGCGGCGATGCAATCGATCTCGATGCTCTCGCTGCGGTATCGAACATATTTCGAGTCGCCAGTACCGCTCGCTACCATTTCGAACGAAAGGTCCTGGTCGACCACGACTTGTCCTTCACTGCCTTTACGGTGCTGTGGGTTCTGTGGATCTGGGGAGAGCAGGAGTCGCGGCACCTAGCCGCCGAGTCTGGAATCTCCAAGGGCACCCTCACCGGGGTGATTCGTACCCTCGAGAAGGGTTCGCTGGTAGAGCGTCGCACCCATCCGGCCGACGGCCGACTGGCCTTGCTGAAGATAACCAACGACGGCGAACGTACGATGGAGAAGCTGTTCCCGGTGTTCAATCAAACCGAAGCCGCCATCACCAGTGGCCTACAGTCCGAAGAAAAGCGCGAGCTAGCGAACCTGCTCCGTCGGGTTCTGACGATTCTGGAGGGCGATGCATGATCGACGACAAGTGGGGCCAGCCTCAAACAGCAGCCAACCAATCCACCATCGACACCTGGAACCAGAGCTATCAGCAACTGCTTCACTTTCGTGGTGATCCCATTGCCACGATGGCCAAGGCCACCGCGACCGACGACTGCTTCGTGATGGGCTCGGTGTTCAACGGCATGTACCGAGCGTTGGCCGGTACTCCGCCCAACGCGCCCGTGCTGCAGAACGACTTGGCCACCGCCGAGGAGCGGGCTGTCGACGCGTCGGAGCGCGAGCGAAACCACGCGGCGGCCTTGAGACAAATGATCGAGGGTGACTTCACCGCGGCCGCCCGGACCTGGGACGCCATCGTCGCCGACAACCCTCGTGATCTGGCCGCCGCGAAGTTTGTGCACGAGGTGTTCCTACACGTTGGCGACAATCGCGAACGCTACGATTCTGCGGTCGCCGTTCACCGCAACTGGGGCGAGGATGAGCCCGGCTTCGGAACCGTGGTCGGGCACCTCTCGTTCGCATGTGAAGAGGCGGGCGACTTCGCGCGCGCCGAACAACTCGGCCGCCAAGCGCTAGCTATCGACCCGCAAGACACCTGGGCGCTTCACTCCCTGGCTCACGTCTACGAGAGCGAGAACCGTTATGCCGACGCACTCGCATTGCTGGAGGGCGACGACGTCGACTGGCACCAAGCCGAGCTATTGTCCACCCACGTCTGGTGGCACTTGGCGTTGCGATACCTGGAGGCCGGCGAGCACGATCGAGCGCTTGATGTCTTCGATCAGGAGGTCGACGCTGCGACCACCCCCTTCCGGTTGTCTGATCTCACCTCGCTGCTGTGGCGGCTGAACCTAGAGCGCTGCGATGTAGGCGATCGCTGGGACGTAATGGCCGACCGGTGGTCGTCCGCCGTCGAACGATATACCGTCGGATTTCTCGACGTCCATGCTGCGATGGCCTTAGGGATGGTTGCTGCTCACCCCGGCTCGGAGTCGTTTTTTGAAGGTCTCAGTGCCGCTCATTCAAAAGGAGTGTCCGAGAACGCGGTGAACTTCCGCGAGGTTGTTCGGCCTTTGGCAGAGGCCGTTCGGCTGTTCGCTTGGGCGGGTGACGATCCGCACATCATAGACACGGTGGCCGACCAGTTGATGGAAACCTTGCCCACCGCCAATCGCATCGGCGGCAGCAACGCTCAGCGCGAGATCCTCGACCGCACTCTGGCCGAAGCATTGCTGAGAGGCTCTAAGCCCGAACGCGCCGCTGCGATGTTGAATCGCCAACTCAAGACTCAACCGAACGCTTCGTGGATCCACCGACGGCTCGCCCGCTTGGCCGAGGCGTCTGGCGATACGGCAACTGCAAGCGAACATAGCGAACGTGCCGAGGCACCATTCGCATTACTAGGAGGCAGCTAATGTGGGAACTCACACCCGAGCAGGTCGAGCTACAGCACCGAGCCAGGGAGTTGGCCACCGACGTAATCGCGCCATGTGCCGCGGAGGTCGACCGCACCGAGCAATATCCGTGGGACAACGTTGCTGCGCTGCAAGAAGCGGGATTCACCGGAATGACCGTTCCTACCGAGCTCGGAGGACCCGGCTACTCGTTTCTCGACGCGGTGTTGGTCGTCGAACAGATGTCGAGGGTCTGTGGGGTCACCGGTCGAATAGCGGTCGAGGCGAACATGGGAGCGATCTCGGCGGTGCTCGCCTACGGCACTGAGTCACAGCGAAAGCTCGCAGCCGACTACGTGCTGTCGGGCGACAAACCTGCGATTTGCATCACCGAGCCCGCCGCCGGATCTGCCGCCTCGCGTATGACCACTCGAGCCGACAAGCGTGGCGACCGCTACATCGTCAACGGTAAGAAGCACTGGATTACTGGAGGGGGAGTTTCGAAACTTCATCTGGTTTTTGCCCGGGTGTTCGACGACGACGGAGCCGAGCTCGGCATCGGGGGTTTCCTGGCGATCCGAGACGAAACTCCGGGGCTTCGGATAGGGACCCGCGAGCCCACTATGGGCTTGCGAGGGATCCCCGAGATGGAGGTGATCTTCGAAGACATGGAGATCGAATCCGACATGGTTCTGATGCCCCCATCGGGGTTCCGCCGGGGGTTCGGCGATCTGATGAATGCCTACAACAGCCAAAGGGTGGGGGCCGGAACCGTCGGCCTGGGGATCGCTACCGGCGCCTATGAACTTGCGATCGAGTTCGCCAAAGAGCGCGAGCAGTTCGATCGGCCGATCGCCGAGTTTCAAGGGCTCCAGTGGATGCTGGCCGACATGTCGACCAAACTCGAAGCTGCTCGCAGCCTTACTTACCGTGCGGCCTGTTCGAGGGGTCCGAACGACAGTCCGTTTCCCGACGCGACGTTGGCCGGGCAAGCCAAGATCTTCACCGCCGAGTCTTCCATCGAAGTAGTGAACACGGCGCTACAGGTGTTCGGTGCAGCCGGTTACAGCCGCAACAATCCTCTCGAGCGCATGTATCGCGACGTTCGAATGTTCACCATTGGTGGCGGCACGGCACAGATTTTGAGGACTGTGGTGGCGTCGCGAATACTCGACATGAAGTTGCCTCAAACCCGTGGCGGCTTCGCCAAGCTCCACGAAGGCGATGAGTAGGGTGGGCAAGGCGAGCCCGGCGGTCTGCGTGACCGGGGAACGCCAAGAGAACAGTATCGATCTATCCAACCCCGAGACCTTCGCAGCAGGGCTACCCCACGAAGCGTTCGCGGCACTGCGATCCACCGACGGCCTGTATTGGAACCCCATGGGGGATGACGACGGTTTCTGGGCGGTCACCCGTCACGCCGACATTGTGGAGGTATCGCGCGACACCTCCACTTACTCGTCCGCGCTCGGGCACATTCAGCTTTACACCATCGACGACGATGCGCTCGAGGCCCGAGCGTCGATGATCGATATGGACCCCCCGATGCATACCCGGTTGCGTCGGCTGGTCAGCTCAGCGTTCACCCCACGCCATGTGCAGAGCTATCTCGCCATGATTCGAGACCGAGCCAGCACCCTGCTAGACGTCTATGCGGCGGCCGGTGGCGGCGATTTCGTGGAGGCCATCTCCAAACCCCTCCCGGTCGGCGTGATCTGCGACATCCTCGGCGTTCCCGAAGCCGACCACGACCAAATCGTGGAGATGACCGACCATCTGGTTGAAGGCACATCGGCTCGCCCGCTCGACCCGGGCGCCTATGGCAACACTACCGAGCTTCGGCTACTGCCGTTTAACAGTCCCGCGGCCCACGCGGTCAACGAGTACGCGCGTCGTTTAGGCGACGAGCGTCGTGCCAACCCGTCCGACGACCTCATGTCGAAGCTGGTTCTGGCCGAGGTCGAAGGCGAGCATCTCTCGAATGCCGAGATCGCCCGATTCTTTCAGTTGATGATCTTTGCCGGGAACGAGACCACCCGCTCGACGATCTCGCATTTGGCTGTCGCGGTGGCCGAGTTCCCAGCCGAGTTCGACCGGCTTCGGAAAAACCCCGACCATATCGACACCGCCGTCGAGGAGATTATCCGCTGGACCTCGGCGATCCTCTACTTCCGCCGAACCGCGACAGT
>CBERPN010000282.1:0-5858 GCA_965524675.1 uncultured bacterium
GGCGTACTCAACCGCTCCTGGTCCCTCAAGTTCGTAGATTTGAAAGGCACTGAGGTCGACCATGCCGCAGTTCTCGCGGAGATTGAGGTGCTCGCCTTCGGTGATGGGGCTCCACCAACGGTTGTCCCATTCGTTCGGACGTTCCGACAGGCCATAACGCTCGACCAGGTCGGCGTTCGAGCCATACCATTGCGGGCGTTCCCAGGTGCGAGCGCTAAAGAACATGGCACGCAGCTCTTCTTGGCGTGAGAAGTACGGGCTAACCGTTAGGTTGCGGCGGCCCTCCCATTGCTCGGCCGGGTGCACGATGCCATAGGTCTTGTTGAAGTGTTCATCGGCTCGGGCCCAGATGTGTTCGTCGCTCTTTTCCTCTTCGTAGAAACGGGCGATGTCGGCGCCGTGGACGTCGATGACCCGCGGGTAGCCATAGGTCATCCATTCGGCCACCACCTGGGCCATGCCGGGGCCCTCCTTCACCCACACCGCCGCGGCCGACCACAGGTTTCGCACCTCGGGGATTTCGCCTAGGCAGGGCATGGTGTCGGGGGTTAGCGAGAGCAAGCCGTTGATGGCGTACTTGATTTCGGCTTCGCCGAGCATGTCCATCAGCTCGATGGCCGTTTCCATCTGGTCGTCGAAGTCGTCGGCCGTGAAGGGCATCTCGGTGGGTGAGAGTGCGGCTTCATCGTTCGAGGGGATCTCATCGGGGTGATGCATGATCGCACGGTGGCCGTATGAGCCGACCTCCATCGAGCCCGCCGATTGACGTTCGTAGCAGAACGTGTCCATATCGCGAACGATCGGGTAACCGATCTCGTTGTTGGTCTCGGCCAAGACGTCCATTGGCCCGACATCGGCCATCTGGTGCACAGCGGGCACCAACGGAATGTAGGCGCCCGCCATATTGGCAATACGATTACTCCACACGCCACAGGCGATCACCACGTACTCAGCTTCGATCGTTCCCTTGTCGGTAACGACCGCGGTGACGGTGCGATTTCCTTCCCCAGGACCGTCCTCGGTTAACAGATCGAGCACCTCGGTGTTCGCGAACACCTGCAACCCAGCGGTCTCGATGGCCTCTTTGCGCATGACGGTTCCGGTTTCGAGCGAATCGACCACCGACACAGTTGGGCAGTAGAAGCCGCCGAGAATCACATCTTCGTTGATGAACGGAACGAGTTCCTTCACCTCGGCGGGAGTCAGTAGCTGCGCCTCGATCCCCCACGCCTTGGCCGAGGTCATGCGCCGATTGAGCTCGTCCATGCGCTCCTGGGTACGAGCGACTTCTATGCCGCCACTGTCGACCGACAGGTTCATATCGCGGTACTGGTCGGCGCTTTGCTCGCCCAGCAGTGCCATTTCCTTGTTGTGATCGACTGGAAAAATGAAGTTCGACGCGTGGCCAGTAGAGCCGCCTGGATTGGGCAACGGACCTTTGTCCAGCAAGACCATGTCGGTCCAGCCGAGACGGGCTAGGTGGCCAACGAGGCAGTTGCCGACGATGCCTGCACCGAGCACGACAACCTTTGCGGTGGTGGGAATATCGCTCACAGTTTGGCTCTGTTTCTTGTCGATGAATACGCATGTTCCACATAATGGAACTGTTCTGCATTGCGGAACGGCGGCCGGGTCAGGCTACATAGTTACTGGTTGCGCCCCAAAAGGCAAGGGCCCTTCTTCGCACGGCCTTGCAGCGATTATTTCGTTAGCGTCGCTGCATCCACACGACGAGACTCGGAGCGAACATCAACACGCCGAATAGACCACCCCAGATCTGGAGCGGTCCGAGATACGCCTTGCCGATCACCATGACGCCCACTAACGCTGCGATGTTGACCACACTCGTTCCTATCGGCGGGTTGGCCATCGGGCCAACCGCCTTCAACGCCCCGATAGCACCGAGACCAATGGCAACGCTGAACAACCCCATCAACAGGCTTGTGCCTTGAAACAGGTCCCACGAGGCGACGGTTTGGGCACTCACATCGATGGAGCCGAGGGCCTCGAAGCGCGACTCGAGATCCGCTCCGGACAGTTCAAGAAAGTGCGTGGCGCTATGAAGCAACCCAATGGCGATGAATCCAAAGCTGCCAATTAGGTAGGTGCGGCGTGCGATTGCGGTCACTGTTAATCCTTTGCGTAGGTTTACTATATGTCCCATAGTGCCATATATTCTCCTGTTAATGACACTATGCGACATAAAACTGTGTTGCTGGGATAGAATGCGGGGATGGTCAGCCGTGCCGAACAACGACAAACGACGCTTCTTCGTTTGGGCGACGCTGCAATCGAGCTATTCGAGGAGTGCGGCCCGCGTGCCACCATCGATGCGATCGCCGAGCGAGCAGGTGTATCTCGTCGCACGGTGTTTCGGTGGTTTGATGCGAAGGAAGAGCTCGCATTTGTGCATCCACTGTTGTGGTTCGACGTTTTCCAAGCAGCACTCGATAGCCAACCGTCCGACCGCGCGCCTGCAGATCGGTTGCGCCAAGCCTCTCTCGCCATCGCCCGCCACGTAGATTCTGACCCCGCACCGCCGCGTCGTGCCTTCGTCGTCGCCGCCTCTTACCCCGAGTTGGCTCGAGGCTTCTATTCCATTTTCCAACGCTGGATCGATCGGGTTGCGGCCGAGGCCCAACTCGCTGGTGTCGATCCATTCGAGGCTCGCGTGATCGGTTCGGCCGTTATGGGGATGGTCGATGCGGCCAGCCGTGAGTTGCTGGCCGCGCCCGCTGGCACTTCATTCGAGGAGATCCTGGCTAGCGGTATCGAGTACGTCGATGAACTTCTCCATCGCCTCGATCGAGCCAGCGAAACCTGAATCAGCGGGCTCGCCGAGAATCAGTCCAGCTCGAGGACGAGTCGCAACGCATCGTTTAGCTCTGTCAGCTCTTCGAAGCTCAGCCGCCCAACGAACTCGCCCAGCCATTCGGGTGCGACCGCTGCGGTCTGCTCGATCAGCACTCGAGTCGCAGGTTCCTGAACCGATGGAGCCCAAAATCACCAGCCGCTGACTACGATCGCATTAAGGAGCCTTGTTGGATTAGTCATGTCGCATACCTCGACCCCCGAGTCATCACCGCCCTCTGCGGCGTCTTCATCTCAACCAGCTACGGCAACACCGGGCGATGAGCGATCTCGGGCTCATTCGTGGCTCACAATCGCCCTTTCGATTCTCGGCCTTACGACCCTGGGCATCGCTCAGCCGGTTCTCGATCTCGTGGGCTCGAATCCTTCGTTCTTTGTGGCTCATCGTTCTGGCGGCTGGGCCATCATTAGCTTCGCCGTGGTGGTCTACCTGCTTCCCGCTGTCGTCATCGTTGCCCTAGTATCCACAACCCGGCTGTTACCGGGTCGAGTCGGTGAGCTGGTGGGTGCCGGGGCCGTCGGCCTCCTGGCGGCGTACACGCTCGTCTCGATATTTCGGCGACCCGTCGAATGGGGCACGATCAGTTTCTCGCTCATGGTCTTGGTCATCGGTGCTGGTCTAGCCCTCGCGTTTCTGCGCTTCGAAGCGGCCTCATCGCTCACTCGACTTCTCGGATACATGTCGCCGCTAATCGTGCTCTTGTTTCTCTTCGCGAGCCCGGCCGCCGATCTGATCGGAGCCTCCGAAATCGAAGCCATTGGTTCGGGGGCAGATGCCGACACGTCTGTCGTGTTGCTGATATTTGACGAGTTGCCCGCTGCCAGTCTATTGCGTCTCGACGGCACCATCGACGAGGTCAAAGCACCCAACTTCGCTCGGCTCGCCGACACCTCAACCTGGTATCGCGAAACCGCTACCGTCGCGTCTCGAACCAACTGGGCGGTGCCCGCCATCACCACCGGGCAAATGCCGACAGGAAAGAACATCCCACCCGATTCGGGCGGCTACCCGCAAAACCTTTTCACTCTGGCAGCGCCAAGCCATGAGCTAGAGGTCGATGAAGTACTCACCCGTCTTTGTCCAGACCAATTGTGCCCGCAGGCCGGTGACGTCTCGACCTCATTGCTTTACGAAGACGGCCTAATAGCAGCTGGTCATATCGTGTTGCCGGACGCACTCGCCAACCAGTGGTTTCCACCGATCTCGGACCGTTGGACAAACTTCGCCGACGACGCCGACGACGCCCAGGCCACCGACAGAACACCGTCACAGCGGGTGGCAGCCGATCTCGACGAGAACCAGACCGAACGATTCGCCAGCTTCATCGACGATATCGACGATGGTTCTGAGCCGACCGTCTGGTACCACCACAGCGGCTTGCCCCACGTCCCGTGGACCTATCTGCCCGACGGTCGCGTCTACAACGGAGCCGGCCTGCGCGGTCTCACCGATGGCGATTGGTCAGACGATTCTCGACAAGTCAATAACGACGCATTTCGCCACACACTCCAGGTGGAACTGGTCGACAACCTTGTCGGAGATCTTCTCGACCAACTCTCAAAGCAGGGCCGACTCGACAACACCCTTCTGATCGTCACCGCCGATCATGGCGCAGCATTCGTCCCAGGGACTGCTCGTCGCAAACCTAACGACATCAACATTGGTGGCATCGCCCACGTTCCGCTGTTCGTGAAGTATCCAAACCAAACCAGTGCTGCCGTCGACGACCGTCGCAGCCAGACCATCGACATACTTCCCACCATCGCCGAAGTAATCGGGTTCGATCTACCGTCGCCGGTCGACGGCGTATCTCTGCTCCAAAGCGTCGCCGACGATCGGACGCTTCAAGTCGTAGGCGTCGGTGCCTTCGTCGACGTTGTCGGAGCGGTCACGGCAAGTTCTGCTGAGGCGATTGCGACCATGATCGAGGTGCTTCCCGAGAATACCAAGGCCAGTGATTCTTATGTTCGTAGCGACGTGCTCGATCAACTACCCGATGATCTCCCAAGCCTTGCGACCCGCGGATCGATCGCGATAAAGGACATCGATGGCCTAACCGGCTACAACCCACTCTCGAATGTGGTGCCGGCCCTAATGTCGGGCAAGACCGAGGGGATCTCAGCCAGCGGCATCGTGGTGGTGTTTATCGACGGGGAACCTGCGGGGACTGCACCGGTTGGCGACGACGGCAGGGTAGTTGTGATGCTCGACCCGACGAGGCTGCAAGCTGGGGCACTCGCAATCGAGATCATTCATCGAGCTGGCGACAGTAGCGAATGGACCACTATCGAGTTTGAGAATGGCCAACCGACACAGGTCGTGTTCGACGATGAGGGCAACCTCACAAGCGTAAAGGTCGGTGATAGAAGTTGGAACGAAAACCGCCCCGATGCCACTGGTAGCATCGATCTACTTCCCCAAACCGGCAGCGACGGCGCCAACGATGGTCGCGACAATGTCGTCGGATGGTCGGCCGATATCATCAACGCCGAACTCCCAGTCGACGTATTGTTGGTGAGCGGCAAAAGAGTCGTCGGGCGACCGCTGGCTCGAATCGGGCGACCCGACATAGTCGAAGCGGCAGGCTCGGATGCGGTCGAACTGGCTGGCTGGACCTTCTTGGTCGATGGGGGCCAACTCAGCGCCGGGGTGACGGTCGTATCGCTCTATGAGGACGGCAGCTTCCACACCCTCCAGCGCTAACTCACAGGTTGCTCGTCTTCCGAAATTTTGTGTTCTGAACACCGTGACGGTGTTCAGAACACCCTAGATTCCGGTTTCAGAGATAGCGGCGGGTGTAAATGACCAGTCGTACCGTGGTGCCGTCGCTGCTGCTCGAGATGTCGCTCTCGTCGGCGAGTTCGCGCATCAGTGGAATTCCTAACCCGTTCTCAAAGAACAATCTCTCGGGCGTGCCGGGCTCGGGCATCGCCTCGAGCGCTGCGGGATCAAAGCCCGGCCCTTGGTCGCGAACCACAACCTCGAT
>CBERPN010000283.1:0-5815 GCA_965524675.1 uncultured bacterium
GAAAACACAGCACCGGCAACCATTCTTCCTAGCTCCACGGTCGCCCCCGATCGCCTAGGCACCGCTACCCTGCCGCCCTCGACCCTGCCGACCTCGACCCTGCCGCCTACAACTACAACACTTCCCGCAACTCTCGCAGGCGCGCCACCCGTCATCATGGTGGTGGGCGATTCGGTCGCCGACAACCTCTACAACGGACTAGCTCGCCGCGCGACCGCGGTAGGCGAACCCGACGTCGGCAATGCCACCTTCGGCGGATGCGGCCTGGCGATCGGCGGCGAGATCCAGTGGCCCGACGAAATCCGTCCCGCCTGTCGCCAAGACAACGAGGTCGCCGACAAGGTGCTCATCGAGAGCGGTGCCGAGTTGGTGATTCTGGTTGGTGGACCCGTCGACTTGTTGCCGCGCCGCCTGAACCCCGACGATGCCTTCGACCTACCCGATTCGCCGCAGTTCGCCGCCCGCCTCGAACAGAACTATCTCGATATCCAAGAGCGCTTCCTAGATCAAGGTATTCCAGTGCTGTGGGTCAACGTTCCGTGCGTCGAACCAGGTAAGGCCGCCGAGCTCGGAATTGTTGATGGTGCCATCGAAACGATGAACGAAATAATTGAGCGTGTCGTTGCCAAGGGTGGGTCGGGTTCCTACATGTTCGATCTTCACGCAGCGGTGTGTGTCGACGGCAGATTTGTCTCCGAGCTTGCGGGCGATCCGAACGCCCGCGAGGACGGCTTACACTTCAGCGATTTCATAGCCGACTCTCTAGCTACCCAAGTGGCGACCGGGGCTCACAAAGCAAAAGAGTTCTTCGACCGGTCGAACTGAGGTTCAAAACCACTACTTGCCCGATACCGGCGGGTGGTCCTTGACCCATTCCTGTTGCGCATCTGCCACAACAGGCCCGGTCAATGCTCCTGCGTAGCGGAATGCGCCACTCGACCATACCGGGCAGGTCTCGATAGCCACTTCGATGCCGGGTCCGTACCCTCCCGAACAGAAATGTGTGCCGTCGGGCTGGCGCACCAGGTTAACCGGGTTGCCGTCGTCGTCGCTGCCGCCGGTGCACGGTTCATTCGGTAGGCAAGGCAGGGTCTCGGTGTAATCCCCATTCTCATCGAGTACCGCAGCAGCTGCATCGACAACGATCGTGTTTGGGTGTTTCGCCGCTACCCGACGTAGCTTTCGATTTATCGATCTATGAAAGTTCTTGGCACCGAGAACCTCGCCCCGCGACTCCGGAATCGTTCCCAGGTAGACCTTCACCCCTGCCGCCTCAAGAATCTTTACGGCCTTCCTTAGGTCGCGCGTGAACTTCTTGATGGCGGCGCGACCCTGTAGCGGCCTTCCGTTGGGCTTTGCCATGCAGGAGGTAAACGAATTTGCCGAGAAGACTAGAATCGCCGCAAACATATCGTGTTGTTGGGTATCGCGAGCTATCTGAGGAAGGTAGTCGCAGATGGCTGCGCCGGGGATAACTCCACCCACAACTTCAAGGCGCCCGCCGGTCCAAAGGAAGTGATTGACGTGTTCAGCGGCAGAATGGGCGAAGCTGTCGCCATAGAAACCCACGGTGTATCGCGCCGGGGTGTCGGGGGTTGCCAAGCGCCGCTCGGCGTCAAATATCTTGCGTGGGTCGATGTCGGATGTATCGGTGGCGAGGGTCTCGCCAGAGTCACCCGGGCCGACCGCTCCGACTGCTATGTCAGTGTCACTATTCGCACACGAAGCGGCGAGGGTGGCGAGAGCTAGAACCACGGCCAATACCGTGCGCTGTCGGTGCATAAGTTCCCAAGTTTAGGTTGCACATCGCAGCGACGGTTAGTCGGCAACTCCAGCTTGGGCTTTGATGTCAGCCAGATTCGGGACGTTTCCGGGCGGGTTCTCAGCAACCCACTCGGCTTGAGCGGCGGCGACGATCGGGCTTGTGAGCGCTCCGGCATAGCGGAATGCCCCGCTAGACCAGGTCGGGCAAGTACCCACTTCGATTGGCACGCCCTCGCCGTATCCTCCCGAACAGAAGTGCACACCGTCGGGTTCTCGTACGAGGTTCACCGCAACACCGTTCTCGTCAATCCCGCCTGTACAGGGTTCGTTTGCCAGACAGGGAAGGGTCTCGGTAAAGCGACCCTCGGGACTTAGCACTGCCTTTGCAGCGTCTACTAGAAATACTGCTTCGTCAGCGCCTGCGAGCTCACCAAAGAGCGCGTTGAGGTCGGCCGAAGGCTGGATTCCAAGAACGAGTTCGCCACGTGACTCGGGAATGGTGGGTAGATAGATGGTTGCTCCCTCGGATTTGAATAGCTCGATAGCAAGCTCTAAGTCGCTGCGAAACTTGACGACAGTCTCTTCGGCGGTGAGCTCAGAACCGTCGGCATTCTTCATGCATGGACTAAATGTGTTGTTGGTAAAGAACAGAACGACTGCCCACATTTCGTGAGCCGCCCGATCGCGCGCTATCTGGGGCCACCAATCGCAAAGCGCCGATCCGGGAAACGTTCCGGGAACGAAGTTGAGGCGTCCGCCCTGGGTTAAGAACGTGCGCACCGCCTCTTCGGCCGATGCCGCCAGGCTGTCGCCGTAGTACGCCACGGTGAAACCGGCTGGCGTATCGGGAGTGGCTTCGCGAATCTCAGTCTCGACAAGGGTTATCGCCACCGTTGTCGTGGGTGCGGTGGTCGTTGCCTCGATCTTTGCTGGGCTAGTCGACGTGGTACTAGTTGCAGGAGTGGGCTCACTCGTCGCAGCAAGGTCACTGGTTGAGCTCGAAGAGCCAGAACCCGACAGGTCGCTGCTCGTCGAGCACGCTCCAGCAACAATCGCCAGTGTCAGCAGCACCGAAGTTAGTCGTTTCATGACCGACTAACGCTAGTCCTCTGGCAGGTTCGATAGGTGTACCAAGCCGTCGCGGCCGGGTGTCTCGGGCCCGCTGACCCGAATTCGTACGATCTCCGCAGCGAGCAGAAGCAGAGCCAGCACGCTTAGCACGTGGACTTCGTCGAACAATTCAGGCCATCCAAAATCTGCGGCGTAGTTTCTTCGAAACTGAACGATGGTGGTGAATGCTCCAGCAAATGCCAGACAGAGCGCAGAGGTTGCCGGCAGCGCACGCCCGGCGCGAGGCACGGTAAGGCTCACGATGAGCAGTGCTGCAACGATGACGCTGAGCGGGAGGCCAAGGCGCCAGCCAAATGGAAGATTCAGTGCAGCGAACAAAAACACGCCTATCGCGCCAGCAATAATGTGTCCCTTGTTGGCTCCTGACTGTGGGGTTGAAGCGAGGCGAGGATCGTCAGCTCGTGGACCGCAACGTTCTCGCAGCCCCAGCAACAACAACACGACGCAGATGAGTACTGCCGCGGCGGTTAGTGCGAGCGCGATCCAGATCTGTCGCTGTGGTGTCCACTCGATTCTTACCTCGATCGGCGAGTCGGTCTCAGCGGGATCGATAAGCCAGCCATTGGCGAAACCATCGACGAGAGTCGGTGGGCCAAGGTCACCAAGTTGTGTGCTGGTGGCCTGCCAACCCTGGTTGAGGCTTTGCCCGAGAACCAGCCAGAACGGGGCGTCCGCCTCGGCGATTCGAACCTCTGTGCTGACGCGAACATCGTTAAGAACCGTTAGCTGAGGCGATGCTCGCTGTTCGGTCAGCCATCCCGGAGTTCGCAGTACCAACCTGTCGACGTCGATGCCGGTGTCGCGGCCACGACCTGTGGCGATGTCGACGGTTCCAGCATCGAGGTTCAGGGTCGCTTCTTCGCCCCGACACAGCTCAAGGCGCAGCGGCCGCCGTTCGATCGCGTCGGCCACGAGGCCGGTGACTCGGGTGCGTATTCGCTCACCGTCGATTTCGACGAGGTCGCGCCGACAACCGCTATCGAATCGATTGTCACCGTTAGCTCCGCCAGCTCCCGCGCTGAGTGGTAGATGCCACTCGCTAACAGCGATTGGCATCGCGATCTGACCACCGGAATACCAATCCTTGGTCGTAACTTCGCGAACCGTGCCGAACACCAGCCGGAACGCCAAGCCTTCGACCGGATCGATCGCTAGAGAGATCGGCACAGAGCGGTCGAGGTCGAGGGTTCCAGCGATGAGCGGAAGCCCAAAGGACTCAACGGTCCGACCGTCGACAACTAGGTCGACCGACGTCGGTAGCGAGTGGCGCCCGTCCACAACCAAGTCGAATTCGAGGCGTTCGAGGGTGATTGGCGATGGCACAGCGAACTCGAGCCAGGCGCCCTGTTGCGGCCCAAACGAGGTCGCGAATAGTGTTGTTGGATCACTATCGAATGCTGACATCGCGAACGATGCGATATCGCCGGGAAGTCGCGACGAACTACTCGGCGAAAGTTCGAGGGCAGCGAGTGAGCCTGAGGAGTTCGTGGAGTCCTTGAGAAGGTCGGCGAGGAGACGGTCGCTAGCATAGGCGCTAAGTCTCACCTCGCCCGACAGCTCGACGGTGAGGGGGTCTGGTAGCTCGAACCGGCGACGCATCAGTTCCTCGCCGTCGGTGCGGACTGGTTCACGAACGTCGGAACGTGTGCGCGTGAGGATGACGGCGATAGGCCTTTGCCCAACTTCGGGGATCGAGCCGAGTAGGTCGGTCGGAAGACGAATAGCCTCGTTGAATTCGACCCCGGGAATCGTCACCTCGGCAAACCCCACTCCGCTCAAGCCAAGATAGTTAGTGCGCTCACCGACATCGGTCGCGACGATTTCCAGCTCGATCCTTTGCACCGTCCGTGCCTCGCCGAGCTCTATCCGTTGGCCCGATCCGCCAAGAGATCGTTCATCAAGGACTACATCGAACTCAGCGTCGTCGACCGTGACGAGCAGTTCGGTGATCGTTCGATTGTGGATACCTGTGACCGGTTGAAGTAGCTCGATGTGATCGATGCTCACCGGCTGGTTGAGCTCTATGAGAAGTGCTTCACCGCGCGGATCGTCGAACGCCGCCACCCGCCATGCGGTGTCGCGATCGCCGTCGGCAGCGAGCGTTGCACGATTGTCGACCGTGTAGGTGACCTGGTTGCCGTAGTTTGTGGCCGTCACCACCGCTCCGTCGTGAATCGCGACCGTCTGCGCGGCGCTACCGGCGTCGGGGAAGATGTTTAGTCGAAAGTCGCTGGGTTCGTATTCGGCGGTTTCGTCGGCACGTTCTATGTAACCCGTGTTTTCGCGAATGTTGCCCCACCTGCGAGCCTGTCTTTGATTCGAGTCGGTCAGAACCAAGATGGCGCTGTCATCGGCTGGCCCGGCGAGCCCATTCAACTTCTCCTCGTCGCCAGCAAAGGTTGCGGAAAATACAATCAACTGGTCGGGTTCGACCAATCCGACGGCTGCTGCCGAGACAAGGCCCGCCGCATCGCCAGCAATAATCAGCGGCCGCTCGTTAGATCTCGTGCGAACAATTGCCAGCGGATCCTCAACCGCGAACAGCGCGACGGGAGGGGGCTGCTCGGCTGCGGGGCTAGTAGCCAACTCGAGCTCGTCGAGCAAGGGTTGCTCGGGCCCAGCGATGTTGGGAATCGGCTCGCCGTAGCCTCTCGGATTGGCCAAACCTGCGCTGTCGAGTAAATCCGACCAAGTTTCTCTCGGTCGCGGAGTGCGGTATCGCTCGTACTGCAGATCGGCTCTCAGCACGATGTCGCCCACCCCCATCAGACGAGCAACCGGGGCCAGTGCCGCGGGTGAATAGAGGTCCTCTTGGAACCCTCGATCGAGCTGTATTACAAGGTCGGCTGCCGGTTCGGAACCAAAAGGCACGAGCTCGCGGGCCACATAGGGTCGATCGGTGAGCCCCGGCGTGATCGGC
>CBERPN010000284.1:0-5814 GCA_965524675.1 uncultured bacterium
TGCCGAATACTCCGGCGAATTCGTTTCGTTCAAAGACATCGCCTCAAAACCCGCCCCTGCCAATGGCACAGTGCCCATCCATATCGGTGGTCACTCGGCGGCGTCAGCTCGGCGAGCAGGGCGAATCGGCGACGGCTTCTTCCCGGCCGGCGGCGACACAAAGGAACTAATCGACATCGTGCGACAGACGGCGGCCGACAACGACCGCGACCCGGCCGCTATCGAGATCACAACGTTCTCGTTCGACCTGTTTGGTGATGATCCAATCGCCGCAGTGGAGGAGATGCACGACATGGGTGTGCATCGCCTAATGGTGCCCGCATACATGGTTGCGAACGACCCCGAGAACGATTTGGCCGGCTGGGGCGAACGAATTATTTCTCAGGTGTCTGCATAGGCATTTCGAACCTTTTTCAGCGATGTCTTCGAGGGTCCTAAACAACCTTCTGGAGCTGCCGAATGGCTCTGCATGCTGGAGGCCGATCCTTTCGAAGACGACTACATCACACAGCGAAGGGACCTTTTCTGGTTTCTGACCTGTATTCGTGCCTGGCGAACCAATCCGTGGCTACCAGCGACCCTGTTACTGATCATCATCGGCTCGATTAGTACACTTATCGCGACTCAAGCCCTTGGCCCCGCTGCATCGTTTGCGGAGCGGGTAGCGCTCGGCGTTGGGGTCGCTCTGCCGTTCGTAGTGACACGGGCATTCATGCAGATCCTCGGCGGCGGCTCGGCCACAAAGCTTCAGGTTGCGACGGCCGCCGACCTCGCCTGCTGCGATTTAAGCCGACAAGACCTTACCGACCTTCAGATTCGCGGTCGCGACCTCACCAGCGCACGACTAACCCGCTGCAACCTACTCGCCGCCGATCTCATGGGCTCGCTGATGCTCGATGTCGACCTGAGCAGATCGATAGCGCGTCGGGCTCGCTTCGACTACGCGGATATGACCGAGGCGATCGGCCATCGAACCGACCTTCGCGATGCATCGCTCGTCGGTACAAACCTTACCGACGGCCTGTTCGAGCGAGCTGACTTTCGCGGCGCGCAGCTCATCGACGCAACTCTGATGAACTGCGACTTACGCCGCGCCGCGTTCAGTACTGCAAACCTTCACGGTGCCGATCTTCGTGGCGCCGATCTTCGTGGCGCCGACCTACGCCATTGTGTACTTCGATCGGTGAGTCTGCAGGGCGCTGACCTACGTGGCGCCCGCCTTGAGGGTGCTGATCTCGACGGTATCAAAGTCGATGATCTAACGATTTGGCCCGACGGCGATGCCAAGCTCTTCGGCTCGTTCGAACTCAGCGAAGATGATCTAGAGCTACTAAGCACCCCGCCCGACTAAACCCCAAATTTTGTGGCCTGTACACCGTGACGGTGTCCTAACCACACTAGATTTTCATGCGAGGGGTCAGCTGAGCAGTTTGGCTCGCTTGATGTCGTGGACGTCGTCGGGGTTGGTCAGAGCCGCAATCGCCATCTCGAAGTCCGGAATGTCGAACACCGAACCGTCGTCGGCGATCAGCAGAAACCTCGTCATCTTTTCTAAGAAGGTACGGTCGTGCGACACAGCCACAACCGTGCCTTCGAAACTGTCTAGGGCCTCTTCCAACGCCATCGACGACTCGGCATCGAGGTTGTCGGTAGGTTCGTCGAGCAACAGTACGTTGTGCCCTTCGATGTCGAGACAAAGAATCTCGAGGCGGGCTCGTTGCCCACCCGAGAGAGTTTCAAACGGCTGTCTGGCAGCTTGAGCGAGGCCATAACGACTCAAAGCTTTCATTGATCTCTCAAGCTCACCTATCCGCTCGATCATGATGGCGAGCGGAGTCTCAGCGGCGAAGTCTTGACGATCATTCACTTGAGTGAAACGCCCAACGGAGGTCCGCGGACCGAATCCGACCTCGCCCGCATACTCCACTGTCGGATCGAAAAGCAGATCGAGAAGGTGGGATTTTCCCGTTCCGTTCGAGCCGATAAGCCCGATCCGTTCTCCAAAATAGACCTCGTCGGAGAACGGCTCGAAAAGAGGCTCGATTCCGAGATCGGTGAGTTTGATGACGCGGCGTGCCGAATCGGCGCCCCGCAACTGAACCCTTACCCTTTGGTCGGGAACCGGCGGAGGTGGTGGCCCGGCATCGACGAAGCGTTTCCAACGGGTCTCGGCAGCGTTTGCCTTCGATGCGTTTCCGTCGCTTATGGCGGCCCGCTGCTTCATGATCTTTACGTGCCGGAAGAGTCGCCGCTCCTCGTCCTTCCAGCGTTGGAGTTCGTCACCAAGCGCGGCCTGACGTCGTTCGCGTTCGGCCCGGTAAGAACCGAAACCTCCGCTCATCACCCAACACGACGACCCTTCAAGGGTAATTATCTTTGTGGCGGCCTTCGCCAACACCGTACGGTCGTGGCTTACCATCAGGATAGTTTTTCGACTTGCCGCCAGCTCGGCCTCAAGCCACATTCGTGCAGGAATATCGAGGTAGTTATCGGGCTCATCGAGCAAAAGAATGTCTGCCTCAGAGTTGAGCAGTACGTCGAGGACAAGCCTCTTGCGCTCTCCACCGGAAAGATCAGCAGCTGGCCTATCGCCGAGATCGTCGATGTCGGATTTGACCACCCGATCGGCTGCCGCGTTCCACCGCTGTTCGTGCTCGTAGCCGCCGATGTCCATCCAGTCGGCGATTGCGGTTGCCAACTCGATTCCGGCTTCAGGGGCGCCGTCCGCCACAGCGCGTTCGGCAGCTAACAGCCTGCGGCCAGCAGCTCGGACTTGGGGTGGCGTGAGCTGTGTAAGCATTTGTCGAACCGACAAATCCGCCGCCATACCAACATCTTGGGGCATGTATAGAGCCGTGCCACCCAGTGACCAGTTTCCGCAATCGGCCTCTAGTTCGCGGGCGAGAATCTTCAACAGGGTCGTTTTGCCGCTGCCGTTACTACCGATTATTGCCCCATGTTCGCCAGGCGACACAGAAAAGCTGACATCGAAGAACAGAGGATGTGCACCGGGATGTGCGAACTCAAGCTCGGAGACAGAAATACTCACGATTATCTTTTCTCCGCCTTCAGCTCCGGCGCTTCGCTAATTCCCTTCACCCTACAAACTCGCCCTCGCTAGCGCTACGGGCTACTCAACCGCCCCCTCTCCGCCTTCGGCTCCGGCGCTTCGCTAATTCCCTTCACCCTACAACTCGCCCTCGCTAGCGCTACGGGCTACTCAACCGCCCCCTCTCCGCCTTCGGCTCCGGCGCTTCGCCGGCCACGCGGGCCGCGGGTCTCAGGCTACGGGCTAGCGCCCTCCGCCCTACCGCGCTCGGGCCGCCCAAGCTCGCTTCCGGCGCGCTGCGGCGGCCTCCGTGGCCCCAACGGCCTGCACGGAGTGCAGTAATCAGGCCCCGCCCACACTACGGTTTCGACAAAGCTGGTTCCCGACGCGGCCACGCACAACACCACAGACCGCACCCTGACGGGCACCCACCAGCCCGGAGACCCGAAACAACGCTCAGCGCCGCCAAGTACCAATCAACAGACGCAACGCTCTTGACACCCAAGCTTGCTTCCGGGGCGCTGCGGCGGCCTCAGGTCGACACAATGGTGTCAGACACGTCCCTAATCAATCGTCCCTAACCCGCCCACCGGGTGGTGTCAGACACGTCCCTTAAGCCTGGCTACGCACTCGGACTCCTGACCTGAAGAGCCAGGAATAACGAACGTATCAGACACCGATTATCGTTCACCTCTGACACCGACAACACCAAAGGCCACACCCTGACGGCCCAGAGACCCGAAGCGTCGCTCACTACCGCCAGGTTCAGCTACGCCTTTCTCGCCTTCAGAGTTGTGGCGCACTAGCTCCAATATGCTCTGTTCATGAACGATGAACCTGCTGACGGAGCGAAGTCGCTAGTGCGGAAGCAGTTCGGGGCCAATGCCGCCAACTACGCCACCAGCAAGGTGCATGCCAAGGGTGCCAGCCTTGGCCGACTGGTCGAGTTGGTTAGTCCACAGCCTGATTGGCGGGTGCTAGACGTCGCCACCGCTGCGGGCCACACAGCGTTCGTCATGGCACCCCACGTTGAACATGTCACCGCTACCGATCTCACTTCTGAGATGCTCGAAGTTGCTGCACGACTTGCTATCGAGAAACAGATTACGAATGTCGATTTCGAGACCGCCGATGCCGAGTCGTTGCCCTATGACGATTCCGAGTTCGATCTTGTGACCTGTCGAATCGCGCCCCACCACTTCCCGCATCCAGACCGGTTCGTGAACGAGGCGCTCCGGGTGCTCGTTTCTGGTGGCAGGTTCGCAATGGTGGACAACATTGTTCCCGACGACCTCGCCGTCGCCGAGTTCGCTAATAGTTGGGAACGGCGACGCGACCCTAGCCATGTTCGCTGCCTCAGCATTAGCGAGTGGACAGCCCTACTCGAACAGGCTGGCTTTGTTGGTATCACGGCCGAAACAGCGCTAAAGCGAATGGACTTCGACACTTGGGCCGACAACATGAACGTGCCCGCCGACGTGCGCATCGAGCTACGGCACGATCTCGTCAATGCAAGCGAAGTGGTGCGCGAGTTTCTGCGACCCGAGCCTGGAGCGTTCTACCTAACCGAAGGACTCTTCACCACCCAAAAGCCCTAGTGTCCTGAGGCTTAAGTTCGGTGAGTATTTTGGCGGTCACTCAGCGTCAATCTCAAGGACACAGGAGTCGATACTAGCCATAGGCAATTGAGATGACGAGGACGCAGAGAGTGGCGGTGAGGGTCGTCGAAATGACGTTGTAGTCAAGACTCGGGACACTAGTTGTGCATTTGGTATCCAAAATTGTGCTGATCACGGGGGACTAGCCGGTATCAGACCCACTATTTCGGATTTAGGCTGATCCACTTATGCAACTTCCGGTCAGAGTCAGCCTTTTACTGCACCCGAGCGTTTCGGCCGGGATCTTATTAGCAACCGGTTTTGGCACGCTCGTCCTCGTGTCGACACCATTCTTGTTTCCACTCATCGCCGCCCACTACGACATTGGCCTGGGCTTGGCATCGCTGATCGGAACCTTTCAGCTCGGCGGCTTCGTCATCGGAAGCTGGGGGTCGGGTCGAAAGCTCAAGCCACAGCGCAAAGTATTCTTTACGGCCCTGCTGCTCGCAGTCATCGCCAACCTGGGCTCAGCTCTACTTCCCGTCTACCCAATCCTCATCTCTCTGCGTTTCTTGTCGGGTATCTCCATGGGGGTCATCAGCTGGTTCGGCTGGGTGCAAGTGTTCGGCGACGAAGCCCGCATGGGTGAGATAGCGGTCATAGGCCCAATCGTGGGGATTGTGACCTCGCCGCTGATCGCCATCGTGGCCAATCGCGGCGGAGCGTCGGCAGTTTTTCTGTTCCTCGGTCTACTCGCAATCGTGCCGTTGATCTTTTACCGAGCCACGGGTGTAGCCGGTTCAGCTCCGCCAGCCAGCGAGAGACACAAGGCCGTGCTTGTGGCCAGAGTGTTGCTGGTGTGTCTCGGCCTGTTCACCTTTGGCGGTTCGGCCGTATTCATGTTCGCGGTCGTGATCGGCTCGCAACGCCTGGGGCTTTCGCCGTCCGATGTCGCCTGGGTCTTTAGTCTCAACGCGGTTTGTTCGTCGATCAGTGCGGGCCGCACCAAGAAGCGGGGCATCCCCGGGCCTTGGCTCGCCAGCACCGGAGTCGCCGCGATTCTGCTGGCCACCGCCAGCTCCACTTGGGTCTTCGCCGGGGCGGCCGCCTGGTGGGGGTTCGCCTTCTGGATGGGAATACCCGGCGTCTTCAAGGTCCTGTCGCAGC
>CBERPN010000285.1:0-5781 GCA_965524675.1 uncultured bacterium
CCGCCCGTACTCGACGGCGGCTCAGAGCACGACGTGGCCGCTTCGGCGACGGTCAGCGCCTACGGTTCGGTGACGGTCGGAGCTTACGGTTCGGCGACGGTCATGGCCTCCGATTCGGTGACGGTCATAGCCTCCGATTCGGCGATGGTCATAGCCTACGATTCGGCGACGGTCGCAGCTTGCGATTCGGTGACGGTCGCAGCCTCCGATTCGGTGAAGGTCAGAGCCTACGGTTCGGTGAAGGTCACAGCTTACGGTTCGGCGACGGTCAGAGCCTACGGTTCGGTGACGGTCACAGCTTACGGTTCGGCGATGGTCACAGCCTCCGATTCGGCGAAGGTCATAGCCTCCGATTCGGAGACGGTCATAGCCTACGATTCGGCGACGGTCAGAGCCTCCGGTTCGGCGACGGTCACAGCCTCCGATTCGGCGACGGTCGCAGCTTACGGTTCGGCGACGGTCACAGCCTACGATTCGGCGAAGGTCACAGCTTACGGTTCGGCGACGGTCAGAGCCTCCGATTCGGCGACGGTCGCAGCCTCCGATTCTGTAGCGGTCCACGATCTAGGCAAAAGCACAACCATAGACGGCGGCGTGGTAATCGAACCGCCCGACCGGACCACTATGGCGGGATGGTGCTCCTACCAAGGTGTGCAGAACACCGGTAAAACAATGGTCGTGTTCAAGGCCGTCGATGGCGACCTGAAATCGGGGTACAGATTCGAGTATCCAATCGGGGAGACAGTGAAGTGCGGCGACTGGGTAGACAGCAATGAATGCGGGCAGGGGTTTCATTTCTCACCGCACCCTCACATGGCAGCCCATTATTTCCCAGAGGCCACCCGTTTTCTGGCGTGCCGCGTTTCGATGGTTAAGGACGTGGTGTTGCTCGGCGACAAGGTCAAGGCTCGCACGGCGAAAGTTCTTTACGAGGTCGACATCGACGGCGGGAAGATTATCTGATGGCGAAGAATCAGCAACTCGCTAAGGCGGCCGCAACGGTCGTCGAGGAAAAGCCCCGAACCGTTGAGCAAGAAATTAAGGGCCGCGTCGATGACGTAACTGCGGCGCTACCCAACATCGGTATCTCAGCGGCGAGGCTCCAACAGGTCTTGTTCACGACGGTCCGCACGAACCCCGGTCTAATGGGTTGCACCCGCGAATCGATGGTCGGCGCGTTGATGACGTGCGCGCAGCTTGGGTTGTTACCCGGTCCTGGCGATTACGTGTATCTGCATAAGCGGGGTCGGAAACTGCCGTCGGGTAAATGGGTTGACGAGGTACAGGTATCGCTCGGCTATAAGGGCATCATCGAACTGGCGCGACGTAACGGCGTGAACGTTGTCGCTGACGTGGTGCATGAGCGTGATGAGTTCGATTTGTGGCGTGACGAGAACGGTGACCATATTGCTCACCGGCCGCATCTGTTAGCGGATCGTGGCCAAATCATTGGTTCGTACGCTGTTGGTCGTCCGGTCGATGGGTCTGATCCGGTTACTCAGTGGGTTCCGGTTGATGTGATCCGGTCGCAACATATGGCCCGTAATGAGGGCGAGAAGAAGGATCGTAATAATCCGTGGCGTACCGATTTTGCTGCGATGTGCCGCAAAACGGCTGTCCGTGTAGCGGTGCCGTATTTGCCGACTTCGATGGATTCGATGGATTTGCAACGCGGTTTGGCTGCGGATGGGCATGTGCGGAGGGGTGTTGACGTGTCGGCGATTGATATGCCGACGGCGTTTGAGGTCGGCCCGGGTGGAGAACCCGACAAGGGGCCTGGCGGGGCCGGAGATGACCCCACATCTTCGCGTCCCGCCGATTCCGAGATCATCGATGTGCAGGAGGCTATTGCTCCTTCTGGTACCGATGACGCCGTGGAACCGGTTGAGATGTCCGGTTCTGTGGTTGAGGCATCGGCAGAGTCCGCGCCTGATCCGCCTGGAGGGGGTTCAGGAGAAGCGCCTGCCGATGCCGTTACCGATGTCGAAGTTGTTGAGGTTCCGATGATTGGTGATGGGCAGTCGGTTGAGGGTTGGATTGGTTCGTTGACTCTTCGTCAGTTGCGTCAGGTGTTGGTTGATAACGATATTGGGGTGCCTGAGCGGGCGACGAAACCGAAGCTCGTGAAGCTCGTCACCGAAGCCTTAACGGAGGCGTTCTGATGAGCGAACCCGATCCTGGCCGTGTCCAAACAATCGTGGATGAACTTATCGACGACGACGATCTCGACATCGCGGTGCGTAATGCAGCGCATTGGATATGTACCCTTTCCGACGAGGTGCAAGACCTAGCGTTGCAACTCCGAGAGGCAACCCGATGACCCCGTTCGTGGTCGTGCAAATACCGCGTATCATCTCATTCGACAACCAGAAAGCTATGGAAGCGACTTCGACGTACCTGATCGGCAGACTCCGCATCTTCAACGCCGACGTGCTCGAGAGTTTCGCTGAGTTTAACCGGATGCGGTTCGTGGCGGTCGCTCATGGTGCCAGTGACGAGGACTACCAAGACCTTGGCTTGCTTGATCTGATTGGCTTTATGAAGGATGCGTGCGGCGTGTCGACCGAAGATTTGTACGGGTGGGCTAAGTGAGCGACATGTGGCCAGGTGCGGAACCGTCAAGTCTCGCCGAGGTCGAAACGCAGATGGAGCAGTTGGATAAGCGTCTCCTGGAATGCATCGTGGAGCAAAAGAACCATGCGAATAATTTGCTCACGGCAACAACTGAATACGAAAAGAAGTATTTGACTGTCCGGCTGGGTTTGTTGGATGACGCGGCGGTGGCGGGCGTGAAGTTAACCCAGACTGAGGCGGATCAGCGGGCGAAGTTGGCTGCCCTCGATTTGCATAGGGACCTGATTATTGCAGAGATACTGGATCGGTCTGTCCGGTCTGAAATGGATGCAATCAAGTCGAGTTTGTCGGCTCGGCAGACTCGGTTGAAGATGTTGGCTGATGAGGCTGGTCATGGCCGGTACGGAAGGAATTAGAAAATGCCTAAAGGGAAGCCGAGTAAGGCGAGCACGGCACGGAACAGGACCGACGACATGTTCCGCCATTATGTGCGTGAGCGTGACGGGTGGAAGTGTCAACGGTGCCGCAAGAATGTGTTCCAATCGGATTCGCCGATGGCGCATGTGATGCACAATTTTTCGCGCCGGCACCCTTTGACTCGTTGTCATCCTGATAATGCTGCGTTGGGGTGCGCTGCGTGCCATTTCTTGATGACTGGCGACCATTATGAGCATGTGAAATTCTTCACCGCCCGGTTAGGTGGCGAAGAGAATGTGTTGGCGATGCGCCGTTTGGCGATGGATTCTAAGTCTCGTGTGACCGAACAGTTTTGGCTTGATGTTCAGGAACGTTTGGGGAAGTTGATGCTCGATTTAGAGTCCGTGCGTGGCGGCCCGGTCCCTGAGTTCTCGAAGTACATACATAAACAACGAAAGGCTCTCAAATGAGGCAGGTGATGATCGAGGTGTCCGAAGACCTAGACGAATGGGCCGACGAACAGGCACGCCACCGACTCAACCCAAACAACCCGGCCGCTGCGATCGCCGATCAGATCATCGTTTCACGATCCCCGAAGGTCACCGCCTTGGCCGCCCTCGAACAAGTGTGGGCGTCATACCTCTACTCATTAGAAGAATTTAACGGGAAGAAACCCCGAGTCGTGCTCGACGACAAACGACGGAAACTGATCCGCCGCCGACTCAAAGACGGCTACAGCGTCGATGACCTGTGCATGGCGGTCACCGGGTGGCTGTATTCGGATCATCACCGTGGCCACAACAACCGCTCAACCGTTTACAACAGTCTCGATTTGTTGCTGCGAGACGGCGACCATATCGACAAATTTGTAGCGTTTCATGATCGGCCTGGTGTGGCGAAGTCGGCGCGACAACTCGATGGTGAAGCTTCGGGCAGGCAGATCGACGCGGCGCTCAACAACGACCACGATCTCGGCTCCGGTACCCCCTGGGGCGAACTGGCGAACCCATGAACCAAGTCCAGATACGTGACTTCCTCACCCAAATCCGTGCCATGTGGACTCACACCCTCGTCGACACCGACCCGGCCTCGATCAAAGCATGGGAACACGCACTCACCCGAGTCGAAACCGGCGAAGCGCAAACAGCCCTAAAAACGCACCTCAAATCGTCCAAAGGCGGCTACCCGCCAACCCCCGCCCAGTTCTACCGGGCGTTCCTCTCAGACCAACCCGCCGACACCCAACACGAATGGACCGTTCGAGCGCAATGGATCGAGCAGCATCACGACAGGCCGCACCTAGTCGCTGGCCCGAACGAGGTATGGCTCGACGAACCCGAAGCACGCGCTAGAGCGCAACGGATGGTTGTGGAAGACCCTGTGCGTGCGGTTGAGGTGACTTGCCGTGTCCGTCATGTCGCTGACGGCGCTCACAGGGTTGGTGAGGAAACGTTGGTTGGCCGGTACACGGTCGAAGGCGATGAGCTTGATGGCCCGATTTTGACCCCTGAACAACGGAAACTACGGAAAGAACCCGCCCTATGAGCCTCGTCGATACCGCCAAAACGAACCTGTCGAAACATGTACGCGGCGGGAGAACCAACGTCATCGTCAACCGCACCGACCTCCGAGCCTTACTCGATCATGTCGACGAACTTGAGAATCCGCTTTCGCCGATTAGTCGTAATATGCGGTTGGATGCGGCGGTGCGTACGTTGCGCCGATCGGCTGGTCTTCTCGTGTTAGCGGTCCTGTTAGCGGCATGCACGCCTCGCGACGCTGGCAGATGGTACAAAGACCACGGTGTAGCCCACCCGACCCGCACGCAGCGTGTGGAGCTTGCTGAGTGGGTCACAGACATACAAGCGAACGAACCTGCGCTCACCGGACACCCTGACGATGTGCGCCTCTGGGTGCGGCTCACATGGGACGGCACCGACCAAGCGTGGCACTGCTTTGAGCATGTCATCGACAACGAATCGAGTTTCGACCCTGATGTGTGGAACTTCGCCGGATCATCAGCGTGGGGCTTAGGCCAATTCCTCATATCAACCCGAAACCACTACGGGATGACCACCTCTACCCCGGTCGGTGAGCAAGTCGTAATGATCCGGCAGTACATGGTCGACAGGTACGGGTCCGAATGCGGAGCGTCCACCCATTCCCGAAACAAAGGCTGGTACTGATGCAAGCGCATAACCCGCCAACATGGTCAGGATCGGGACCGATGACCAATACCCAACTATGGGCAACGATGCGGGCCGACAATGTGCCCGAAACGATCATCGACGTGTGCCGTAGGTTCGTCACCGACTCTCGAACGTTCCCCAACGACCTTTACCGGAGAAGAGACCACTATGTCTCGTCATGAATCTGTCCTAGCAACGATACGGATGCTCGGTGACGTCGCGGGTGAGCTCGACTTCTGCGATGCGGCTGACCCGTTGCTAGTGAAGCTCGATAAAGAGTTAGGGAATTTGCGGACAACATGCCGCGGTATCAGCAACAAGGCGAAGGATTGATGAGTAAACGTTACGACAAGTCGTCTAAGCGGTACGACAAAGCGCGTGCCGATCGGGGCCAGACGCAACGGGGCGGTGATTGGCCTTGCGGGTGCGACAAGAAACGGTACGACACGAAGCACGACGCTAGGGAAGCGCTCGCCGCGATGTTCGCCAAGGACGGCCGAGGTCATCAACGCAACTTCCAAACCTACAAATGCCCCGGAACACGCGGGATATGGCATATCGGCCACTCCAAGTTTCATGACCCAACAACAGGAAAGACAAC
>CBERPN010000286.1:0-5777 GCA_965524675.1 uncultured bacterium
CCTCTAACGCTGACAGCGACGCCTGATACGCCAGGATTCGGGCTAACGCCCCAACGAGTGGCTGGGTGCGTAGAAACCCGGTAACCAACGCAAACGCCATATCAGCCTCAAGGACCGACCCCAACCCCTCCGAAGCATCCTCACCAGAACCAGCAGACCCCGAAGCAGAACCAGCAGACTCGCCAGAAGCAGTAGAACCGGGTGCGCCCGCGGTGGGCCCGTCGCCGGTCATATCTTCGAAACGTAAATCCTCGAACAACGTCATAACCACACCATAGACAGGGGGTATGACAAAGAACCTCGAAACCAGCTCAGGCTCATGCAAATATGCGACAAATGCCCGGGGTTCGCTGACCTAGCGGCTTCCACCGGCTCACGCCGATAACCCCGACCCCGCAGCTACCTCAACTTGGCAAGACGATCCAGGATCAGGGCGAAGAAGCCGTCGGCATCGACATCGGTTAGCCACAGACAGTTTGGGTCTCGACTGCGCGCCCCCCACCAGTCGACCACAGTCATACCCATGGTGAGTTCAGATTTCGTTTCCACCTCGACGAATACCTGTTTGCCCTCATAGAGGTCGGGTTGCAACAGGTAGGCAATAGTCGCCGGGTCGTGAAGCGGGCCCCCGAAGTCGCCATAGCGTTCCAGGTCGTACCGTTCATAGAACGACAACATCGCAGCAGATTTCTGACCCACTTCGGTAGCTAGCGCTGCGACGTCTTTGATCCACTGCTTAGGCATCATTGCTTCATGGGTCACGTCTAGCGACATCGTCACGATCGGCACACCGCTGCGGTAAACGACATCGGCAGCGTGCGGATCGACATACACGTTGAATTCGGCGGCAGGCGTGATGTTGCCGCCTTTGAAATAGGCTCCGCCCATCGTGACGATCTCACGTATCTTGGCGACGATGGCGGGTTCGCGCACCATTGCCATAGCGATATTGGTAAGCGGGCCGACAGGACAAATCGTCACCTCGCCATCTCCAGAAGCCATAAGAGTTTCGACCAACCAGTCGACCGCGTGGCCAGGCTCTAACGACATGGCCGGTTCGCCCCAATCGGGGCCGTCGAGACCGGTCTTTCCGTGAACATGCTCGGCGGTGACCAGGTCACGCACCATCGGACGCGAACAGCCTGCCAGCACGGGCAGGTCGGTTCGTCCCGCCAGCTCACAAATCAACAGCGCATTTCGGGTCGTGTAGTCAAGCGACACGTTGCCGGCTACGCAGGTGATGCCCAGCACGTTCAACTCGTCAGGCGAACCAAGCGCCAACAACAACGCCAGAGCGTCGTCCTGACCGGGATCGGTATCGATAATGATCGGGCGTGGCGTCATAGACGCACCATACCTAACGGCTAGCGTCCCAAGTCTTGAGTTCGGTGAGTATTTCGGCGGTCGACGAAATGACGGCGTAATTAGGACTTGGGACGCTAGATACCTTCGAGTTGCGCGAGGGCGATTCCACTCTCGCCAGCGATGGCGTACAACAAATACACAAGTCCTTCGTCTTCGAAGATTGCTGGGTCGCGAAGTTGGTGAACGGGCCCGAGCGCCATGCTGCGCAACGAGGATTCGACCGGTAGATCAGCGCCTTCCCACGAATGCTCCGGCCGCAGTATTTCGGCTTCGGTAGAGGTGGTCCAATCCATCCACTCGCCACCGAGATCGACGACGGTGTGCAAGAGACGTTCCGGCGCATCCCCTACCTTGGTGAACAAGACGTGGAGCAGGTCGCCTCGAACCAGGACCGCGAAGTGGCGAAGACTCTTGTCGAATAGCAACGGACCCCGCTGCATTTCGGCGAGGGTGGAACCAATGCGCCAGACCTGCCCGGGCATGGTAATCGCGTGGTCCAGACCGCGATGACGAAATGAGCGCAAATAGGTGCCCTCAGCTAGCTCCGGACGAGCGACGAAGTCGATTCCATCGGTGGAGGTGGCAACCCGTGTGGCTTGCACGGCCAGCGACTCAAGGCCGTGGAAATACATAACGATTCGGCGAGCATCGTTGTCGACATGCACATCGGGAGACGCGATGTGCGGGGCGGTGATGTCATCGCGAACCGAGTTGGCGAGCGGCGCGCCAAGTTTCTTGAGGTACAAGGCCGAAATCTGTTCGACGAACTCGTCGCTCGCCTCCGGCGCCTCGACAAGAAAGTGCGAATCCTCCAGACGAAGACTGCCCGGGACATGAACCGACCAGGGCCCCTCGAGTTCGTCTGCGTAGGCGAGGCGTATGTAGCTGCCTTTATGGTGCGCGAAGTAGAGGTAATACCGACCCAGCGGGTCTTCGATCCAATCGGGGACCCGAATTAGCGACGGACCTTGCACGTTGTTGCCTAGCGATGGGTGCGAGCTTGGTTCGATCAGTGGCCCATCGCCGATTCGAGTCGCGATGGGAGCATCGGCGCTAGCCGACATGTGCCGCACCGCCGTCGACCGGCACGGTCAAGCCGGTGAGATAACGCGCATCGTCGCTCGCCAAGAAGACCGCCACCTTGCCAATGTCGGTTTCAGCGTCGCCGAATCTGCCCATTGGGATTCCGGCGAGCGTCCTGGCGTACGCCTCGGGGTCGCTGAGCGCGAATTGTTCAAGAGCTGGCGAATTGGCCAACGGCAGCAACGCCACCGTACGAATCCCGTCGGGCGCCCATTCCCACGCCGCAGTTCGTGTCAGCACCCGGATCGCCTCCTTGACCGCAGCGTATGGACCGCAGTTGATCGGGTCGGGCTTCACCCCCGCTCGACTTGCCAGGTTGATGACGACCCCTCCGCCACAAAGATAGCTGTGACACGCCTGCATGAAACGCAGAGTTGCGAGCGGGCCCGACTCCCAACTCGCAGCCATGTCATCGTCCGAAACGTCGAGCAATGGGCCGCGCACAACCTCTTGGGCGTTGTTGACGAGAATATCGATCGACCCAAACCGGTCGACGGCGGCACTGACACAGTCATCAATATCTGATCGGCTCTTAACGTCGCAACGCACGGCGATGGCGCTACCGCCGCGCTCGGTTACTTCCTTAGCGACCCGCTCGCACTTTGAGATAGTGCGACCAGCGAGTACCACCGAGGCTCCAGCGGCAGCCATCGCAACCGCGATCCCACGCCCAACCCCTTGACCAGAGCCCGTGACAATCGCCACCTTTCCTGCCAATATGGGTCGATCACCCCCCGGATTGGTTGTCATGGCCCAAGCTCCAGTCTGCGACCGTCGGGCACACTGTAGTACCGATATCGAGTTCGAGATCGAGAGGGTCCGCTGATGAAGCTCCTAGGCCTGACACAATTCTTTCCATGAGCGAGATCCATACCGAAACCGACGAGATCTGGCTGAGCAGCGACGACCTCGAGACGGTTAGAGGTCGAGTGCCAATGGTGTACGTCGAGGCTGTGCCTGTGCGGCTCGACGAATTCGGCCAGGTCACCCACATCGGTCTGTTACTGCGGGCAATGCCTGACGGCACGATATCGCGCGCGATCGTGAGCGGACGGGTCCTTTGGGGCGAGACACTTCGCCATGCCCTGAGCCGTCATCTCGACAAAGATCTCGGCCCGGCCGCCTTCCCGCGAATCCCGGCGTCTCCTGTTCCATTCACTGTCGCCGAGTACATGCAAGACCCCACCGCCACCGGCTTTCACGACCCGCGCCAACACGCTGTGAGTCTGGCCTACGTGGTGCCGATGCAGGGCGAATGCGTCCCCTCGTTGGATGCTCTCGAATTTGCCTGGCTCACCTGCGAGGAAGCGGCCGGAGTCGATGTCTCGGCCGAGATGACCGGCGGCCAAGACCGCTTGGTGCGCCTTGCCCTAGCGCACACGGGCCGACTGCCCTAACACCCGGTGCACACCGATCAGCTTCGCCTAGACGACAAGGTAGCCGTAGTTACCGGCGCTGCGCTCGGGATTGGGCAGGCCACCGCTATTGCCCTTGCCGATCTCGGAGCGAAGGTAGCCGTGTGCGACCGACTGGACGAGGAACTAGCAGTGACCAAAGCTGCCCTGCTCGAAAGGGGACGACAAACCCACAGCTCAGTTCTCGATGTTCGCGACAGCGCAGCGGTGGATGGGTTTCTCGGCGAGGTCCATTCCATGCTCGGACCGATCGACATCCTTGTCAACAACGCAGGCGGAGGCTTTTGGTCGACCTTTGATTCGATATCGGTCAACGGCGAAGCGGCTCTCGTCGCCGAGAACTTCGGCACCGTTTCCAATTGCATTCGCCACGGTCTTTCGCGAATGAACGACGGCGCCTCGATCATCAACGTAACGTCGGTTGAAGCATTTCATGGCGCTCCGGGCTTCGCTGTCTACGCCGCAATGAAGGCTGCCGTTCAACAATTTACGCAGTCGTTGGCAGTCGAGTTGGGTGGCCGCGGAATCCGTGTGAACTGTGTCGCCCCAGACATGACACCGACGCCGGGCGACCAAGGCCTAGCGGAACAATCCAACGCACTTATCGACGGACTGCACCCCACGCCGTTGAGGAGGCTCGGAACCCCAGCAGAGCAGGCTGCCGTAATCTGCTTCTTGGCCTCCGAACTGGCAAGTTTCGTCACCGGAGTCTCGATTCCCGTCGACGGAGGAACCGTGGCCGCCGGTTCGTGGAAGGTTCGCCTCGATGGAAGCTTTGGGATGTAGCGCTACTTCACGCTCGGAGTGAAGGCAACCTCGTCAGCAAATCGTTCAATCCGAGCCAGACGCGAGCTGAGCAGTGCCGTATCGATCTGTAGTGACACGCCCAACGCTGGCACTATCGTTTCCATGTTGTCGCATTCGGCGACCGCCCGCGCCAAGTCGCGATTCACCGCATCGGACACAACTTCGATGTCGTCGCTTTCCAACCCCACACCGCTCCAATATTGCGGTGTAGCGAATGCCTCACAAAGTGCGCCTGGATCTGAGGCGGCGTACACCTGCCGGCTCTCCTCCGGCGATATTTGCGGGCTCACGCCGGTGAGTGCCTGATATGCCACGAGCCAACGCAAAGCGGTCGACTCGGTTGGTAGCCCGTTGTGAGGTTGGGCCGCTTCGGATGCTGTCTCGCTCGACCTGGTGCGAGGACGAGCGTCGACGAGGTCGGGCGTTCCGTCTAGTCGCCACCAGATAAGCAAACCTGGCACGACAACTATTGCTAGGAACACTCCCGTGATAATCAGAACTCCAAGCAACCTCGCCGCAGAGTGCCATAGAGGCTCGTCGAAGCTCGATGCTTCGACCACGATCTGACGGTTTGGTGGGGTGGCGGTGGTTAGCACCGCCCTGTCGCGAGCAGCGTCGCGCAACAGATCTTCGTCGTAGGCGCGCCGCTGACGTGGGTTGCTGAGCACTTGGTGCGCTTCTGAGAGTCGTTCGAAGCGTTCACGACTACCACCTGCGTCGGGGTGGTGTTCCTTACTGAGCGCGCGGTACGAAGTCCGTATCGAGTCGATCGACGCCGACGGATCGACCTCGAGGACCTCATAGAGCGTATTGCGGCTCATGTGAACGTTGTTCCCACGCAGCTACGAAGATACTAGACGCTTCGCTTCATTGCCCTTTCTCCGCCTCCGGCGCGCTACTACCTTTCTCCGCCTCCGGCTCCGGCGCTTCGCTACCACCCTCAACTTTGTGAACTCGCCCTCGCTAGCGCGACGGGCTGCTCAAACGCCTCCGAATAGCCGTCAGAGGCATTCGAACTTTCTTATCGCGACGGGACTGCTCACTCTCAAAATCGGTGTCCGATACGTTCGTTATTCCTGGCCCTACCAGCAGCGAACCCGAGTGCAC
>CBERPN010000287.1:0-5762 GCA_965524675.1 uncultured bacterium
GGGAATGCTTGCTGAGTCGGCGATGATGGTGGGCTGTGGCCCGACGATTCAGCGACGAGCAGAAAGCAAAGCGTGAGGCATCGGTGCCTCGCGTGCGCTATCCCGATCTGCCGATCAGCGAACGCCGCGACGACCTGTTGGCTACCATCGAAGCGAACCAGGTTGTAATCGTCTCCGGTGAGACCGGGTCAGGTAAAAGCACCCAATTGCCCAAGATGTGCCTGGAACTTGGCCGGGGGATCGACGGCTTCATTGGACACACCCAGCCACGCCGCTTGGCAGCCCGCAGCATCGCCGAACGGGTGGCCAGCGAGCTCGACTCGACCGTGGGGGAGTTGGTTGGCTACACGGTGCGGTTCACCGATCAGGTGGGGCCGACCACGCTGATAAAGCTGATGACCGACGGCATCTTGTTGGCCGAGATGCAACGCGACCGCCAACTGCGGCGTTATGACACGATCATCATCGACGAGGCCCACGAGCGCAGCCTCAACATCGACTTCTTGTTGGGATATTTGCGCCAACTCCTGCCTCGACGCCCCGACCTAAAGGTCATCATCACGTCGGCCACTATCGACACCGAGAAGTTCTCTCACCACTTCGGGGGCGCGCCGATTATTGAAGTCTCGGGGCGGACATATCCGGTAGAGCTTCGTTATCAGCCGCTCGACGGATCCGACACGCCTGGCGAACGGCGAGAGGTTCTCGACCAAACTGAAGGTATCGCCGCGGCGGTTAAGGAGCTTCAGCGGGAGGGGCCCGGCGACATCCTCACCTTCCTCAGCGGCGAGCGCGAGATTCGAGAGGCCGCCGATGTGCTCGAGGGGCTGAAGTTGCCCAACACCGAAATCGTGCCGCTCTATGCCCGCTTGTCGGCCGCCGAACAGCACCGGGTTTTCGCCGATCACAAGCGCCGCCGGATAGTGCTGGCGACCAACGTTGCTGAAACATCGCTAACAGTGCCCGGAATCCGCTATGTGATCGATGCCGGAACCGCTCGCATCAGCCGCTACAGCAGCCGAACCAAGGTTCAACGCTTGCCGATCGAGGCTATTTCGCAAGCGTCGGCAAACCAACGCTCCGGCCGTTGCGGACGCTTGGGTCCAGGAATCGCGATTCGGTTGTACGAGGAGGACGACTTCGACGCTCGCCCAGAGTTCACCGACCCCGAGATACAGCGCACCAGCCTCGCCTCGGTCATCCTTCAGATGGCGTCGCTGGGCCTTGGCAAACCCGAAGAGTTTCCCTTTGTGGATCCACCCGATAGTCGCAACATACGCGACGGAGTGCTTCTGCTCGAAGAACTCGATGCGGTCGACCCCGAACATGTGGGTACCAAACGCTGGCTGACCCCGCTTGGCCGCCAGCTAGCGAAGTTGCCTGTCGATCCACGGTTCGGCCGCATGGTTCTCGAGGCCGCCGATTATGGGTGTGTTCACGAGCTGATGGTCATTACGGCGGGCATGTCGGTTCAAGATGTTCGCGACCGTCCCAGGGAGAAACAACAGCTCGCCGACGAATCACATAAGCGCTTCGATCATCCGGAGTCAGACTTTCTGAGCATCATCAAGCTCTGGGACTACGTCACCGAGCAACGCAAAGAACTATCGCAGGGCCAGTTCCGCCGATTGTGCCGTCGCGAGTTCCTGAACTTCAACAGGGTGCGCGAGTGGCAGGACATTTATCGCCAACTCGCTCGGGTCGCCAAAGAGCTCGACCTTGCTATCAATGCTTCGCCTGCCGAGTCCGAAAACATCCACCGCTCAGTCCTGGCCGGACTGTTGTCGCATATTGGGATGCGAGACGGCGAGAAACGCGAGTACAAGGGCGCCCGCGGTTCGCGGTTCGTGATCGCTCGGGGGTCGGTGTTTCACGGTGCCTCTCCGCAATGGGTAATGGCGGGTGAATTGGTCGAAACCAACCGCATGTGGGCGCGGCGGGTGGCTCGGATCAGACCCGAGTGGATCGAAAAGGCGGCCGAGCATCTGGTGCGCCGTAGCTATGGCGACCCGTGGTGGGACGACGAGCAAGGGGCAGCGCTGACCCATGAGAAGGTGAGCTTGTATGGCTTGCCAATCGTTTCTAAGCGACGTGTGCAAGTCGGACGAATCGACCCGGCCATGGCTCGGGAATGGTTTATCCATCACGCACTAATCGAGAATGAGTGGCAGGCCAGCCACTCATTTATCGAACACAACGCCGAGGTACTCGAAGAGCTGCGTGATTTGGGTGCCCGACACCGTTCCAACGACGTGAGCGTCGATTATGACCGACTCTTTCGCTTCTACGACGAGCGCTTAGATTCAAAGGTTACGTCCGCCGGTGACTTTGGGCGCTGGTGGAGCCAAGAGCGAAAGCGTTCGCGAAACCTGCTCGACCTGACTCTTGAGAAGCTGCTCGATCCTGGCGAGTTCAAGGTTGATGATCAGCAATTTCCCGAGGTGTGGACGATCGCTGGACTCGATCTTTTACTCACCTATGAGTTCGCGCCTGGTAGCGACCGTGACGGGGTGGTCGTGAACCTGCCCGTCGGGTCACTCGACAAGCTCGATGCCAGCCAGTTTGAATGGAACGTTCCGGGAACCCGGGCTGAGCTGATTATCGAGGTGATCCGTTCACTGCCGAAACAACTCCGGAGGTCGTTCGTGCCAGTGCCCGACACTGTTGCCGCCATTCTGCCCGACATAGATCCTGCGCGCGGGGGAGTGGTGGACGAAGTTCGCAAGGCGCTCGCCCAGCGGTATGGCGTGCTGATCGGACCAGAATCATTCGACCTCAGCGCCGTCTCGAGCCATCTTCGTCCGACGTTTCGGGTCTTCGATTCGGCCGACAACACCCTGGCGGAGGGTGATGATCTTGCCGCGGTTACCGCTGAAGTGGGCGGACAGGTGAAACAGGAGTTGACCGAGGCCACCCACGAGCTCGAACGACACGGTGAAACCAGCTGGGTATTCGGAACCATTCCACCATCCACGACCGCCACCGCTGCTGGTGGTTTGGTGACGGTTTATCCGGCTTTGATTGACGAAGGTAATTCGGTGGGCCTCGAGCTGTTCACCGATGAAGCCGAGCAGGCAACCGCGATGTGGGCTGGGGTTCGTCGATTGTTGCAGCTCAACTCGGCGGGCCAGGCCAAAATGTTCCGCCAGTTTCTGACCAACGAGATGTCGTTAACGTTGCTGGCCAGTCCGTACGCGTCTTCGGTCGATTTCTACAACGATGCGTTAGCCGCCGCCCTCGACGGGGTGCTGCGTGGGGTGGATTGGTTGCCCGTCGACGAAGCAGCGTTCGCGGCATTAGTAGATCGTGGCCGGTCTGAACTGTCGCCGCTGCTAACCAAGGTTGGTCGCACGGCTAGTGAAGTGCTGGTGACGGTGTCAGATATTCGAGGCCGGTTGGCTGCAATAGAGAACCGACAGCTACAGGCCAGTGCCACCGATGCAGGCGACCATCTCGATCGACTGGTCTACCCCGGCTTCATTCAAGGCGTAGGTGCTCACCGCGTCGACGATGTCCTGCGATATGTGATGGCCATCGATCGGCGTCTCGAAAACCTTGCTGGCCGGGTCCGACAGGACGTCGAATTGATGGGTCGTTGCCGAAGCCTCGAAAACGAAGTTCATCGCACGCTCGACGTTACGGAGTCATCTGCACAATCCGAGGATCTGGTGTGGATGCTCGAGGAGTTCAGGGTGAGTTGCTTTGCTCAGCAGGTTGGAACGAGTGGTCCGGTCAGCGAGAAACGAATCCGTAAAGCGCTCCACAAGCTGTAGCTGAGTGTTTCCGCTATAGGTTTTGTAAATGGCGTCCCCTCTGCACTTTGAGTTTCTGCAATCGGCAAGAAGAGTCGATCAGCTTCCCGCGAGCAGGATCGAGTTGGCGGTGGTCGGCCGATCGAACGTAGGTAAATCGTCGCTGATCAACGCTCTTGCTAACCGCAAGAAGCTGGCGAAGACTTCGAAGAGCCCAGGGGCGACCCAGCTTCTGAATATCTTTGAACTTCAACCCTCGGGTTCTGGGCTTTGGTTGGTCGACCTTCCCGGATACGGATTCGCTAAGGCGCCGAAGAGCGAACAGAACAAGTGGAAGCAGATGATCGAGGCCTATTTGACCAAGCGCGAGACACTGGCGGGCGTGCTCGTCTTGGTCGATGGGGCGGTCGGGCCAACAGCGCTCGATCTTCAGACGATCGACTGGCTCCAGAGCATCGACCTGCCCTACAGCTTTGTCGCTACTAAGTCCGACAAGGTTCGCTCCACCAAGCGCGCTAAGCGCCGCACCGAGCTCACCAGCAAGCTTGGTGTCGCCAAGGGTGATGTTCGATGGGTAAGTGCTGAGAAGGGCACTGGAATCCCCGAACTGCGGGGCGAGATCCTCGAGTTCTTCCACGGAGATTGAGCCGACGGGTTGAGCTTGAGCGAGCTGGGCAGTAGAACATCGTGATGAATCCACTAGAACTCGTCAAAACTACTTCACCCCAACTGCAGGCCGCGGCGGCCGCCTTCTTCTTTCATCCCGACACCCTCGCTCGCGGCAAGGAACTGGGCCTCGACGGATTCAGGTTCTACTTCCTTGGCCGCGGCGGTCCGCTCGGCGATTGCGACCCGCTGGTTGTCGCCTCAGCGTTTGGCTACTTTCATCCGAGCATCGTCGAGATGATGTGGACCTCGGCTCAAGAAACGATGACGCCGCGCGATGCCGGTCGAGAGTATCTCGAGTGCGCGGCCAACCTCGGCCGATCGAGCCTGGCCGACATCGAAGGACTCCAGGCATTCAATGATGCCGCTGAGGCTGTGGTGGCTAATAGCGACGCTGGCAGTCTCGCCCTCTTCGCGGCGATCAGCGCTGAGCCATTGCCCGATGATGCAGCGGGCCGTGCCTATCGCAATGCGGTCAATCTGCGTGAACTACGGGGCAGCACTCACCTGCTTGCTATAGCAGGCGCAGGTTTGTCTCCAGCGGTCGCGCATGCCATTCGCCGCCCCGACGACACCGGAATGTTCGGCTGGGACCCAGCCCCGAAAGTTAGCGACCAAGATCGGGTGATTCTCGAACAAGCCGATCAGCGCACCGACGAACTCATGGAACCAGCGTTCGCGGAGCTGAGCGACGAGCAGAGCACTGCCTTTGCCGCAGGTTCAGAAGCGATCTTCAAAGTCTTTGATGCTTAGCAGCGAAATACGGAGCTTCATCATCGACACCGACACGGCGTCCGACGATGCGGTTGCATTGTTACTAGCGGTCAAAGAACCGTCGGTCGAGGTCACTGCGGTCACGCTCGTGGCGGGAAACGTGCCGATGCCACTGGTAATTCGAAATGCCGTCGTCACCCTCGACATTGCCGGAGCCGCCAAAGTCCCCGTCTTCGTTGGTCACGACAAGCCGCTAAGCCGCGACCTGGAAACGGCCCAAAACGTTCACGGCGAAGACGGCATGGGCGGCGCCTCCTTGCCCGATCCATCGCGCACACCCAACCCGGGCCACGCTGTCGATCAGCTGATTCGCCTGGCGAACGACGCGCCGGGTACCCATACGTTGGTAACCCTTGGCCCGCTCACCAACATTGCCGACGCTCTCGGTCGCGACCCAGAACTGTTGACCAAGTTTGCTCACACGTACATGATGCTCGGTTCGCCCGATGGCGTTGGCAACGTGAATACGGCTGGCGAGTTCAACATGTGGGCCGACCCCGAGGCGGCGACCGTGGTGCTGGCAGCGGCGGGTGCCAAAAGGACCGTGTCGCCCGGCTCGGCCTCGGTCAT
>CBERPN010000288.1:0-5759 GCA_965524675.1 uncultured bacterium
GGGGGCGACGTTTAGTGAGGCGTTGCCGACAGCGATGGTGGCATCGAATCGCACCGTAATATTGCTCGCCGCCAGACCGCCCGGGTTGCTGTTGGAAGAGTTCACAACAGGCCACCGTTAGCGCCGGAGGATCGTTCGATTAGCAGCGCGGACAGTGCTGTGACGATCATCAGAATCACGCTAAGAGCCATCGCTTGGCCGCGCAGTAGGTCGCCCGGCTGGCCCAGCAGCCGAAAGATCGCTACCGGGGCCGTGGTCGTGCTCGGCCGACGAGGTACGAATGAGGTAGCGCCGAACTCGCCAAGCGACACTGCGAAAGCAAATGCTGTACCGACCAGAATTGCTCTAGCCGCCAGCGGTGCGTCGACTTCACGTCGAACCCGGGCGGGCGACGCTCCAAGCGTCCTGGCAACATCGCGAAGGTTAGGGCCGACCCCTCGCAGCGCCGGAAGCACCGATCGAAGCACGAAGGGAATTCCGATAAGTGAGTGCACGACCGGGACAATCCACCAGCGGCTACGAAAATCGAGCGGGGGACTGTCGAGCGCTATCAGAATGCCAAGTCCGAGTGTTACAGCCGAGGTTCCCAGGGGCAGGGTCAGGCCGATATCGAGTATTGAACCGATTCCGCGACCTTCGCTTGCCGCCAACGATGCCAATGTCCCGATCGTCGCAGCGATGAGGGCGGCGAGGGTGGCGTAGAGCAGTGAGTTGGCGAGCGCTGAAGCGGGAGAGGTCGGCAGTAACGAAACCCGGGAGGTCAATGCCTGATAGTTCGAAAGTCCGTAGCCGTCGCCCACCGCGAGCGAGCGTTCGATAAGGGTGAATATCGGAACACCGAGCAGTCCGACCGTCATGGCGATGACTCCCGCTAGGGATAGACGTTGGCGAGGGGAGTCCGTTCGTCGAACTGCGCTGCTCATCACAACCGCATCGACACTGTGGGTTCGTCCGCTTCGTGTGGTGAGCATGACCAGGGCAACTACCGCTATGAGTTGAACGACGGCGAGCGTCGCCGCCACATCAAACTCCGATCGACTAACCGCATACCGCCAGATTTCAGTCTCGACCGTCGCTATTCGTGGGCCGCCGAGTATGAGAATTACTCCGAAGGAGGTGAACGAAAAGAGAAAGACGATTGCGGCAGCCGATCCGAGAGCCGGGCGCAGCCTCGGGAGAGTCACCTTCCTGAATGCCTTTAGAGGGGTCGCCCCGAGAACCCGAGCAGCCTGTTCGGGTCGGTAGTCCAGCTGTTCCCAGAACGTCCCGACCACCCGCACGACCACGGCGTAGTTAAAGAATACGTGCGCCAAGAGCACCGCGAACACGCTATGGCGAAGGTCGATAGTGCCGCCATCGAGCCCGAAGCGAGCAAATACAGCTTCGAAGGCGCCCGCTACCACCACGGTGGGCAGGACGAAGGGAACCACCACAAAGGCCCGCAGAGCCCGGCGGCCCCAGAACTGGTAGCGGGCCACCACGTAGGCGGCTGGTAGAGCGACGATCATTGTGAGTGCGGTCGACACCAGCGCCTGCCAAAGCGAGAACCAGGCGACCTGTCGAAACGACGCGCTCGACAACACCTCACCTACCCGTTCACCGGTTGACGATTCAAATCCTCTTACGAGAATCGCGCCGACCGGATACGCGTAGAAGACAACGCCGAACAGTAACGGCACCACGAGGGCGGTCAGGCGCAGAACTCGGTCCGACGAGGTCGCGATCACTACCGCAGGACCAACTCGACCCAGCGATCGGTCCAAGTGTCACGGTTCTTGCCGATCGTCTCCCAATCGAGCAGAAGCGGGTTATCGCTGAGTTGGGCGTGCTCGAGGAACACCTCGGGTAGTACCGCGTTCTGGTTTACGGGGTAGACGAACATGTTCAAAGGGAGGTCTTCTTGAAACGTGGTTCCGAGCATGAAATCGATCAGTTGTTGGGCCGCGTCGACTTCGCTAGTTCCAGCGAGAATCCCGGCAAACTCGATCTGGCGGAAACAGCTGTCGAAAAGCACACCGGTTGGGGGAGTGTCGACGGGCGGATCTGAATACAGCACCCCGACGGCCGGGCTCGATGCGTACGACATCACGATTGATCGATCTCCGCCACCTGCGATGAACTCGCCGTAGTACGCATCTTCCCAGCCGGACGTGACCGATAAACCGTTGTCGCGCAAGGCCGACCAATACTGCTCCCAGCCGTCCTCTCCATAGCGAGCGATCGTGGCTAACAAGAAGGCGAGTCCGGGCGACGATGTTTCGGGGTTCTCGGTAACGAACGAGTCGCGAAAGGCGGGGTCGATCAGGTCGTCCAGCGACGACGGGACCGCAGAGTCTTCAAAGGCGGCGGTCCAGTAGTTGGCACAAACGTCGCCGTAGTCGATCGGGGTTACTCGGTGCTGAGCGTCGAGTTCGAATTCGTCGGGCACCTGGTCGAGCAGGGGAGATTCATACGCGAGGAAAAGGTTTGCGTCTAGACCGCGCTGCAAGAAGCTGTTGTCGATGCCGAATAGCACGTCACCAACCGGATTCCCCGAGGTCAGAATTGCTTCGCTGACCAATTGACCTGCATCGCCAGATTGGAGCTGTTCGACAACGATTCCTGTCTCGTCGGTAAACGCGCTCAGCGTTGCCTTGGAAAGCGTGAATGAGTCGTGGGTTACTAGCGTGATCGTAACCGGGTCTTCGGAACCGTTTCCGCATGCGCTGACGAACAATATGAAAATTGCCACCATCCAGAGTCTGGACGAAAAGTGTTTCATAGCTTCCTCCGCTGGCATTACCCAGTTCAGGTGTGCGGGTCGACGAGATTGGTCTCGTCCTCTCAGCCCGGCCTTGCGCCCGAGCTCCCCGGATGGATGTGTGTCTTGAACACTAGCCACTCAATGGTTATGTACGAGAGTCCAGCAACAGTTGCAGCAGCTTTACGAGCACCGTGGCTACGAACGCCAGTACGAGCAGTCCCACTAGGAACAAGACCGCGCCTTGCTGCCAAAGATCGTCAAAGTTCACCTTGTCGGCGCATGGGTTGGCCACATCGGCCCGCTCTAATGTGCCGACACCCCGCTCGGATAGGCCTTTTCCAACCACCAGGTCGTCCAACTCGAATTTGAGTTCGTGATCGCCGGGCTGGGTGCGCAACAAGTACTTCGAGCTGACCGAGAGACCTTGTTCGAGAGGTTGGCGAACTGTCCAGCCGTTGGGTCCGCCGCCGAGTCTGATCTCGACCAGTGCAGAGTTGGGCGCCGGGCCGGAGCGCTCGACCGACCACAGTATAAGTTCGTCTTCTATGAGCGACACCGAACGGACCGGTGGACAGTTGTCCAGTACCGCGAGTGGTTCATCGAACCCACTAACACTGGTGATCTGTAACCCTGGATCACCCTCGGCAACCGAGCATCCCGATAGCGCCAGCGCGGTGGCAAAAGCGACGCTCAGCAAGGCGCCTGGTGGGAGCTTCATCGGTCGAGCCTATGTCTCCAACACGGCTAATCCAGCAACTGAGCAGAGCGAGCCCCGTTAGAGCAATGACGTACGCCGCGCTACGATCCTGGCTTCAGCTTTGAACAGTGGAACGAGGAATGTGATGTCAGGAATTTTCGAACAGCTCATCGATCTGGTCGGCACCGGGGACGAACTCGGCTCGATCTCCCAGGCGATCGGTAGTGAGCCGAGTGCCACCCAACGGGGTATTGCGGCGGCTTTGCCGCTGCTTCTCGGTGGCCTCGCAAACAACGCCCAGTCGCCCCAAGGCGCGGCATCGCTGCTCGGTGCCCTAGGCGGCCATGATGGCTCGGTATTGGGCAACCTCGCGGGGCTTCTCGGCGGTGGTGGCGGTGGTGTCGCCGACGGTGCCAAGATCCTCGGCCATGTGTTCGGAAACAGAACCGACCGGGTCGCTGGCGCAGTTTCACAAAAGAGTGGCCTCGACATTGGAACCGTGATGAAACTGCTGCCGGTATTGGCTCCCATCGTGATGGGCTACCTCGGCCGTCGCCAAAGCCAGCAGCTGGCGAGCGAGTTGGCTTCCGAGCGTCAATCGGTGGCCCAGAAGGAGCCTGAGCTGGGTGGATTGCTCGGAATTCTCGACTCCGATGGTGATGGCGATGTGATGGATGATCTTGGTGGCTTGCTCGGCGGAGGCGGCGGACTCGGCTCGATCTTGGGCAAGGTTCTCGGCCAGTAGGCGCTGCGGGGTTCGCCTCGGCCCAGATCAAATGCCAGACTCCTTCAAGTGAGCAACGATACAGAAATCGGCGCTACGACCTTCTTCGACCGTCTGGGCGAAGAAGATCGTGCCGCGATGTGTGATCTTGGAACCGTCCGTTCGTTCGAAAAGGGTGAGTCGCTTTTTTTCGAAGGTGATCGCTCTGGCGAAGTATTTGTGCTGCTCGACGGAGAGGTCAAGATTCTCGTATCGGCTACCGACGGGCGCGAGATCGTGTTGGCGATTCGCGGTGTCGGTGAGATTTTGGGCGAGTTGGCTTCTATCGACGACACCGAGCGTTCGGCAACCGTCACCACCCTCGGTGCATGCGAGTGTTTGGTTCTCACCGCCGATCAGTTTCGAGGGTTACTCGATAACCGCATCGGGATCACCCGTTTGGTGCTTCAGTCGTTGGCCGAACGAAGTCGCGACCTATCTGTTCGACACCTTGAATTTGGAGTTGACGATGCGATTGGTCGGGTTTGTCGGCGCCTTACCGAACTTGGGGAGCGCTACGGATCCGAGGGCGACCATGGCGATGTGGTGATCGATTCTCCGCTGTCGCAAGGCGATATTGCGGCATGGTCGGGCTTGAGTCGCCAAGCCGTTGTCAAGGCGTTACAAAGCCTTCGCAGACTCGGTTGGATCGAGTCCGATGCGGGAGTAATCTCGGTGCTCGACCGCTCGGCGGTAGCTAACCGAGCCTCAATGACCGTCGGTGATCGTAGTTAGCCCGGCACGGCCGGCCTAGGTCCTTGCGGTACGTCTTCACTCACTTTACGAAGGAGCGAAGGATGAGCGACGGCTCGGCGCCAGCGTTTAGCAGTGTGCATCGAGGCCCCGTCAGGGCCGGATTGCGCCTGCGGACAAAAATCGCTGGATCTCATTTCCGATCATCGCTGAATGGGTCGAGAGGATGTCGTGTTTGGCGTCGGGAACGACCAATAGGTGGCTATCGGGCATTCGCGTGTCTAGGACCCTCGACGCACCGAGGAACGATTCGTCCTGATCGCCGACGATGATTAGCGCGGGCGGGGCAATGCTCTCCAGCTGATCGAACACCATCGAGTCGGGGATCACGCCAAGATTGCAAGCGGCCGCGGAGATGTCGAACCGTAATGATCCGTCGAGGGTGTGAGTGTTCCATTCGACCAGCGATACCGGGTCGACGAAGCCTGGGCCTGTAGCGATGAGCACCAGTGCGCTAACAAGTTCGGGTCGTTCGAGCGCATACGCCATGGCTAGGTAACCGCCAAATGCGTGCCCGACAAGAATCGGCAACTCATCGCCCACACGATAGTTGGCCACTATTTCGTCGATGTCTTCAAGGCTTAGTTCTCGTCGATAGGCGGCGGGGTCGACCGGGCTAGGTGACTCACCGTGCCCGAGCAGATCGACTGCCACCAAGTGGTAGCTGGCCTCCATGTTCTTCATTACGATCGACCACTGCATCGCCGCGCCGCCCATTCCATGTAACAGCACCACCAATGGGCCATGACCCGCTGCGTTGGATTCGAGGCGCATCACCATTAGTGGCCGCCGTCGCCGTCGCC
>CBERPN010000289.1:0-5748 GCA_965524675.1 uncultured bacterium
CGTCGGTACACACCATCTCGTGTGCGGTTACCGTTCTGGACGGAGCGACCCTAGCCATTAGCGAAGGTGCGGTCGTCAAGGTCGTCACCACCGACGACGCGGCCGGGCTATATGTCGACAACGGTTCGTCGCTGCAGATCGCTGGGAGTGCTACTTCGCCCGTGGTGTTCACTTCAATGCGTGACGATTCGGTTGGTGGCGATACCAACACCGATGGATCGGCGACCGCCGCTCGCCCAGGCGACTATGGCGCGGCGATTTCAATCGGCCCAGGATCAACTCTCAATGCCCAGCATCTAGTGGTCGGCTATGCCCAAATCGGCATCGCCGACTTCGGTTCGGACCTCACCACCCCCGCCAAGATGCGGATCGACAAAAGCTTGATTCACGACAGTCTCTACATTGGTTTGCACGTCGACGAGCCTCAGATTCAAGTCTCGATTACCAATACGGTTTTCGATGACAACCTCATCGGCGGTGCCCGCTTCGCTGATGGTCATCAACTCATCGGGTTCGATTTATCGGGCCGAGGCGCTAACACCTTCACCGGCCGTCCGGCGGCCCGCCAGCTCTGGCTCGCCAACAGCGAGGTGCCAGCGGGAACGCAGTGGACCTTCTCGCCTGCAACCGGCGCGGCTCTGACCCTCGAACACGATGACTCGCTCGTCGTTTCTGGCAGGGTCACCGTCGCCCAAGGCTCGGTTGTAAAGGTGAGTACCAACTCACCGACATCGGGAATTCACGTCTACGACGGCGGGCGATTAAGAGTGCGCGGAACGTCCGACAAACCAGTGGTGTTCACCTCTGTTCTTGACGATTCGGTCGGCGGCGATTCCAACAGCGACGGTTCGTTGTCGGCGCCGCGGCCCGGTAGCTACACCGCCGCGATAACCCTGCTTCCAGGCGGAAACGTCAACGCCAGCTATGTGCAGATTGGCTATGCCAAAGATGGCATTACCGACGCATCGTCCGATGTTGAAAAGACCGCAAAGCTTCGGCTTTCGAACGGCCTTTTCCATGACAATCTCTACTTCGGTGTTCAGGTAAACCAGGGAACCACCAAGGCTCGCATCAAGAAGTCGACCTTTGCCGACAACCGCCTCGGAGGGGTCTGGTTCGCTGGCGGAAGCTCACCAGCGGGCTTTTGGGCAAGTGGACGTTCGATCAACAAGTTCACCGGGAGCGACTCGGCTCGCCAGATGTGGATAGCCGGAGCGGTGGTACCCAAGCGTTCCAGTTGGACCTTCGACCCCAAAACCGGAGCCACCCTGGTTCTCGAATTCGGCAAATCGCTCAAAGTCTCGGGCAACGTAACACTGAAACCGGGCACGATCGTCAAGGTGAGTTCCAACTCTTGGCACTCGGGCATCCACGTACTCGACGGTGGTGTACTTAAGGCGAACGGCTCAAAGAAAGCCCCGGTGGTGTTTACCTCGGTGCTCGACGATTCAATCGGCGGCGATTCGAACGGCGATGGCAACGCAACCTCGCCCAAAGCTGGCAACTACCGAACCGCGGTTCGGGTTGGCGCTGGCGGGACGTTCAGCGCAAACCGCAGCGAGTTTGCATACGCCCGCATCGCGATCGCCGACACTAAATCCAACTCGAAAAAGAACGCCACTATCAACGTGAGAAACAGCCTGATACGTGACGGCCTGTACTACGGGGCATTCTTCAAAGACGAGCGGGTTAAGGCTCGCTTCAGCAACACAACCATCCGCAAAGTGCCCACCGCCCTCGGGGTTATCAAGGGACAGATAACGTTTCGAGGAAGCATCGTCGGGGTGGCTCGCGGAGTCCGAGCATGCAGCTTCGGTGGCCCTTGTTCAGTCGATGCCAGCCATACCAACTGGGGAACCCCAGCCGGTCCGTTCAACCAAGCCGGTAGGCCACTGGTCTGCGGACAGGTTCTTGTCGCCAACTGGGTAGGCCAATCACCCCAAGACGCGGGCGTGCAATTCGTCAACGGCAACTGCGACGGCAGCCCAGCACCAGCCAGATAACCCTTTGCCACCTAAAAACGCCCCGATGGGGGGGTTTATAGGTGGCAGGTCGCATTAGCCGTTGCGCTTTTGGATTCGGGCCCACTCGTCTCGTAGCCCCACCGTTCGGTGAAATAGCAGCGGCTGGTCCTGGTCGTGGGCGAAGTAGCCGAGTCGCTCAAACTGCACCACCTCACCGGCGGGAGTATCAACCAACGCTGGCTCGAGCTTGGCGCCCTCGATGACCTCTTTCGCAGCAGGGTTTAGCGAAGCCAGCGGGTCAGCGCCGTCGCTGCCCGGGTGGGGGTTGGTGAAGAGCCGGTCGTAAAACAGCACTGTGGCATCGACAGCGTGCTCGGCCGACACCCAATGGATGGTCGACTTCACCTTGCGACCATCGGGAGCCTTACCGCCGTCGGTGTCGGGGTCATAGCTGGCCCGAAGTTCGACAATGTTTCCCTCGTCATCTTTGACCACACCGGTACAGGTAATGAAGTATCCGTAGCGAAGCCGAACCTCTCGCCCCACCGTCAATCGGTAAAATTTGGGCGGCGGATCCTCGGCGAAATCGTCGTGCTCGATGTATAGCTCGCGTCCAAAGGGCACGTCTCGAGTACCCGCCGTTTCGTCCTCGGGGTTGTTGACCGCCTGGCGCAGTTCGGTTTGACCCTCGGGATAATTCTCGATGATGACCTTCAGTGGATTCAGAACCGCCGATCGTCGCAGAGCCGTTCGGTTGAGTTCGGTGCGCACAAATGATTCGAGCATCTCAATTTCGACAGTGCTGTTGGTCTTGGCCACCCCAATATGATCGCAGAACGCTCGAATCGCGGCGGCCGGGTAGCCGCGGCGTCGAAGCCCACTCAGCGTCGGCATCACCGCGTCGTCCCAACCATCGACCGTGCCGTTCTCGACCAATTCGAGAAGCTTGCGTTTGGAAGTGACGATGTGGGTGAGGTTGAGACGGGCGAACTCGTACTGATTCGGCTTCTCCACCGGCAGATCGATGTGCTGGTGATACCAATCGTAAAGCTCGCGATTATTGTCGAACTCGAGGGTGCACACCGAATGGGTGATTCCTTCGATGGCATCCTCCTGGCCGTGAGCCCAGTCGTAGTTGGGATAAATGTGCCACTTGTCGCCGGTGCGGTAGTGAGCCATGTTGCGGATGCGATACATCACCGGGTCGCGCATGACCATGTTGTCGTGCGTCATATCTATCTTGGCCCGAAGTACCCGTTCGCCGTCGCCAAACTCACCCGTCTTCATCCGCCGGAAAAGATCTAGGTTCTCTTCGACTGATCTGTCGCGAAACGGACTGTTTGTGCCAGGCGTCGTGAACCCGCCGCGCAGCTCCGAGATCGTGTCGCCGTCCTGGTCGTCGACGTAGGCATGACCGTTCTCGATCAAGCGTTCGGCCCAGTCGTACAGCTGCTGGAAGTAGTCAGAGGCGAACAATGCCTCGCCGGACGGGTTGAAGCCCAGCCATTCGACGTCGGCCTTGATAGCCGCGACGTATGATTCGTCTTCGGTCTCGGGGTTCGTGTCGTCGAAGCGAAGATTGCAGGTGCCGCCGAACTCCTCGGCTAAGCCGAAGTTGAGACAAATCGACTTAGCGTGGCCAATGTGCAGGTAACCGTTTGGTTCGGGGGGAAAGCGAGTCGTTACCCTCCCTTGGTAGGTACCCGCTGCCAGGTCGGCTCGAATCTGATCGCGCAGGAAGTCTGATCGTGGCGCATCGGAAATGGCTTTGTTCTTGTCGGAACTCACCGTTCAAGCCTAGCGGTCACCCTCCCCGAAATTTTGTGGTCTGAACACCGTGGCGGTGTTCAGACCACACAAGATTTTGGAGGATCATCGCCTGCGCACAAGCCGGGTGGTGCTCAGCTCTAGTGGCTCTCCGGTGTTTTAGTCGACCACCTTCGGCTGGACGACCTTACCGGTCGATTTATCGAGCAACACGAGCTTTGAACCAGGGCTCTCGCTGTACATCCAGTCGTCGCCGAAGCGCCACATGGCTGCCATCACATCCCATAGTGCGATTCCCTTGTCGGTGAGGTGGTACTCGTAGCGCGGTGGCCGCTCTTCATAGCGCCGCCGCTCGACAATTCCCTCGGTTTCAAGGCGTTTGAGACGGGCCGACAATACCGCCCGACCAATCTCCAGCGACTCGACAATCTGATCGAACCGTTTTTCGCCAAAGAACAACTGGCGCAGCACCATTGGAGTCCACCAATCTCCGAGCAGGTCGGTGGTGCGCGCTATCGGACAGTGCGAGCTGTCGAATCGAGTTCGTCTCACACTGGAACTACTTCGAGGCGGGCCGGTACATGCTTATGCCAGGGCGTCCCGGCATATTCGTCGCGCCAGTCGGTGGTGGTGAGTTCGTTCGGAGCCACGCCGGTGATCTCGGGATTGCCTCCGGCTGGTGAATAGTCGAGACCCATTCCGTTCGGGAGCGTGACGTGACCGTCGCGCAGCGTGTCGTTGACTTCCACCACAGCCACCGCAGTCCCGCCCGGAGTGATAATCCGCACACGACCCCCACTCTCGATACCCAGTTCGGTGGCGTCGCCTGGACTCATTCGCAGCGCACCCTCAGCATCGACTTTGCGCCACGCCGGATCACGAATGACGGTGTTGGCCGTAAAGCCGCGGCGTTCGCCAGCAGCCAGAATGAAAGGAAACTCATCGCTTGAATAGTCGGTGGGCTTGTCTGCGAGTGCCGCTAGGTCGGCGAGCAACTCTGGGATCTCCATGTGGATCTTCTGATCGGAAGTCTTCAGCATGTCCCAGCTCTGCTCGTACTCGTGGCGGGTGAAGACCACGCCGTCGCGGCTTTCGATGAGCGCATCGAACAGAGCGTCTCCAAGCTCGTCGTCGGGGGCCTCGAACCCGGCAGCTCGCACAGCGGCCGGAAACCGCATCGCCGCCTGTTGCGCCGAGAACCATAGGGGCGCCGCACCCGCCATCTCGTCGGGGAGGGTTTGACCTAGGGTTTCGTACAAGACCACTGCTCCGATACCAGCGAGCATGGGGTTGCTAGCGGCCGCGTCCATGAATGCTGCGGCAAACTGCTTTCGCCCCGCTCGAGCCGCATCGCGCAGCGGGTCGAGCATCGCGTCGTCGATAACGCCCATTGCCTTGAGTAAGCGGCTGTGTATCTCGGGCTCGCTAAGAGTTCCTTCGAGCGGTTCAATAATCGGTGCGCGAACTGTAAAGGTATTGTCGGGAAAAGACAGGCTAAAGAACGTGGCCTCGACCTTCTCGAACTGCGACGATGCCGGCAGCACATAGCTGGCTTCCCTAGCCGTTTCGGTCATCGCCACATCGATAACCACCGAGATCTCGAGTTCACCCATCAGCTCGCGCCAGCGATCGGAACCAGCGAGGGAGTGGACAGGGTTAGCGCTCTCGATGAACATCGCCTTGACGCGGTCGGGATGGTCGGTGAGCACCATGTCGGGGATCTCGTTGCAAGCGACCAGACCCGAAATTATCGCCCCGCCGGTGACCGGTGCAGTCGGTTCTTTGCCACTAGCGCCATAGCTGAACAAGGGCACTATTGCAGAGTGGCTAGTCATGGTGCCGGGGCGAGCGAAGCTGCCAGCCAAGATCCACAGCAACTTCTGTAGATAGCTCACCAGCGTTGAGTTAGGTGCCATCTCGATACCGAGGTCTTCGAGAATCGACACGCTTTCGGCGCAGGCGATTGGGCGAGCGGTTCTTCTAATGACGTCTTCCTCAATGCCGCAACGTTCGCTGT
>CBERPN010000290.1:0-5726 GCA_965524675.1 uncultured bacterium
AACGACATCAGCGTCCCAGCATTCGAATTGGTCGCCGATAGTTCACACAGGCCCGACCTCGGCGAGCCATGGGCAGTTTTGAAGATGTACTACACCACCTGGTCGCGGGCTCGGATCGAGGCTTTGCACAGCAAGTACGACGAACTCGGCATTGAGTCTCCGTACTCCCAAGACTGGTTTACACGGCCATCACAAGACGACCGAATAACTACTCGCGTCGAGATTGGCGAATACCATCAGGTTCGTGCTGCGGCACTCAAAGCGCACGCCACCCAGGTAGATCCTGAGTCGCCATTCTGGTTCGGGTTACCCGATGAGGCCGCTCGCGACGCTTATCCCTGGGACGACTACATCTTGGCCCGAAGCCTGGTTCCGACTAGCACTCCCGAAAGTGATCTGTTCGCGGGGGTGCGCGATCATCTCGAAGGCGCCGCTGAGGTCATCGTTCTCAGCGACGGAGTTTGAGCGAATGCCGCAGTACTTAAGCGAGCAATGGATTGATTTGTACGCATCGCTTGGAGCGCAGCTGCCCGAGCGGGTAGGGCTCGACATCATCACGCAGTTCATCGTCGAGAAGACCCCCAATGGCAACGTTCGATACTTCGACGTAGTGCGCGACGGCCGGGTGGTAGAAGCTGCGCTCGGCAAGAATAAGGCTGCCGACGTCACCATTACCTGGCGCTATGAATTCGCCCTAAAGATGCTGGCCGGCGAACTCGGACCGAGCGTCGCATTCATGCAGGGCCGTATCAAGGTTGAAGGCGACTATGTCAGATGGCTCAATGAGTGGGTCGATGTGCTCAACAGCAACGAGTACGAATCGTTTCGAATCCAGCTTTTCGCCGACACACAGCTATTCGCCGACGCGTAACACAACTAGCTCGCACGATCGGCTAATTTGAAGTGATGTTGTCCGGCCTTGTCGATCTGCCACCTCGGACTTGGCTTAGAGCCGTGCCGATTACTTTGCTGGCTGTAGTGCTGATAGCGGTCCCCACCGATCTGATCGATACGCCCCTCTTTGGCCGCCCCGTTCCGGTGCGTTCCATCGACTACGCGATCCTTGCTGCTACCGCTGGGCTGATAGGCATCATCATGGCGATTCGGGCACCAGCTGTCGCCAGTTCCGACGCCGACGATCGCCGAACGATGTGGGGCGGGTTCGCGTCGTTCTTGGCAGTTGGTTGCCCCGTATGCAATCAGCTGGTGGTGGCGGCGGTCGGGTCCGCCGGGGCTCTGAGCTGGTGGGCACCTGTGCAACCCATAGTTGGATTGTTAGCGGTGCTGTTGTTGGTCTGGACGCTTCGCCGTCGACTCAGTACGTACAGTCTCATTGCTTGCCCGGTCTAGGCCATAGCCATTCTCGTGAACGGTTATTCTTCGTGCTCCCCAGGCTCTGAAAGCGGCTGATCGGGACCATCGCATTGGCCCCAGAGCCCGCGACGCTCGGCTCGTGCGGTTCGAAGGGCCACGTCAAACTCCGAGCGGAAGGTGGTGTTGGGCTCGATCGAAAGCGTGTCGGCGTAGCCACCAGCGAGCAATTCGTGGTTAATGAACAGCCCATCGGGTGCACGGTGAACGTATGCGAGTAGACGCCCAAAGGTGTCGCGAGCCTGGCGGTCGCGTTCGAGCCGAATTGGAGTTCCGGTCGGCAAGAGCTGGGCGAGAAAGCTAGAAGCCTCGGAACCAAAGCATTGCTCGGGTCGACGCGGATCGACGGTTTCGGGGGTGTCGATACCAAGTAACCGCACAACTTCTGTGCCCGAGACGAGGTCGACACGGATCGTGTCGCCGTCAATGGTCTCGGCGACTATGGCGTTGGCTTCGAGCGCCCAAGATTCGTCCGAGGTCAGGGCAAAGCCCGAATTGGAGCAAGCGCTGATCAGCGCCACCAGTAGCGAAAAGAGAATCATAACTAGATGTTTTGACACAGGACTCCCAACAAATTCGTGGCATACAAGGGGAGGGGAGTCGGGACTGGTCAGCTAGCAGTATCTGCTAAGAGTTGTAGACACTAGCCGCACGGCGCGGCGGTGCTCGTGCCCGCAAGCTGGGTGCAGTTTGACTTTGTTGACTATGCGGCATCGATGATTTGTTCGTTGAAGGCGGCTAAGCGTGCGTCGGCCAGAGCTTGTCGGGCCGAAGCTATGCCAACGCGACCAGCCTGGCGGGTGCCTTCATCGATCCGCCAGTTGGGCTGCGGGCGAGAAGCAACCCCAGAACCGGTGGCTGATTGGTGTCGTGAACCTTTGTTTGCTCTCGTCTTGCGGACCTGAGCGGCGTTGCGAGCCGAGTTTGGACTGCGACGCGCTGCAGACCCAGTTATGGATCGGGTTTTCGGTGGGCGAGTCGTGACCGGTTTCGTGAACGATGCGGTGTTGGCGAGGGCAAGCTGCGTACTCATGTTCATAGTATGGCGAGGGGGTGTGACACGCTTCTGGGGACAACACCTGATTACTGCTCTAGAACCGTCGCTAATGGGTCGAAAAACCTAGAATGGTGACAGCGGATCTGGTCCCAGCTCACAGATTTAGCCCGTTGTTGGCCGAGCAACGCCTGTTATTAGGGCTAGATCTGACAGAACTCGCGACGCTATCGAACGGAAGGTTTACGTCAGGCGAACTCGCCGACTTCGAGGCTGGAAATTCCGGTACGGACCAACAAATCGTTGACGATCTATGCGCGCTCTACGGCATCGATTTCCGAGCCGTCTTACCACAGCGAGTCGATCTGATTCTCGACGTGGGGGTCGGTCGTCTGGTAATCGCCGGGTCGTTCGAGCCAATCGATCGCTTCGACCAGCAGCAGATTCTTGAGCGCTACCTTTCGCTGGTCTACTTGCTTCGCGGTGTCGACGCTGGCAGCGAGATATCGCTTAGACGGCACGACCTTTTGGTACTAGGCGCATCGCTGGATGAGCCGCCACACTTCATCGAGGAACGGCTGCTAGCGGCTATGGCTGCTAATGACCCAATTCTCGCCGGTCTTCTCAAACGCTTTCGCGCCAAGCGCTACGTTCCAGGAGCAGGACTACTGGTTGGTGCTGTTGGCCTCGGAGCTCTGGTCTTTGTTGCCCAGCCTCCGACTACCCCCAGTTTGGTTGGAGGCGGCACCGCTGCTACCGAAGTAGCGGTCGACTCGTCGCTTACTTCCACGTCGCCGGTAGCGGCGTTCACAGATACGACCCCGCTCGCCATCGCTGTCCCCAATCCCGCGGCTAGCTATGTCAGAGCCGTCGAGATTCTGGGAATCGATCTATCTAGAACCTTGCCTGGCTGGACCATCGAGGCTCGTGGTGGTGTCGACCAATATCGTGGCCTGACCTTTGCGGACGACAAGCGCATTGAGATCTTCGTTCGGGCCGACGACACCCCCGAGTCCGTCGCGGGCGTGCTCGCCCACGAAGTAGCCCATGCGCTCGACGTGTCATTCCTTAACGACGATCAGCGACTCGGTTGGTTGACAGCGCGAGGAATCGACACTCAATGGTGGGTGAGCGATGGTCTAAGCGACTTTTCGGCGGGGCAGGGTGATTTCGCGGAGGCCTTTTCCGTTTACCTGCTCGATGACAGCAATGATTCCACGGCGGCAGGGTTATTGACCGAAGAGCAGCTAGCCCTGATGGGGCAAATGGTCGACTCGCTCATTCGCAGCCGCTGAGCTCAGAGGGTTCGAGTTGAGCGACAGTTGCGCTACGGTTCGTCCATGCAGCGCTACGGAATCACCGTCCCCTTTGATGGTCCACTTCACAGCCAGCGAGCCGCTTTCGAAGAGATCGAGTCGCTCGGATACACCGATCTTTGGTCGGCAGAAGGTAACGGAATCGATGGCTTTACCCCGCTGGCCCTCGCTTCGACCTGGACACCAACCCTTCGACTCGGCACCGCCATAGTTCCAGCGTTCACCCGTGGCCCCGCCCTAATGGCGCAGAGCGTAGCTTCGCTAGCCTCGGCCGCGCCTGGTCGCTTCGTGGCCGGAATCGGCTCGTCGTCCAATGTAATTGTCGAGAACTGGAACGACATAGCCTTCGATGAGCCCTACAAACGCACCCGCGACATGGTTCGGTTCTTGCAGGCAGCACTATCGGGCGAAAAGGTCACCGAGCAGTACGACACGTTCTCGGTCAAAGGATTTCGTCTTGGGGTACAGCTAGAGCAGCCCGTGCCAATCCTGGTAGCGGCTCTGCGAGAAGGGATGCTCAAGTTGGCGGGCCGAGAGTGCGATGGCGCGATTATTAACTGGTTGTCGGCCGAGAATGTGTCCGAGGTCGCGGCTGTGGTTAACGGAGCTGCCAAGGGAAGCCAAACCAAAGAGATTGTCGCACGAATCTTCGTGATTCCCAGCGACGACCGCGACACCGTGTTGGCGACCGGCAGATTTGTCATGGCCGCGTATCTTAACGTTCCGGTGTACCGCGCTTTTCATGAATGGATGGGTCGAAGCGACACGCTTGGCGAACACTGGGAACAGTGGTCTAGCGGCGATCGCAAAGGAGCGCTCGAGAAGATTCCAGACTCGGTTGTCGATGAGCTGATCGTCAGCGGAACGCCAGCGCAGTGCAAGGCTCACGTACAGCGTTACATCGATAACGGGGTCACCACACCAGCATTGATGATCATGCCGGTGCCAGGAGTCGATGTGGCCCAAGCGGTAAGGGATCTAGCCCCCTAAGCAATCCGAAATTACTGACGAAATGTCCGCCTACCGGTCATTGCAACAGTAATTTCAGTTTCGCCGCTGTAATTACTGACGAAATGTCCGCCTACCGGTTATTGGGGCAGTAATTTCGGGAGGCGGCCTTTAGGTGTTCGGTTAGGTCGCTTAGTGATGAGTGCGCGTTTAGGCCACTGGTTGAGGGCATGAGGTACACCGGCCGGTCGGCCACCATCGTGGTCTGCCAGCCAGCTTTGGCCTTACGATCGACGGCCGCTCGCCAGCCGGCGAGCCCAACGAAACACACCGTCGTCGGCTGCCATCTCGTTACGACACCTTCGAGTCGACACAAGCCGTTCCGGTATTCCTGGGGGTCGAGTTCGTCTGCCCGACGAGTAGCTCGCTTGACGAGGTCGGTCATTCCAATACCGTGGTGTTCGAGGGCGTGGTCGGGGTCGCGATCGATCGACACGATCCCGGCCGCTAACGCAGCTGGCCAAAAGCGATTTCCGGGCCGAGCAAAGCCCACACCGGCCTGGGCCGAGTAGATGCTTGGGTTGAGACCACAAATGAGAATTGCCATGTTGGGGCCGACGAAGTCGGCCAGCTCGGGAACCTTCATCTGGAAACTACCCGAAGAATTGTTTTTGGAGCCTGCGCATCCCGCCGAGCCACTTCTCGTGAGCCGAGGCCTTGGTGGCCATGAATTGCGCTACCTCGGGGTGCGGCAAGATCAGTAGCTGCTCGCTAGCTATTCCGGCGACGACTGCGTCGGCGACGGTTTCGGGTTCGATCATGCCGTGCGAAACCACGTTAGCTACCGCCGGGTCGTCGGAGTCCGTCATTGGGGTCCGTACCGCCATGGGCGCTAGGCACGACACCTTTATGCCGTCGTCGCCATGGGTGATCGACAGCCACTCGGCCAAAGCTACCGCCGCCGATTTCGTCACCGTGTATGGAGCATCACCGAGGTTGGTGAGAAGCCCCGCCGCCGACGCGGTATTTAGAAGGTAGCCGCCGCCCCGAGCCGTCATGCGCGGGATGAGGATGCGCGCGGCATAGACGTGCGACAT